>JAZRWQ010000135.1:0-9157 GCA_045599805.1 Eubacteriales bacterium | reverse complement strand
TACTGCCCTTTATGGCTGACGATGTGCTGAATGAAAAGGGACTTTTCATTGAAGTCAATATGCGCAACGGCGAGTTCTGGCCTACGGGCGAATCGAAATTCTCCTGCTCCGGCACAAATCCCGATTCCGATGAAAGAGTTTATATGTTTGCGCTTCCGCGATATATAGGCGAGCATTGCGCAACGGTTGAAGAGGCTTTGGAATATGTAAAGACACTTGACGTATATTCCAAGGACGGCTACTGGAATTATTGCTTCCTTATTGCCGATGCCACCGGTCATTACGGCGTTCTGGAATTTGCCATGAATGAGGTTATATGGAATGACTATCAGCCGGCACAAACCAATTTTTACATAAACGAGGACTTATATGCCATAGAAACCCAGCGCTCCGGATGCGGCAGATATGATAAGCTTATGGAGGGCATTGATGCCGTACAGACCGAAGCACAGATGTTTGAACTTATGGACTCCGTATCTTACTCGCAGGTTTACGATATAGATAACTGCAAGTTCGATTACCGTACCGAGGATGTAGGCACGCTTCCCTTTGCTACCTACGATTTTGTAATGGATGAGGAAAACCGCGAATTTATTGATTATTATATGCGTCAGTTCGGTGAAACCGTGCGTGCGCTTCCGCGTAAAGCCTTGCAGGATGCAAATGAATACTGGGAGTCGTCGTTTACCGAAGTAATAAACTGCAACCGCAAAACCATCTTTGTGAGATTCTTCGAGGATGACGAAAAAACCATCACCATTTCCGTCTACTGATAATAAAAAACACCGTTTACCGGTTTTTTATGCTTGATATTTGCATGGCGGCGCGCTGTAATCCGTATATAATCAAATGGAGGGATAAACCTTGAATTTTATTTCATATGGTTTTCTGTTGTTTTTCCCGGTAGTTGTGCTTTTGTATTTCGTATTGCCGAAAAAGATTCGCTGGATATGGCTTTTAGTCAGCAGCTACTTTTTCTATATGTGCTGGAATGCAAAGTATGCGCTGCTTCTGCTTGCCTCCACTTTTATTACCTGGGTTTCAGGGCTTCTCATCAGTAAAGCAGATGCCAATTCCGATGAAAATAAGGCGAAACGCCTTAAAAAGTGGGCGGTCGCAGGGTCGTTTGTATTGAATCTCGGCATTCTCTTTTTCTTTAAATATTTCTCCTTTGCCGTGGATAATATAAATATTCTCCTCGGCGCTCTCGGAAAGGATGCGCTCAGTCCGTCATTTGATTTGCTTTTGCCCGTAGGTATATCATTCTATACCTTCCAGGCACTAAGCTATACCGCCGATGTATACAGAAGAGAAGTTGAGCCGGAAAAGAACTTTTTTCGCTACGCCCTTTATGTTTCTTTCTTTCCGCAGCTTGTGGCAGGGCCTATCGAAAGGTCGTCAAATCTTCTGCCGCAGATGCGTCAGGTACATACGTGGGATTCCGCAAGGGTAAAAAGCGGACTGCTCACGATGGCGTTGGGCTTTTTCGAAAAGATGGTCATAGCCGACCGAGCCGCCATATTTGTAAATGCCGTATTTGCCGGCAGGCTTGATTTGCGTCCCGGCATACTTGAGCTTATGGCGATATTTGCATTCGGCATACAGATATACTGCGACTTTGCGGGCTATTCGCATATAGCCATAGGTGCGGCAAGGGTTCTTGGCTTTAAGCTTATGGAAAACTTTGACCGTCCGTATTTTGCCGTTTCGGTGAGAGATTTCTGGCGCAGATGGCACATATCCCTTTCCACATGGTTTAAAGATTATCTGTATATTCCTTTGGGCGGCAACCGCAAAGGAAAACTGAGAAAATATCTCAATACGATGATAACCTTTATTTTAAGCGGTTTGTGGCACGGCGCAAACTGGTCATTCGTTATCTGGGGCGGACTTCACGGACTGTATCAGGTTATCGGTGATATTTTAAAACCCGTAAAGAATTTCGTTTTGAAAATCACAAAGGCAAATCCCGATTCCTTCGGGCTTAAATTCATAAAAGGCGTTTTCGTATACCTCCTTGTGAATTTCACATGGCTTTTCTTCCGTGCCCAGTCCATAAAGCAGACATGGCAGATCATAACCTGCATATTCACCAATTTCCAGCCGTGGACGCTCTTTGATAAGAGCATACAGGATTTCATTTCTCCCACGGAGCTTGGTATTCTGTTTATATCAATAGCAATACTTGTGATAATAAGTGTGCTTAAAGGCAAAACGGATATCATCGGCAAAATCGAAAAACAGCCGCTTATATTCAGATGGGCGTTTTATATCTGCGTTATCCTCGTTATCTTCATCTTCGGCGTATACGGTCCCGAGTTCAACGCCGGCGAATTCATTTATTTCCGGTTCTGATAAGGGGAGGGGTTAAGTATGATCAAAAAAATATCCAAGGTCATTATTTTCGTGCTTATCACCGCCCTTGTGCTCAGCGGCGTATGCAGGGTAATGAAATTCAAATATGTTGACGGGATATATCCTCTTACGATATTCTACGAGCTTCCCTCCGATTCGTGCGATGTTATGTTTTTCGGCACCTCGCACACCTTTGAGGGCATAAATCCCGCCATTATATGGCGCGAGCAGGGTATACCTTCCTATGTTCTCGCGGGTTCGTCCCAACCTATGTGGAGCACCTACTTTTATATGAAAGAGGCATTCAAATATCAGAAGCCCAAGGTGGTTGTGCTCGATGTTGATGCCGCATTCTTCAAGGGTGACGGCACTTCCGAGGAAGGACAGTATAACGATTACAGCCGTATGGTAAAGAACACCATAGGTCTGCGCCCCTCAATCGATAAAATTCGCGCCACAATGGTGAATTCCCCGAAAGAGCTGTGGGGAGATATATTTTTAGGATTCCCTACATATCATGCGCGTTATAATAACGATTTGAAGGAAAATGATTTTACCGGCTACTGGGAGGATTATCCCGAGTGCTGGAAGGGGCATTGCGAGCATCGCGGAAAACAGGCTTTCGGCACTCCGGACGTTACCGGTGTTACCGAGGCTGCTCCTCTGGAACCCAAGGTAGAGGAATGGTTTTTGAAGATTCTCGATATGTGTGAGGAAGAGGACGTTGAGCTTCTGCTTACCTGCTACCCCTTTGTAATATCGAATATGGAGCAGTCGGTATATCTTACGGTTGAGCAAATAGCCAATGAAAGAAACATTCCGTTTATCAATTTCAATACGCATCAGGAGCTTTTGAATCTTGATTACGGCTTCGATTTCGGTGACGAAAATCACCTGAATTATAACGGCAATCCCAAGCTTTCCGCATATATGGCGCAGTATCTTATGGATAACTACGGCCTTGAAGATAAGCGCGGCACGGATGAAAAATACGATTCGTGGGATGCGAACCTTCAGTTTTACAATGATACTCACATGATGAAAAAGAAATAAACCGGGAGAATAACATGAAGAAGAAAGTATTAAGATTTATCATTATTTATGTGCTGTCCGGTGTGGCATTTTTCGCGCTTACCATGCCGTTTCATAAGATTCTTGCGGTGTTCACCGTTTCCGAGGTGCGTCCTTCTGCCGTTTTGTACCCCTTTTTGGGTATAAGCTTCGGACTGCCCGCATCTCTCGGCATACTCACTGCCAATTTTATCTCGGACGCAGTAAACGGCTATTCGTGGGCCGTGCTGTTAGAAGGCATCCTGCCGCAATTTTTATATTCTATGGTACCCTACTTCATGTGGAAGTATTTCACAAAGGGCGAGGATCATATACACAGGCTCGACTGTGTTAAAAAGGTGCTTGAATTCACACTTGTCTGCCTTGTTTTCGCCATACTCAGCGGTATCGGTGTTGGCACTATCGTTCAGGTGAATTTCGGCGCCGACGGTCTGCTTGCCGGATTTTTCGTCTTCCTCAATAATTTCGATATATCGATTATTTTAGGCTGTCCTTTGATGATAATATCAAATCAGATACTGTCTCGACGCAGCGGCACCGACCGTACCGTTACTCCCAACGAGCGTATAATAATATTTGCTGCCGTCGTTGAAGTGATAATAATGGCGATAATGATTCCCACAGCCTATCTTGCCAATGCCGCCATCGCGACCTACGATATCTGGAACAGCATTTACTATTACGGTCTGATAACAGTAAACGCCATACTTATGCTTACACTTTTGGTAATGGCAATCGCCGAAAAAAAGCGCAAAAAGAAAAGCGTATAAAAAAACAAAGAATAAATTAAATAAGGAGAGAAGCCATGCTTAATAAATTCTGCAAAAAGCCGCTTTATGAGGTAAGCGCCACTCTTTCGAAGGTGGCACTCGGCATAGAAAAGGCGCAGCTTATTATAAAAAATGCAAAGCTTGTAAATGTATGTACCGCCGAAATACAGGAAGGAATAGACGTTGCCGTATCGGAGGGCAGAATAGCTCTTGTAGGAGATGCTTCCGGATGTACAGGCGCAGATACGGTGATAATAGACGCCGCCGGTCAATACATAGCACCGGGGTTTATAGATGCGCATATCCATGTTGAATCTTCAATGCTGTCGGTAGGCGAGTACTCAAATGCCGTTATCCCTCACGGTACCACCGCCATTTTCATGGATCCGCACGAAATATGCAACGTATGCGGTCTTGAGGGCGTAAAGGTAATGATTGAGAACGGCAGGGCAACTCCATTAAAAGCAATGTCCAACGCCCCCTCCTGCGTTCCCGCAGTACCCGGCTTTGAGGATACCGGCGCTGCAATAGGCGCTGAAGAAATAAGGGAAATGATGAAGTGGGACGGCATAATGGGCCTTGGCGAAATGATGAACTTCCCCGGTGTAATCAACGGTGACGAGAAGGTTCATGCCGAGCTTGCCGAAACCTTAAAATCCGATAACATAATAACCGGACATTTTTCCATCCCGGATACCGGCGCCGCGCTCAACGCCTACATCGCTTCCGGAGCAAGATGCTGCCACGAATCCACAAGGGCAGAGGACGTGCTTGAAAAGATACGCAGAGGCATGTATGCGCTCATGCGTTACGGAAGTGCATGGCACGATTTGCCGGTGGTTATTAAGGCTGTTCTCGATAATAAGGTGGACGACCGTTTTGTATGCCTTGTTTCGGACGATGCTCACCCCGATACACTTCTCTATGAAGGTCATATCGATAATATCGTACGCCTTGCGATAAAAGAGGGGCTTGATCCCGTTAAGGCAATACAGTATGTTACCATAAACGCCGCAACCTGCCTGCGTATGGACCATGAAATGGGCAGTATAACTCCCGGCAAGTGCGCCGATATCGTATTCTTTAACGACCTTAACGATATCCGTATAACAAGAACGATGATAGACGGTGATATTGTTGCCGAAAACGGCAAGATGGCCGTTGAGATAAAACCGTTCAAATTTCCCGGGAATATATGCGATACCATGAACGTAGGCGAAAAGATAACTGCGGATACCTTTAAGATAAAAGCTCCCGAAGAAGCCGGCAGTCTTGTAAATACGAGAGTTATCGAAATAATCCCCGAGCGTGTAGGCAATTATGAAAGATTTTTGGATCTTAACGTAAAGAACGGCTTCGTAAACGCCAGCGTTGAGCAGGATATTATGAAGATGGCGGTAATAGAGCGTCATCATGCCACCGGCACCAAGGGCTTCGGGTTCATAAAGGGCTTCGGGTTTAAAAAGGGTGCCATGGCGCAGACGGTAGCGCACGATGCGCATAATCTGCTTGTCGCCGGCACAAATGACGAGGATATGGCTTTGGCGGCAAATACCCTTATAGAATGCGGCGGCGGTCTGTGCGCCGTAGCCGACGGCAAGGTGCTTGCCGTTGTGCCTTTGCCTATCGCCGGACTTATGAACGACCTGCCTGTTGACGAAATGGCAGCCCTTGTGCAGAATCTCGATAAGGCATGGAAAGAAATGGGCTGCGTTATCGCTTCTCCGTATATGACTATGGCGCTTGTGCCTCTTGCCTGTCTGCCCGAAATAAGGCTTACCAACCGCGGACTTGTCGATTGCCGCACCTTCGAGTTTGTCGATTTGTTCAAAAAATAATAATATAAAGGTCGACCTTGAAACAGGCCGACCTTTTTTGCTCGTTTTTGTTATTATAAAGTGGCATGGTTGAAACATAAATTAGGGTACTTGCGTTATATTAAAGCATGCAAATATTCACGGAGGTAAATAAATGTCATTACTTGAAGTAAAAAATCTAAAAAAAATATATTCGCAAAGACTGAGTCACAATAAGGTGGAAGCGCTTAAAGACATAAGCTTTAATGTTGAAAACGGGGAATATCTTGCCATAATGGGCGAATCCGGCTCGGGCAAAACAACTCTTCTGAATATACTTGCCGCGCTCGATAAGCCCACGTCCGGCAGTGTGCTTCTTAACGGAAATGATTTTTCGAAAATAAAGGAATCGGATGTGGCGGTTTTCCGCCGCGACAATCTCGGATTCGTTTTTCAGGAGTTCAATCTGCTTGATACCTTTACGCTTAAGGATAATATCTTTTTGCCGCTTGTGTTAAAGGGCGAACGCTACTCCGAAATGGAGAGAAAGCTTATGCCGATAGTAAACAAGCTCGGCATTTCGGAGCTTCTCGATAAATATCCGTATGAGGTGTCCGGCGGGCAAAAGCAGCGCGCCGCCGTTGCCAGGGCGCTTATAACTTCGCCAAGCATCCTTCTTGCCGATGAGCCTACCGGTGCGCTTGATTCCAAGTCGTCCGACGAACTTTTAAAAGTGTTTTCCGCTCTTAATGCGCAGGGACAAACGATACTTATGGTAACCCATTCGGTAAGGGCGGCATCAAACGCCTCCCGTGTGCTGTTTATAAAGGACGGCGAGGTTTATCATCAGCTCTACCGCAATGATGATACACCCGAACGCTTCTATCAGAAGATTTCCGATGCGCTTATAGCTTTGCAGGCAGGTGATATGGCGTGAAAACCGCGTTCTTTTCAAGGCTTGCATTGCAGGGTATGAGGAAAAATAAGAGGCTGTATATCCCGTATATCATAAGCGGTATAGGCTCGGTCATGATGTATTATATTATGCGATATCTGGGCGTTTGTCCGCTTTTGAAAATGATGAAGGGCGGCAGAAGCCTCGGCACGGTACTGACGCTCGGTCAGGTCGTTATCGCCGTATTTTCGGTAATATTCCTTTTTTATACCAACTCGTTTCTTATCCGCCGGCGTTATAGGGAGTTCGGCCTTTATAACGTGCTGGGCATGGATAAAAAAAAGATAAGCCGCATCGTTGTACTGGAATCGGTCATAACCGCCGCAGTGTCGATAATCGTCGGCTCGCTGTTGGGCATAATGGTGTCCGGCGGTGCACAATGGGTGCTTATGAAGGTAGTAAGGGAAAGCCTGCCGATAAAATTTTCGCTGTCTTTAACTACGCTTATTTATACCGCGGTAATTTACGCGGCTATATTCTTCCTTATAATGTTAAAGTCGCTTATTCAGGTGCGAAAGGCAAAGCCCATCGAGCTTATGCAAAGCGAAACGGCAGGGGAAAAGCCGCCGAAGTCCAATCTTTTATTGGCGATACCTGGCGTAATTATTCTTGTAACGGCATACGTTATCGCCGTAAGCATCAAAAATCCGCTTGAGGCACTCATAAGCTTTTTTGTTGCCGTTATCCTTGTCATCATCGCCACCTATCTGTTATTCATCTTCGGCTCGGTAACGCTGTGCGGACTTCTCAAAAAGAGCAAAAAATATTATTATAAAAAGCAGCATTTCGTTTCCGTTTCATCTATGGCTTACCGTATGAAGCGCAACGGCGCAGGTCTTGCCTCGATTTGCATTTTGGCTACCATGGTGTTGGTAATGATATCTTTCTCCTCAAGCCTGTGGTTCGGGACGGACGAATCACTGAAAAATACCTTCCCGCGCGAATGTGAGATCGATGTAATGATAAGCGATTACGGTGATTTTACCGAGGATACCGTAAACAGTCTCAAAATGTCTTATCAAAAGGTATTCGATGAATATTCCTTTACTCCGAAAAACGTATTCGATTATCGCTACGCTTCCGTTGCAGGTCTGCTTAGCGATAATAAGGCGGATACCGATCCCGATAACGGCAATACAATAGACTTTTCACTCGTAAGAAACTTCTATTTTGTGAGTATGGAGGACTATAACCGCCTTACCAATGAAAACCTTTCACTGCATACCGGCGAGTGTGCAGTCTGTCCCGTAAGATGCAGTTATGATTACGATACACTTTTCATTGACGGCAGTCGGTTCAACATATCGCAAAAGCTTGATAAATGCTTTACTATATCCGAAGTGAACGCCATGCCTACCGGCTCTGTGATTATAGTGGTTTCGAATTTTGACGAAATCGAAGTCATTGCGAAAGATACCGACAATTTGGGATATAACCGCATGAATATGCGCTGTTACTTCGGATATGATACCGGGCTTAACGATGATGATATGATATCTTTGCACGAGTCCATAACGGATTCTCTGGCTGATGTGCCGATGTTCCGAAACGGCTATGGCTATTCGTCCTCCTGCATAGCGCAGGGAAGGTATGACTTTCTTTCCTCCTACGGCGGACTTTTCTTCATAGCCATAGTTTTATCGGTACTCTTTATTTGTGCCGCCGCCATGATAATCTACTATAAGCAGATAAGCGAAGGGTATGAGGACAGAGAACGTTTTTGCATAATGCGCAAGGTCGGCATGACCAAAAAGGATATAATAAAGAGCATAAATTCGCAGATACTCACGGTGTTCTTCGCGCCTCTCATCTTTGCCGGAATACACCTTGCATTCGCATTTCCCATGCTTTGGAGGCTTTTGCAGCTTTTTGAACTGTATAATTTCAAATTCGTTATTTTCGTTACCCTTATCGCTTTTGCTCTTTTTGCCGTTATTTATGCGGTCATTTACGGTATAACGGCAAGGGCGTATTACTCAATCGTTACGGCTGACGGGAATGACTGAAATGCCTTTACAAAATCGGCGCAATGTGATATTATTTATTCAAAGAGGGTGATTTTGTGGAGCGCAAAGCAGAAATAATGGACGAAGCCGCTTTAACGCGCGTTTATAAAAGAATAGCGCATGAAATAATAGAAAAAAACAACGGCTCCGATAATCTCTGCATTGTAGGTATACGCCGCCGCGGCGTGCCCATCGCCGAAAGAC
>JAZRWQ010000134.1:0-12427 GCA_045599805.1 Eubacteriales bacterium | reverse complement strand
ATCGTGTCTGCCAATCCCACCACGCCCGCGTAGTGCCGCCGGGCGGCAGGGATTATTATAAATTATTTTTTGCGAAAAGTCAATATCAGCGGATATGGCCGCTGCCGGTCACCTTGTATTTGCAGGTGGTAAGCTCTCTTAAACCCATGGGGCCGCGTGCGTGGAGCTTCTGGGTGGAAATGCCTATTTCGGCGCCCATGCCGAACTCGCCGCCGTCGGTAAATCGGGTGGAGGCGTTATGGTAAACTGCGGCGGCGTCCACCTCGTCCATGAAGCGCTGAGCGTTATCCGCATTTTCGGTCACGATACATTCGCTGTGTTTTGTGCCGTGGATATTTATATGCTCTATCGCCTCTTCAAGAGAACCCACTATCTTTACCGACATGATATAGTCGTTATACTCGGTGAAATAGTCCTCATCGGTCGCCTTTTTTATATCGGGCAGAATTTTCAAGGCTTCGTCATCGCCGCGAAGCTCAACGTTCTTTTCCTTTAATTTTCCGTAGATTACGGGCAGAGCCTTATCTGCCGCTGCTCTGTGGACAAGCAGGCTTTCGGCGGCGTTGCATACCGAGGGACGTGAGGTCTTTGCGTTAAAGACTATGTCTGCCGCCATACCGATATCGGCGCTTTCGTCAACGAAGATATGGCAGTTGCCGGCGCCAGTCTGTATAACGGGGACGGTGGCGTTTTTCGTAACGGCGTTTATAAGTCCCTTACCGCCGCGGGGAATGAGCAAATCGATATACCCGTCAAGGTGCATAAGCTCGTTTGCACTGTCGCGCGAGGTGTCGGTTATGAGATTTACGCAGTTTTCATCGGCGCCGTTATTTTTAAGCACCTCGCGGATCACCGAAACAAGGCACATATTGGACCAAAGCGCCTCCTTGCCGCCGCGGAGTATTACGGCGTTTGCCGATTTTATCGTGAGCAAAGCGGAGTCAACGGCAACGTTGGGGCGAGCCTCAAATATAATGCCGATAACGCCGAAGGGCACGCTTACCTTTTTTATCGAAAGACCGTCTTCCCTTACGTATTCGTTTAAGGTTTCGCCCACGGGATCGGGCAGCGCCGCAACAAGGGATGCGGATGCAGCCATCGAATTTATCGTCTTTTCGGAAACGGTAAGGCGGTCGATCATGGCTTCACTTATGCCGTTTTCACGCGCTCTTTTTATGTCGTCGGCGTTGGCGGCATATATCTTTTCGGCGTTGTCTTTAAGCGCCTTTGCGATGCCGAGCAGTATTTCGTTTTTCTTTTTTGCAGAAAGCTTCAAAAGCGAAAGGGATGCCGAAGCGGCGTTTTTTGCCATTAACTGCATCTGAGTCATTTTACTTCTCCTGCCTTAAAAAGAGTACCGGGATGCTTCCCGTCAAGATAATCGTAGATATTTTCGGGGGATGCGCCGTTGGTTAAAAGCATATCTATGCCCTTGCCGTTTACCATCTGCGCGGCGTTGAGCTTGGTTACCATGCCGCCCGTGCCGAGATTGGTGGCAGAGCCGGTTGCCATTGCGCGGATATCATCGGTTACGCCCTCAACAAGCGGAATAAGATGTGCGCCGCCCTTATGGGGATCGTGATCAAAAAGCCCGTCGATATCCGATAAAAGAACGAGCAGGTCGGCATCGGCAAGAATGGCAACGATGGCGGAAAGCGTATCGTTATCGCCTATCTGGATTTCCTCGGTGCTTACAGTATCATTTTCGTTTACTATCGGGATAACGCCGTAGCCGATAAGGCGGTTTATCGTGTTTCTTACATTTTCGGTGCCCTTATCCGGTTCAAGTATATCGCCCGACAGAAGTATCTGACCTACTCCGTAGCCGTATTCCGAGAAAAACTTTTCGTAGATATTCATAAGACGGCACTGACCTACCGCGGCAGCTGCCTGCTTGCCGGGTATGTCCTTCGGCTTTTCGGAAAGGCGCAGAGAGGAAACGCCGACGCCTATCGCGCCGGAGGTTACGAGTATCACCTCTGTCCCTCTGTTGCTTATATCGGATATCACGCGCACAAGTCTTTCGATATGCACTAAATCCAGTTTGCCGTTGTCGTGGGTTATCGTGGATGTGCCCACTTTTATTACTATTCTCTTTGTTTTCATCGCTCTGTCCGCCTTAAAACATATTATTATATATAAATATATAATTTTTATTCTCAATAGTCAATAAAAATTAAAAATATCCTCTTTACTGTAAGCATGAATTGTAATATAATCAGTATGATTGAAGTATTATACCCATAAGGAGGAATGCGTTATGATGAGAACAGTTCCATTTTGTGTTGCCGGTATGGATTTCGTTATTCAGACCGAGGAGGATCCGGAATACATAAAGCGCCTTGCACTGGAGGTTGACCGCAGAATATCGGTATATCTGCGGATGGGCTCCAAGGTAACCCTTTCCATGTCCGCCGTGCTTACGGCAATGGAGTACAACGACGAATGCGAAAAGTATAAGTCGGATATTGAAAACCTGCGCAGACAGCTTTCTTCCTATATCAACGAAGCATCGCGCTCTGCCGACAGGATAGACGAGCTTCAGTATGAACTGAAAAACACGGGCGACAAAAACCCGTCTCTCGAAGAGGAAAACCGCCAGCTTCGGGAACAGATAGGCAAGCTCGTTGAACAGATAAGCAACGAGCAGAACTACGTAAGCGCTCCGGGAGAGCTGGAGGCGGAAAACAGAAGACTGTGCGAGGAGCTTGAAAAGGCCAACGCATATATCGACAACGCATCGCGCGCCATCAACGAAAAACGCGAGCTTGTAAGCAAACTCAACGAGCTTTCGGACGAGGTGGAAAGACTTACAAGAGAAAACGACGCGCTGAATGAGCTTCTGGATGCGCGCTGAGGAGTAGTGATATGAAAAATACCCGCAATACCATAATGTTTTTTATCTTTCTTTTCGGCTCTATCGTAATAGGCAGCCTTGTTGCCTATCTTACAAAGGACGTTGCTTTTCTGTCATGGCTGTCCTACGGCAGGACCTTCGGCATTAACAACGCAAATCCCACTATGATAGATATGGGCGTTTTGCAGCTCACTTTGGGTGTGGGGATAGAGCTTAACGTTTCCGTTATCATTTTCATTGTTATCGGTATGCTGCTTTACGGCAGATTCTACGGCAGAAGATGAAAGAAATAATACTGGCATCCGCATCCCCCAGACGCCGCGCGCTTTTAAAAGCGCACGGCATTGATTTTAAAATATGCGCCGCCGATATTGACGAGCGCGAAATCGAAAAAAATATATCCGAGCCGGATAAAATGGTGCTTAAACTAAGCTATGAAAAGGCAAACAGGGTTTTTACGGATAACCCGGAGGCAATTGTTGTCGGCGCGGATACCACGGTTGTATTCGACGGAAAGATTTTCGGCAAGCCCGAGGATAAAAAGGACGCCAAGCGGATGCTTATGCTTTTATCGGGGAATATGCACACCGTTTACACCGGCGTCTGCATACTTATGAATGGCCGAAAGATAAACTACTGCGAGGCATCAAAAGTTTATTTCAAAAAGCTTACCGAAAACGAAATAGACGAGTACATCGCAACCGGCGAGCCGATGGACAAGGCAGGCGCCTACGGCATACAGGATATAGGCAAAAAGCTTGTTTTGAAAACCGAAGGCGATTTCGAAAACATCGTAGGGCTGCCCTCAAGCGCGGCCTTAAAAATAAAAGAACTTTCAAAGGAAAGCAGGTGAAGATAATGGCGCAGGTAGTAGCCATTGCCTCCGGCAAGGGGGGCGTAGGCAAATCCACCTTTGCCTCGGGACTCAGCGCAGCGCTGAGCAATATGGGTAAGCGCGTGCTCGCGGTAGATTGCGATGCAGGCATGCGCAATCTTGACCTTATTCTCGGTCTTGACGATATGGGTGTTTACACCCTTCACGATATACTTACGGATGCAAAAGAGCCCGAAGACGTGATCATACATCACAACAAATACAAAAATCTTGATTTCATACCGGCTTCGGTATATTTTGACGATGCCTCCCTTAACCGGGAAAATATGCGCAGGTTTCTGGGCAAGGTGTCGGATTACGATTTCGTGATACTTGACTGCGGCGCAGGCATAAGCAGGGTGCACGGCGTTATTGCAAAATTATGCTCGCTGCTTATACTCGTGGTTACCCCCGAATACACCTCGATACGCGATGCCGACAGGGCGGCGCAGGTGCTTGCGGCAGGCAAGATGCGGCTGGTTATCAACCGCATTGAGCCGGAGCGCATAAAGTCGGGCGATCTGCCGAATATCGACAAGATAATAGACGACACCGCCATTCAGCTTTTAGGGCTTATCCCCGAGGATGAAAAGGTGCGCACCGAGGTCAACGCCGGCCGTCCGGTATGCTCGGAAAAAATTCGCGCCGGGATATGTATAAACAACATTGCACGCCGTCTATGCGGCGAGCAGAAGCCCTTGTATAAATTCTGGTGAGGTGAAAGATGAATATAGCAATAATCGCTCACGATAAGAAAAAGGAGCTTATGGCGACCTTCTGCACGAAATACGCAGGCGTTTTGTCGCGCCACAAGCTGTATGCCACCGGCACCACCGGCAAGATACTTCGCGATATAGGCCTTGACGTGCACTGCTTTATGGCAGGGCGCCTTGGCGGAGACGAGCAGATTGCCGCGCGCATAGCTTACGATGAAATAGATTTGCTTTTGTTTTTCAGAGACAACCTGACGGCAGGCTCTTACGAGCCGAAGGATTCGCTGCTTCGACTATGCGACATACACAACGTAATACTTGCAACAAACGTAGTGACCGCAGAGATAATAATAAAGGCTATTGAAAACGGCGACTGCAAAAGGTAAGAAAGGATATAATTATGGCAAACATCACAGCCCCCAAGGGCACGGCGGACGTGCTTCCGACCGACGTATACAAATGGCACGCACTTGAAAGACGGCTTCGCACCATTGCCGAAAAATTTGATTTTAAAGAGGTTCGCTTCCCCACCTTTGAGCATACCGAGCTTTTCCAGCGCGGTGTCGGCGACACGACCGACGTAGTTCAGAAGGAAATGTATTCCTTTGAGGACAAGGGCGGCAGAGGCATAACCCTTCGCCCCGAAGGAACGGCATCGGTAGGCAGACTTGTAATAGAGCACGGTCTGTACGGCGGCGCAATGCCCCTTAAGATGTATTATATAATCCCCTGCTTCCGCTACGAAAAGCCGCAGGCAGGCAGACTGAGAGAATTCCACCAGTTCGGTATTGAGCTTTTCGGTGCATACGGCTACCGCGCCGACTGCGAGGTAATCGCCTTCGGCAATCATATATTCAAATCCCTCGGCATCGGCGGCATATCCCTTCGCATAAACTCGATAGGCTGCAAAAAGTGCAGAGAGGATTATAAAAAGGCGCTTATTGAATACTACTCGCAGTATAAGAGCGAGCTGTGCGAGACCTGCCTTTCCAGAATGGAGAAGAATCCTTTGCGTCTTCTGGACTGCAAATCGCCCGTATGCTCATCCTTCAAGGATAACGCCCCCTCGATCATCGACTATCTGTGCGATGAATGCAGGGAGCATTTTGACGGCGTAAAGCGTGGGCTCGAGGCGCTGGACATCAAGTACACCGTTGATCCCCTTATCGTAAGAGGGCTTGACTATTACAACCGCACGGTATTTGAATTCGTATCCGATAACATCGGCGCGCAGGGCACGGTCTTAGGCGGCGGCAGATATGACGGACTTTCCGAGGACCTCGGCGGCATACCACTTGCCGGTATGGGCTTCGGCATGGGGCTGGAACGTCTTTTGCTCCTTATCGAAAGCAGCGGCATTGAAATCGAAGCGCCCGACAAGCCCGATTTGTATATCGCCTCCATGGGACAAAAGGAGGGCGATTATGCCATGGTACTTGCGCAGAAGATCCGCTTAAACGGCGGCATAGCACTTTCGGATATAAACGACCGCTCATTCAAGGCGCAGATGAAGTACGCTTCCAAATGCGAATGCAAATACACCGCCATTATCGGCGAAAGCGAGCTTGAAAGCGGACTTATTCCCGTTAAGAACATGGAAACCGGCGAACAGGTTGCCATGACCGAAGCGCAGATCATAGAAAAATTTTCCGTAAAGTAAGAGGTAATACAAAATGGCTGAATCATTAAAGGGTATGAAACGTACCCGTTACTGCGGCACCTTCACCGTAAACGATGAGGGGAAGACCGAAACTATATGCGGCTGGGTAAACAGCGTAAGAAGACTGGGCGCGCTAACCTTTATCGAGGTGAGAGACCGCACCGGCATCATGCAGATGACCTTTGACGAAACCACCGATGCCGAGCTTTTCAAGAAGGCAAACACACTTCGCTCCGAATATGTTGTTACGGCAAGGGGCGTTGTTCGCCACCGTTCAAGCGAAAATAACGAGCTGCCCACCGGCAAGGTAGAGCTTGAGGTAAAGGAGCTTCGCATACTCTCCTCCTCCCTCACCCCCCCATTTGAAATCGAAGAGGAATGCAACACCAACGAAACCACCCGTTTAAAATACAGATTTCTGGATCTGCGCCGTCCCAACATCCAGCGCAACATCATGCTGCGCCATAAGGTAGGCACCATTGCGCACGATTATTTTGACGAGCAGGGATTTTTGGAAATAGAAACCCCGATGCTTATAAAATCCACCCCCGAAGGCGCGAGAGACTATGTTGTACCGTCGCGTGTACATCCCGGCTCATTCTATGCCCTGCCCCAGTCGCCACAGCTGTATAAGCAGATACTTATGCTTTCCGGCTACGACAGATATATGCAGATAGCCCGCTGCTTCAGAGACGAAGACCTGCGAGCCGACCGACAGCCGGAATTTACACAGATAGACCTTGAAATGTCCTTCGTTGACGAGGACGATATCATGACGATAAACGAGGGCTTTATAAAGCGCGCGTGGAAGGAAGCCATCGGCGTTGAGGTTGAAACTCCCTTTATGCGTATGCCATGGAAAGAGGCTATGGAGCGCTACGGCTCGGATAAGCCCGATATACGCTTCGGCTTTGAAATCAAAGACCTTACCGAAATACTTAAAAACACCGAATTCAAGGTATTTGCCGGCGCTATTGAAAACGGCGGCAGCGTAAGAGCAATAAATATCAACGGCTATGCCGATAAGTTCCCCAGAAGGGAGATCGACAAGCTTACCGAATTTGTAAAGACCTACCGCGCAAAGGGACTTGCCTTTGCAAGAAGCGTAAACGGCGAGGAAAGCTCATCCTTTTTCAAATTCTTAAAGGAAGAGGAAATTGCCGCAGTTAAAAGCGCCACCGATTTTAAGGACGGCGATTTGCTTTTAGTTGTTGCCGATGCCAAAAACAAGGTGGTTTTCGATTCCCTCGGCGCATTAAGATGCGAGATAGCAAACCGTTTGGAGCTTTGCGACCCCGCGGATTTCAAATTCCTGTGGGTGACCGAATTCCCCTTACTCGAATGGAGCGAGGAGGAAAACCGCTTTACCGCGATGCACCACCCCTTCACCGCACCGATGGAGGAGGACTGGCAGAATATCGACTCCGATCCCGGCTCGGTAAGAGCGAGAGCATACGATATCGTGCTCAACGGCACCGAGATGGGCGGCGGCTCCATAAGAATATACGACGGCGAAATGCAGGAG
Organism: Eubacteriales bacterium; assembly: GCA_045599805.1. Lineage (GTDB taxonomy): Bacteria > Bacillota > Clostridia > Oscillospirales > UMGS1783 > JAZRWQ01. The sequence goes on along the minus strand of JAZRWQ010000134.1, from coordinate 4,798 downwards.
AAGATGTTTGAGGTACTTGGCTTCACCAAGGAGCAGGCTGAGGAAAAATTCGGCTTTCTGCTCAGCGCCTTCAAATACGGCGTACCGCCCCACGGCGGCATGGCATACGGCTTTGACAGAATGCTTATGCTGATGACCGGCGCCCCCTCGATAAGAGACGTTATCGCCTTCCCCAAGGTTCAGAACGCCTCCGAGCTTATGACCGAAGCACCGGGACTTATCGACGATAAGCAGCTTAAGGAGCTGTGCATAAGCATTGATAAAACCGAAGAGTAATTTTTTCGCAGGGCAGGGGTTTACTCCTGCCGTAAGGGCGAACTGTGCTTTCCCGTCAAAAGTGAAGATAGTGTGAAGAGTGGAGAGTGGAGAGTGAAGAGTGGAGTTATGGAGCGAGATAATACTGCGGCTTATAAAAGCAAAAAGTTTGCGATTCGAATGATAAAGCTATATAAGTATCTGTGCGAAGAAAAGAATGAATATGTGCTTTCAAAACAATTGCTTCGCAGCGGCACAAGTATCGGTGCAAATATTGCCGAAAGCGAATGTGCCGTCAGCAAAAAAGATTTTCTCGCTAAAATCTATATTGCGTTAAAAGAAACAAACGAAACCCTATATTGGCTTGATTTGCTTTTTGAAACGGAATACCTGACAGAGCAGGAATATTCTTCACTAAAATCCGACTGTGAAGAAATCAAAAAAATGCTTTCCGCAACCACGAAAACATTGAAAAACCCACATCTCAACTCTTAACTCTCAACTCTCAACTCTCAACTCTCAACTCTTAACTCTTAACTCTCAACTCTTAACTCTCTTACTAACGAAAAAAGCGCCCCAAGGCGGGGCGACTTAGGGAGAAATACAGAACCTTATAAATTACAAAGGAATCTGCCAAAATTGGCAGATTCCTTTTGTTTTTCCGATTCGGATGATTTTCGTTCCTTTCGGCAAGGCAAAAACCGAGAGCATAATGGAGATATATGGTCGAGGTTTTTAACGCAGCCGAAATACGAAAATCGCCAAATCGGCTGTGTTTATCCCTATGTTGCACCGCCTAAAGGGCGCTTTTTTCGTTAGCTTAACTGGCACGGAAGAATAAGTTTTTTCTTTTCGGGGAAGGTTTTGTCGAAAGCTTCAACATCCTTTGCGTCTGCATAATAGCCTTTGGGCGTTTGGTAAACGCCGGTGACGTTATTAAGATAGCCGGGGATAAGCTCGCGGCAGAGGAAAAAGGATTGGTCGGCATCCTGCGGCAGGTCGTGATAACGAATGCCGAAACGGGATGCGTAGTCAAAGCCGCAGTTGGAATAGAATTTGATATTCCCCTCGAACAGTACGGCGCCAAACCCCATTTCCGCCGCCTTTTTAAGCGAGTAGTCAAGCAGCATTTTGCCGCACCCCCTGCGTTTTAAAGCAGGGGTTATGCATATGGGGCCCATGGTGAGCACCGGGACAGATTTGCCGTTGTCGGCATCTATCACCGTTTTCATAAACATGTTCTGCCCCACTATCTGCCCTTCATACTCCATGACGAGGTCGAGCTCCTTTATAAACGCCGGATCGTCCCTTAAAATGTGCATAACATAGTGTTCGCTGCAGCCGGGATGATAAACGTTCCAGAAAGCTTCCCTTATTAAGTCCTCGGTTTGTCTGTAATCTTCTTTTTCTTCCAAACGAATTGTAAAGTCATTTATATTCATTATTTATCCTCCTGAAAATTGTTGACATCAATATAAGGGAGGTTTGTTGATCGCGGCAAACCTCCCGGTCATGCCGCAATCGGCGTCATCGTGTTACTTAACAAAAAGCACGTACTCCTGAAAAATTTATTTATAATCGGCAATAAGCCGGATTATTTATTTTACTTTGCCTGTTTTTTTGCTTTCTTTTCTGCCTTGCGGCGCTCCTTTTCCTTGGTTTTTTCCGACTTGAAGCGCTCGGACAGTCCCTCAAACGGATAGTCAACGTTTACCGTTTCGGGCGGCACTTCAAGCACGGTGGGATCCTTAAGATACTTTTCCATGCGCGAGAATGCGCGAACGTAGTATGAGCCGGAGGCAATGCGCTCGTCCATAACAAAGCCTATGGGCATCATCTTTTTAAGATGAACCTCGCCGTCCTTTTCATAGGGCACGTCCTCGGTATTGCCTATTGCGGCGATATAGCTCGTGGTGCCGAAATCGTACACATGATGATAAATGTAGTTTGAACGGATGCTGGCAAGGTTTGTTATTACCATGGTGTTGTGGAATGGGCTTAAATTCAAAAGCGCCTTGGGCAGCCAGCCGAAATGATCCGCCATGCGGAAGAAAGCCATGCCGATGCGTACCAAAAACGGAAGCTTCAAAAGAACTTTGAAAAGCTTGTCGGTTGATGTGTTGCTGTCCGCCTTGTTGTTCTCTTCGATAAATGCGTTAAGCCTATCGTTTACATCGAAAATGGTATCGTATAAATCGAAAGAAACCTTGCTCATCGACGGATCGCCGCCGCCAGCGCGCAGTACTACCATGCCGACGGTAAAGTCGTTATGCGCGTAAATTTTGGAGTTTGAAACGAAGCGGTTCAGCTGATTGAACTCCGAAACGGTGCGCAGCATTGCCGCAACTATTACCGTAAGATGGCTTATCTTATGGCCGCGCTTGCGTGCGTCGAGCACATATTTATGGATATCCGCGTAGGGAACGCGGATAGTTATCATATTTTGAGAATCGCTTCTGCGGCGCATGAAATAGGGCGCAAGCGTATACATCGGATCAACATTTTTTACAACCTTGCCGTCGCTTCTCATATTTATCCCTCCATTGTCCCCTTATTATAGCAGAAAATACTGCCTTTTTCAACCGTAATATTTTTACATATTTCTGCAAAAAATACGAAGCACAAAAATGTGCTTCGTATTTTTTTAAAGTCTTTTGTAGAGAGATGCGTCCACCTTATCGCCGAGCAGCATTTCTATCCTGCCGCCGTCGATCAGGCGCTGCTTATCCGATTTGGAAAGCCTTTTTATATGGTATTCAAGCTTAAGCGCCGATCTGTATTCCTCGCACTCAAATGCCGCCTCCAGCATTATCGGAGGGTGGCTTTTGGTGTATTTGGCGCCCTTGCCTCCGAAATGGAGAGCCATGCGCTTATCAAGGTTTGATGCCGAGCCGGTGTAGATACTGTTATCGCTGCACCGAAGCATATAAACACAGTACATCAGATGTATTTAACGATGGACAGAATGTTCTTGCCGTCCTTATACTCGTAGGAAACCTCGCTCATGCTCTTCTTGACCATGTAGATACCAAGGCCGCCGATATCTCTTTCCTCTGCGGAAAGTGTGATATCGGGATCGCTGTTTTCAAGCGGATTGAAGGGCTTGCCGCTGTCGATAAAGCTGATGCGTACGCCTCTGGGGAGGGTAAGCTCCTCAATCTTTATGGTAGCTTCACCCTTGCCGGGTGCATAGGCATAAAGTGCGATGTTGCTGAATATTTCGTCTATCGCAACGTTTATCTGAATAACAGCCTTCATCGGGAAATCGAAGCCCTCAAGGGTTTCCTCAACAAACTCGGTAACGGGAGTTACGTTTGCAACCTCGGCATCAACGGTTATTTCGGTAACACTGCCTATTCTCCATCTGCCCTTATAGGTAAGGCCTACCATGGTTATATCGTCAAACTGAGGTGCTTCGGCAACAAACTCGTCAACATCCGCCTTAACGCTGCAGCAAAGCTCCTTCATGTCGGCGTCGTTGCCGAACTTGTTAAGGGATGTAAGCAGGCGGTCTTCACCAAAGAGCTCGGGAGCTGCGTTGGTAGCTTCGGTAACACCGTCGGTATAAAGGAAGATGGTGTCGCCCGGCTCTAAATCGAGCTCATTCTTGCGGTAGTGTACGCCGTCCATACCGGCAAGTACGAAGCCTGCGCGGGAATGGAGATATTCAAAGGTGCCGTCTTTTCTTCTGATAACGGGGGGATTGTGGCCGGCGTTGGCAAATTCAACATGGCCGGTCTTAAGATCCATTATGCCCATCCATGCGGTTACGAACATACCGGCATCGTTGTTTTCGCAAAGCTGTGCATTTGCACGGGTAACCGCCTCATTTACTTCCAGGCCGGATTCCGCAAGGTTCTTGAGCATCGTCTTGGATGTCATCATGAACATTGCGGCGGGAACGCCCTTGCCGGAAACGTCGGCAATAAGGAATGCCAGCTTATTTTCGCCGATGAGGTAGAAATCGTAGAAGTCGCCGCCTACTTCCTTTGCCGTCCACATGCCTGCCCAGATATCAAATTCTATCTTTTCGGGGAATGGCGGGAATACTCTCGGAAGTGCGGATTCCTGAATGGATTTTGCGAATTCCAGCTCCTTGTCGATACGTGCCGCAGCCTCGGCTATGTAATTCTTCAGCGCGCCAACGGTGGTGTTTATGTCGTTGGAGAGTCGGTCAAACTCGGTACTTACTCTTACGTCTACCTTCTCATCCAGATCGCCCTCGGTGATCTTGGCAAGGGAATTATTAACCTTACGCAGGCTTCTTACAACAAGCAGCTTGATAAGGAAGTAGATCATAATGAACAAGGCGGTGAATACCAGTACCTCCATGAAGGTTATCATGTAAACCGCCATATCGCGGGCGAACGCCGCCTCGCTTACGGGCTGTATGCCTATGATATAGTAACCTTCGTTCAGTACGAACATGCAGTAGCATTCGGTATCGTAAACCATAGCCTCGAATACCTCGCCCTGCGGAGTCTTCTTACGGTCGAATTCAAGTCCTGTGGAGGCAAGATGCTTGCCCTCGTTTCCGCGGCTG
>JAZRWQ010000133.1:0-48123 GCA_045599805.1 Eubacteriales bacterium | reverse complement strand
CAAAAAAGAGATTATTGTCTCTCTGAAACGGAGGAATAAATATATGGCAATAGTAGCACCGTCGCTTTTGTCGGCTGATTTTGCAAACCTTGCAAGGGATGCGCAAATGGTTGTTGATGCCGGAGCAGAATACCTGCATATCGACGTAATGGACGGAATTTTTGTGCCGAATATCACAATAGGCCCATGTGTTATAAAGTCATTAAGAAAAACATCTGACGCCGTTTTCGACGTTCATCTTATGATAGACCGCCCCGAAAGATATATTAAGAATTTTATTGATGCAGGCGCGGATATAATAACCGTTCATACCGAAAGCACCGATAAAACAGACGAATGTATCGATATGATAAAATCCGCCGGAGTAAAGGCGGCGCTTACCATTAAACCAAAGACATCGCCGGAGGCGCTTTTACCGTATCTCAGCAAAATAGATATGGTGCTTATAATGACGGTCGAGCCGGGATTCGGCGGTCAGAAATTCATGGCGGATATGATTCCGAAAATCGAATATCTTGATAAGCTTCGCCGTGATAATAATTACAAGTATCTTATAGAGGTTGACGGCGGAGTTAACGTTGAAAATTCCGCAGCATTAAAAAAAGCCGGGACGGATGTACTTGTGGCGGGAAGTGCCGTATTCAATGCCGAAAACAAGGAAGAAGTAATCAAACTTCTTAAAAAGCAGGCTTGAATTTTACGCAATAATATTGTATAATATATTTGAGACAGGTCCTACGCGGCGAGTGGCTGTGAACCATGTCAGGCGGGGAACCGAGCAGCATTAAGCAGTTCATCTCGGGCGCAGTAGGTAACCTGTCTCTCTTTATAATGTTTTTCAGGAGGTTAAAGTATGTCATACCAGGCGTTATACAGAAAATGGCGTCCATCCCGCTTTGAAGATGTATGCGGTCAGGAACACATTACGGAAACTCTTAAAAAGCAGATAGTAAATGATAAAATAGGTCATGCCTATCTTTTTACCGGTACAAGAGGTACAGGCAAAACTACATGTGCCAAAATTATGGCAAAGGCAATAAACTGTCTTGATCCTAAAAACGGCGAGCCGTGCGGCGAATGTGAAAACTGTAAAATGGCTCAAAGTGATACCTTATATGATATCGTTGAAATAGACGCCGCAAGCAAAAGCAAGGTCGAAGACGTAAGAAGACTTATCGAAGAGGTAGTTTTTGCGCCATCGGTAGGCAGATATAAGGTTTATATAATAGACGAAGTTCATATGATGACCGGAAATGCTTTCAATGCGCTCCTAAAAACCCTTGAAGAGCCGCCCGAGCATACGGTATTTATTCTTGCAACAACCGAAGTGCAGAAGATACCTGCCACGATAATGTCGCGCTGTCAGCGTTTTGACTTTAAGAGATTGCCGGTTAAAACAATATCCGACAGGTTGAAGTATATCTCTGAGCAGGATTCAATAAATCTCACCGATGAGGCAGCAGATTATCTTGCCGTTCTTGCCGACGGCGCACTCAGAGACGGCTTGTCTTTACTTGAACAGTGCCAGACATATGATAATATAACTCCGGATACGGTAAGAGAAATAGTCGGACTTGCCGGAATCGATGATATTTGCAACATTATTTCCGCCGCATTGCGTTCCGACCATGCCTCCATACTGAATACGGTTGACAAACTCTATCTTGAATCAAAAAAGATGGAAAATTTAATTACCGAAGTAATGGAGGCCTGCCGTGATATACTTCTTATTTCCCTCGGCAGTCCGGAAATTGTCGCACGTACAGATGCGGAAAAAGAAAAACTTGTCGAAGTTTCCAAGGGCGTGAAAAAAGATACCGTGCTGTATTGGATAGATGTTTTATCCGATGCGCTCGGCAAAACAACAAAAAATACCGGCAATAAAACCGTTGCCGAAATCGCATTTATAAAAATGTGCAATCCATCGCTTGCCAATGATTTCACGGCGATCAATGCCCGTCTTGAAATGCTTGAAAACGGCGTTATAAGCGCTCCGATTCCAAAGGCTGAAATAGTGTTGCCAAATCCTTCCGATGATATTCCCGAGCCGATTATCGCCGAAATACCGCCAATGGAAAAGGAGCTGCAAAAGCAAAACGGAAATAACGGCGATTTATTTAAACAGCTTAAAGATAAACTGAATTTAACACCGGAAACCATGTCTCTTGCGGCATTTCTGCCGGATAACTATAAACTGCAATCCGATGTACTTACTTTTATTGCAAGCAATTTCAATTATACATTTCTGAATACTCCGGCAAATATTTCAAAGCTTCAGCAATCGGCATCAGCTATACTCGGTAAAAACATAACAGTAAAAATCTCAAAAGGAGAATAAGCCATGAAAGTACGTATTCCACAGGAAGCAAAAGGCCCCAACCTTAATTCACTAAAACAGGTTCAGAAAATGCAGGATGATATGGCCGCAAAACAGGAAGAACTCGCAGAGCGCGAATTTGAAGCAAGCGCAGGCGGCGGTGCGGTTTCCGTTAAAATGCTCGGTTCAAGAAAGCTTGAAAACATCATAATCGATCCCGATGCCGTTGATGTTGACGATATGGAAACGCTGCAGGATATGATTTGCGCCGCAGTAAATGAGGTACTTGAAAATATCGAAAAAACCACCGAAGAAGAAATGGCTAAAATCACAGGCCCGTTAAGTATACCGGGACTTTTCTGATAGGAGACTTTTATGTCTGGTGTTAATTTGTCCCTGCAAAATCTTACAGATCAGTTCAAAAAACTGGAAGGAATAGGTGCAAAAACCGCCCAGCGTCTGGCTTTTAACATAATCGCCATGCCGGAAGAGGACGTAAGACAATTTGCACAGGCAATGCTATATGCAAAAGAGCATATAAAAACCTGTCCCGTTTGCTTTAATTTTACAGACGGCGATATCTGTGATATCTGCTCAAGTGAAAAGCGCGACAAAAGCACAATATGTGTTGTCGAACAGCCACAGGATATAGTTTCTTTTGAAAAAATTCGTGATTATAAAGGGCTGTATCATGTCCTTCACGGTGTTATTTCTCCCATGGACGGCATAGGTCCGGACAAACTTCGCATAAAAGAGCTTATAACAAGGGCAGGTTCTCCCGATATTAAAGAGGTAATACTTGCAACAAACCCCACCATTGAGGGCGAGGCAACGGCAATGTATATCAGCAAGCTTTTGCGGGCAATCGGTGTTCACACTACCCGTATCGCATACGGTATTCCGGTAGGCGGAGAGCTTAAATATGCTGATGAAATAACATTATTGCGCGCATTTGAAGGCCGCAGAGAAATAGATTAAGAGGTAGCGTGAAAAATGCAGGAAGCATTTTTATTCAATGTTCTTTCGCTTGCGTATTTGGGCGATGCCGTATATGAATTAAAGGTACGTCAGCGTCTTGTTTCCGAACACAGATGCCTGCCGGGGGAATTGCACAAAATGGCGCAGAAGTTTGTATCCGCTCCGGCACAAAGCAAAGCTTGCGATAAGCTTACAGAGCTGTTAAGTGAAGACGAACTGAATATATTCAACCGCGCAAGAAATTCTTCTCCCGCTAACATACCGAAGCATTCAAGCAGATCGGATTACCATAAGGCTACGGCATTGGAAGCCGTTTTCGGATATTTGTATCTTACTGAAAAGAATGAAAGATCGGAAGAAATATTCGAAATAATCTTTGAGTATTTACAAGAAAACTAATATATATACATATCCCGAACGGGGTATGTATTTTTTTTGTCTGAGTGTCAAAAATATTTCACAGAAAGGTGAAATGTATGGCAATAAAGATATTAAATGAAATATCCCCGGACGAAACGATTAAAGAAAAACGTCTGAACGGCGTTCGTTCTTTCATGTATAAAATATACAACGAATTAAATAACGAATTCGACAGAATTGAAAAATCCGAAATAAACAGCTATGTACCGACATCCGATGAAGCATATTTTTACGATAATTTTTATTATATTAAAAAAATATTCGGCGAAATATTTACGGGGTTTGATAAACAAATTTATATGCCCTGCATCAAAAGAGGACATTATCAAATACCTGTATCATTTATAGACGCATACTGCTCAGTAAGCAGTAAGAATATTTCCGGAAATGATTTCAGAACATTAGCCGATAAAAGAAAATACACATCGATGGAAAGCGAAAGGTTTACAGATTTTCTGAAATGTGCCGCCATAATACACATTTGTGAAAACGTATCCGTCGGTAAATCTTCAATCGAATGGTTTGAAATGCTACGTCGAATAACAGATTTGCGCAGCGAATATATTTCCGAATCATTATCATATGCGCATAGATTCTTAAAAAATAAAAAAACATACATTAACTCGGACAGATCAACCCGTTTGCAATACAGGATCATGCTTGAAAGGGAAGCCAAAGACAAATCGGTTGACATAGAATTATTGTATAAAAACGAAAAAAAGTTATTTGAAACAATAACAAGTAAACTTAACCGCAAAGCCAAATATGATATACGCTGCAGTGTATATTTTATTTTACTGTATCTTCTTACGGTTTTACCGGTGATTTCTTTTTGCTTCATTTTAAAAAACATTTTTCCAGTTATTCTTCTTCTGCCGATGTATTATTTCGCAAAAGAAGCGTTGAATGCGATATTTTTAAGGTTAATTAAACCTAATTATATGCCTCGCTATAAATCGGAATATGCACAGAATATTCCGGTATGCCTTATAATACCCGTTTTGCTTAAAGAGAACACTCATTCAGACATATATAAAAAGCTTGAAAAGGCATATTTGAGAAACAGATCCGGTAAGATTTTTTTTGGGGTGCTCTGCGATTACAATGAAAATGCCAACAGATCTGCGGAAAAAGACGAAAAACTATCTCAAGACGTATGCAATACAATAAATAAACTCAATATCAAATACGGCAATATATTCTTCGGTTTTGTAAGATATCGCTCTTTTTCCGATACGCAAAAGAAATATATCGGCAGGGAACGCAAACGGGGCGCCATAACCGATATATTTCGGTATATATCTTCCGGAGAAAACGTATTTTATAAATCCTTCGGCTGTACTGATGATTTGAAAAAATGCCGCTACGCATCTATTATTGACTTCGACACGGAAATAAGCATAAATTCAGTATCTCAGCTTTTATCGGTTATCACTCATCCTGCAAATAAATCATACGGAATCATCGCTCCGCGTCTGTCAAATATTACAGACAAGTCAAAATCCACACTATATAATGAGATAATCTCCGAGTATCATGGAATTGACGGCTATTCACGTCCTATTTCAAATCTTGCAAATGAGCTGACGGGACATGGAATTTTCGCCGGCAAAGGAATTATAAATATAGAATCATATCTGAATAAAGCATTAGATCTTCCGCATGAGCGCATCTTAAGTCATGACTTTATAGAAGGCGCCGTTTTAAACACAGGCATTGCATCCGATATCGTTTTTTACGAAGAAGAGCCAATGTCTTTTTCGGCATATAAAAAAAGAGCTCACAGATGGGTGAGAGGTGATTGGCAATCAACCTTACTATTGTTTTCAGATAAACTATCCGCATTTGATAAATATATTTTGCTCGATAATCTATCCGAATCATTAAGCGGCTCAGTATATATATTTGCTTTGATTTTATCGGCTTTCGTGTCTCCGTCACTACTTGCTGTTTTACTGCTTGTAATGATAATGCGCATAGATTTTCCGCTCAGAACCGAATTATACAGCAGAATCATAACAGGAATCAATTCCATTACATCGGTAAAATTCTGCTCGGGAGTATATGCACCTTTAAAATTAAAAATATATAACGTACTGCTTCATTTAATTGAGGTGCCATATACGGCAATAAATAATCTTGATGCTGTATGCCGTGCGCTTTTCAGGCAGTATGTATCGAAAAGAAATCTGCTCCAATGGACAACATCCTCCGACTCATCCGGCGCGGCATCAAATATTAAAGAATATATATTGCCCGAGATCGTATCATTTATATTCTTTTTCGTTTTACTCTACTGCGGCATATTTTACAATAATTATCTGTATATTCTTCCTGCCATCATATGTGTTGTATGGATTATGGCTCCGGTCATTTTAGAAGATATATCAAAGCGTGGGTATACCCGCAGCAGAACAATGACAAACGGCGATATAAAACGGCTTTATTCATACGCTAATGATATGTGGGAGTATTATAATGATAATCTTACCGATGAATATAATTGGCTGATACCGGATAATGTGCAGGAAGATCCTCCTATCGGTGCTGCGTTGAGAACATCTCCGACTAATATCGGCTTTTCGGTACTTGCCGCCGCAGATGCTTATGTTTTAGGCATGTGCACAAAACAAGACGCAGTAAAAGCCATAACCAATATACTCAATACCGTTGAGTCTTTACCAAAGTATCACGGACATTTATTCAACTGGTATGATATAAAAAACAAAAAACCTTTAAACCCCGATTATATATCTTTCGTAGACAGCGGAAATTTTTCCGTCTGTCTTTTAACCGCATCTGAAATAATTGATGATAAATCACTAAAAGTAAGACTTCAAAATGCTGCAAGACTTGCCGATTTTTCATTCTTATTCAATAAAACAAAAATGCTTTTTCATATAGGATTTAACGTAACCGACGGAAAACTCAGCAAGAATTTTTATGATATCCTCGCAAGCGAATCACGTCTTTCTGTTTTCTGGCTTATATCCGAAGACATAGTGCCGTTTGACGCATGGCAGGCTATGGCCCGAATTACTGTAAAAAATAAGCATCGGTACGGTCTAAGCTCATGGAGCGGGACAGTATTCGAATTTTTTATGCCGGAAATTTTTCTGAAAACCGCTAAAGGCAGTATGCTTAATGAGGCGTTATATTTCGCTGTTTTTGCACAAAAAGACAGATGCGGTGATAAACCGTTTGGTATATCCGAAAGCTGCTACTATTCATTTTCCAAGGATTTTGCCTATAAGTATAAAGCTATGGGCGTTCAGGCGGTAGGCTTAAGAACTAAATTGAACAAGGATTTTACCGTGTCTCCGTATTCAACTTTTTTAATGATGGACACATCATATAACGATGCACTCAATAATCTTTCACTATTGGAAAAGGAAAATATGGTAGGGAAATACGGCTTTTATGAAGCGATAGATTATAAATCGAATTCAAAGCCGATGAAGTGTTACATGGCGCATCATATCGGCATGAGTTTTACTATGCTCGCAAATGTGCTTGCAGACGATATAAACAGGAAATCGTTTGAAACGATTCCCTCTGTAAACGCATATAAATATCTGCTTGACGAACAGATAAAACCCTATGCTGTAACAGGTCACAAAACATTATCATTTAATATGCCTAAACAAAAATCTGCCGATATATTCTATAATCCGAATGCGGCATCTCCCAAAGGGATGGTATATACAAACGGGAAATATACAATGTTAACATTGGATAACGGTATTGGATTTTCAACTTTCTGCAATTTTTCACTGACTAAATACCGAAAAAATACGGAAGATTTCCCGTGCGGGATTTTTTTGCTTGCAAAAATAAAAGATAAAACAATACCTCTTAATTTCTCTGTGGAAAATAATTTATCCGTATCTATAAAAAATGACAGAATAGTATACCGCCTCACTCATGATGATTTTGAAATAGAAACCATTGCAGCGGTATCAAACGATTATTGTTCGGAAATACGGAAGATCACTATTAAAAATTCATCGAAAACTTCTGCAACGATAGAGCTTTATGTTTATTTAGAACCGGTATTGTCTTTAAACAACGCCGAATCACGACATCCTGCATACAACTCGCTTATGATTGAAGCAAAAAAATCCGATACAGAAAGCGCTGTTTTATTCAGAAAGCGTGACGAAATAAACAGCGTTAGTATTTGCTGCGGTTTTGTAGACTGCAAAAGCGAATACGAAACGGTTAAAGACAGATTGCTTCCGTACGGCAATATTATTACCGATACAAAAACGTCACAGTTTTCATTCAACGGCGTAAATGAAGCATGTATCAATCCGGTCTTTTGTCAAAAAACAACCGTAAAAATCAACAGAAACGCAAAGAAAGAAATTAAATTCATACTTGCGGCAGGCTATGATTATAACAAGGCAGAATTGGAATATAAATTATCCCGTAATTCTCATCAGAAATATGCCGGATCCCATGATAATGAAATAGCTCGGAATTTATTGCCGAAGCTTTTTTACAATACAAATCCGAAGCATTGCGATGCATTTACGGATAAAAACAGAAAAATACTTTGGAATTACGGAATATCAGGTGACAGAAGTATCCTTTTGATTCATTGCAACGGAACAATAGATATTTCGCCGTATATGGAAATGTACTCCTATTATATTTTTGCAGGTCTGCAAATAGATATTGTATTTATTGCCGATGATTCCGATTATGATAAGCCGTTTTCAAATTCATTAAACATCGCCCTGGCCGAATACGGACTAAATGACTATATGAATAACGGGATATTTATCGTTTCACCGAAAGATAGAAACGCCTGTGATTTTCTTGAAATTATCGCCGAGGCAGTTCTTTTTAACGGAAAAGACGAAAATCATGCGGTAATGCATGCCAAAAAGATTTCTCATTTGAATAAATCCGAAACTCCAAGTCATTTTACGCCTCAAGGTTATTATGTAGGGAAGGATGCGGATAAAGCACCCTATTGCAATATACTGACCAACGGCACTTTCGGAACTGTACTCTCACAAAAATCTCTCGGATTTACCTATGCGTTCAATTCCGGACTGTATAAAATTACGCGTTGGAGCAATGATCCCGCAAGCGACAACAGATGTGAGATGCTGTATTTGAAAACATGCGGAAAGTATTATGATATAATACGCGAATCAAATGTAAACTACACGGAAAACAGCGCAGAGTATTCTGCAAATATAAACGGTATATCAATAAAGGTGAAAGTATATGCTGCGCAAAATATAAACGCAAAAATAATAGATATTTTAACAGACAGTTCATCTGACGCAAAAATCATATACTCAATAGATCCGTTGCTTACCGAAAATATGAACGACAGCCTATCGCATATTCAGTATATAAAAAATGATGCGATAATGTATTTTTCCAATCCGTGTGACATGTCATATCCAAATGCCTGCGCATATCTTAAGGGGAACAGCGAGTCAAATATTTGTGAAAATAACGGCAGAATTGAGATATCTGAAAATTTAAAACAGGGTAACACAAGGATTCAGTTTATATTAGGCTGTGAAAAAGATTTTGAATCAGCCAAGACAGCGAAAAAAACAACACTCATTCCGTGCAAATACTTCACTCCCTGCCGAATATTTACAAAAGAAAAGTCATTCGATGATTTTTTCAATACCTTTTTATATAAACAAATCCGTGATTCACGCCTAAACGCCCGCGCCGCCTTTTATCAGGTATCAGGCGCTTTCGGATTCAGAGATCAGCTTCAAGACGCAATTTGTATTTCTTCGGTTGACATTAATTATCTGAAAAATCAGATAATTAAAGCGTGTGCGCACCAGTTTGAATCCGGCGACGTTATGCACTGGTGGCATGAAATAACTTCCGATATATCATCTCATAAAGGTGTTAAAACAAAATGCAGCGATGACATGCTTTGGCTTCCGCTTGCCGTTTCGGAATATGTTAAAAAAACCGGTGATTTTCATTTCTTAAGTGCCGATATTTCATATTTGAAAGCAGAAGAATTGTCTGAAAATGAGCGTGACAAATATATAGACGCAATTAAGTCGGATATATCCGAAAGCATATATGATCATTGTATAAAGGCATTTAAGCGCTCATTCCGCATAGGAGCACACGGACTGATGCTAATGGGAACGGGTGACTGGAATGACGGTTTTTCCAATGTCGGCGCGAATGGGAAAGGGGAAAGCATATGGCTTTCGATGTTCTACTGTTACGTAAGCAATGAATTCGAATTCATTTTGAAACAGATGAGCGATACCACTGCATTAAAGATGCTTCACGATAATCGTGAAATGCTTATTGATGCAGTAGAAAATAACGGTTGGGACGGCAAATATTATCTTAGAGGCTACTATGATAACGGGACATTTTTAGGTTCGCATCATAATGATGAATGTAAAATTGATATAATGCCGCAGATTTTTGCCTCTCTTGCCGGATGTTTTGATAAATACAGATGCAAAAAAGCACTTGAAAGCGTTGATAAATTATTAGTTGACAGGAAAAACAGAATAATAAAACTATTCGATATCCCCTTTAGGAACGGCAATCAGGATCCGGGATATATCAAAAATTATGTAGGCGGAGTAAGAGAAAACGGCGGACAGTACACCCATGCCGCGGCATTTTACGCGTATGCTCTTTTCAAATGCAATGATCCCGATAAAGGATTTGAAATGTTATGCCTTCTTAATCCCAACATGAGGGACGATATGGAAACATATAAAAATGAACCGTATGTCCTTTCCGGAGATATATACACATCCCCGGGATTTGTAGGCAGGGGAGGCTGGAGCTGGTATACGGGATCGGCCGGCTGGTATTACAGAACGGTTATCGAAGAAATGCTCGGTGTAAAAATCATTGACGGAAATATAACGATACACCCAAATCTCCCGTCAAGCATGGATGGAATAAATTTCAAATTAAATATTAACGGCACAAACTTAAAAGTTAAAGCCAAGAGAGAGGGGAAATACGTGATGATTGAAAATGACACCGAAATTCCGTATATCAAATCAGACAACGCTTTGCATGAAATTACAGTTCTATTTTAAATTGACTTTTTTGCAAAAATGCAGTAAAATAATACGGAGTGTACGGAGGTGCAAAATGGAAAGAAAATCACTTGCCAACGGCTGCAATATAAATTTAATCGATATAAAAAAATTCAAAACTAATTTTCTTTGCATAGATATGCTTCTTCCGCTTGAAAAGCACAGCGCATCTCTTGCATCTCTTTTGGTATTCGTTTTAAAGCACGGCTCCGGGAAATATCCGTCAATTAAAGCTCTTGCAAAAAAATCAGAGGAACTGTACGGTGCACAGCTTGACACGGCGATTCGGAAAAAAGGCGATTTACAGGTACTTTCATTTTACATTGATTATGTAAATCCGATTTATATTCCCGGCGACAGCAATATGAATGAAGAAGCATTTTCGCTGATTAAAGATATGATATGGAATCCGTATCTTTTAAACGGCATTTTCTGTGAAGAGTATGTCGAAATAGAAAAACAGAATTTAAAAGATATCATAAACTCTCGCAAAAACAACAAAACATCCTACGCAGTAAAGCGTTGTGCAGAGCTGCTGACAGATAACCAGCCATATTCTGTTTTTGAATACGGCTCAGTAGATGAGCTTGATAAAATATCCGCAAGCGAACTCTATGATTTTTATAAGACTCTTTTGAATAAAGCCGTTATGGAAATATTTGCAATAGGTGATTTCAAAAACTTTTCACCTGAAAAAGAGTTTTTCGGTCTGTTTGATAACCGCAAGCCATATAAGCTTTCCACGATCTCCGCGATATCCGACAGCGAATTTCGTACCGTTAAAGAATATGAAAAGGTTGAACAGGCAAAGCTTTCCATGGGATTTGTTTATGATGCAAAAGGCATAAGCACCGTAAAGCTAACTCTCTTTTTAATACTGTTTGCGGCAAGCCCGAACAGCATGCTTTTTATGAATGTACGTGAAAAAATGTCGCTTTGCTACTACTGTTCCGCAATGATTGAAAAGCTGAAAAATATAATGGTAATTTACTCCGGCGTATTACCCGAAAAAATTAAAATTGCCGAGGATGAAATATTAAATCAGCTTTCCGTTGTTGCAGGCGGTAAGTTCCCCGAAAACGATTTTGATACCGCCAAACGATATTATATCAACGCATTAAACACCATTTATGACAGTTCACTAAGTATAGAAGATTTCGCGCTTAACCGTCTTATACAAAACAGCGAATTTGATATAGAAAAAATGAAGCGCGAAATAAACGGATGCTCCGTAAACGAGATTGCGGCAATCGCATCTTCAATGAAATATACTTTGAACTATTCTCTTCTTTCCGAGGAAAAACTATGACGGAAAAAATATGTTCGATCACAAAAGAAAAATATACCGTTTTAAAGCATAAAACAGGAGTAATCCTTGTTATCTCTTACCGTCCCGAGTATTCGACCACATACGCTCTTTTTGCCGCGAAATACGGCTCAATGAATACGGTGTGTTTGTCCGAAAACAATACCGAAATAAAAATCCCCGACGGTACAGCACATTTCCTTGAGCATAAGCTTTTTGAAAATGAAAATGAGGATGCTTTTACGCTCTATGCACAAACCGGTGCCGATGCAAATGCTTATACCACATTTGATAAAACCGCCTATCTTTTCTCATGTTCCGACGGATTTGAGCGCTCACTTGAGATTCTTCTCGATTTCGTTCAGTCTCCGTATTTTACCGAAAAAAGCATAGCAAAAGAGCAGGGGATAATCGGGCAGGAAATCAAAATGTACGAAGACAATCCCGGCGCACGCGTTTTTCGCGAGCTGATGACCGATTTATTTATAAACAATACCGCCGCAATAGACACTGCGGGAACTGTTGAAAGCATTTCGGTTATAACTCCGGAGCTGCTGTTTAACTGCTATAACACCTTCTATAATCCCGAAAATATGGTGCTTGTAGTATGCGGACCGCAAAAACCGGAAGATGTTTTGGTGATATGCGACAAACTCCTCAAGAACCGTCCGTCAAGGAGAATTCCTTTACAGACATGCAATGAACCGGAAACCGTAAACAAACCATACAGTGAGATAAACCTCGCCGTTGAAATGCCTATGTTTGCTCTCGGATTCAAAGATGCATCCTGTGCCGCAGGTATAAATGCCGTAAGATTTGCCGCACAAACCGAAATAATTTTGGAACTTATTATCGGCAAGTCTTCAAAGCTGTACGAAGAACTGTATTCGTCAGGTGATATAAATTCAAATTTTGAATATGAATATATCTACGGCAACGGCTTTGGTGCATCGGTGTTAAGCGGAGTATCGCAAAATCCAAAGAAAATTCGCGATTCCGTTATAAGGTCAATATCGGAATTCAAAACAAACGGAATCAGCGAAGATGATTTCAAAAGAGCAAAGAAACTTATATACGGCAAAAACATCCGCAGTCTTAATGATCCTGGTTATATCGCAAATTTACTGCTTGATTTAGCCATTTTAGATGTGGATTTGGAAGAATATATGAAAACTTATGATGAGATTACGCTTTCGGAATGTTTAACGCGTCTTAACCGACATTTTACTGTTGATGGCATGGCGCTTTCCGTTGTCAATCCATATAATAAGGAGGATAAATAAATGATTGACTCTTTGCCTATCGGATTCCCGGGACTGGGAATCGAACTTGACTTCAAAAACTACATATCCGTATTCGGTTATGCCATTTACTGGTATGCAATCATTATCTGCATCGGATTGCTTTTAGCATATCTGTATGCCGATAAACGTGCCGAAAGCATGCACGTTTCAAGAAATACTCTTCTTGACGGCGTTCTTTTCTGCGTACCCATAGGTATTGTCGGCGCACGTCTTTTCTACGTTTTCTTTGCGCCTCCCGGCGAAATAACTACTTTAAAAGACGTTATCGATGTACGCCATGGCGGTCTGTCGATATTCGGCGCTCTTATCGCCTGCGCAATATTCCTTTATTTCTTCTGTAAGAAGAGAAAAGAACTGCTTGCAAATATTCTTGACCTTGCATCACTTGGTTTCCTTATCGGACAGGCAATAGGCCGCTGGGGCAATTTCGTAAACCGTGAAGTTTTCGGCAGCGAAACATCCTTGCCCTGGAGAATGGTAATAAACGGAACGGCACATCATCCCTTGTTCTTATATGAATCCATCTGGAACATTATCGGATTTATCATCCTGCACAACATTTCCAAAAAGAGAAAATTCCCCGGTGAAATCGTTCTCATGTATATGATTTGGTACGGTGTCGGACGCGCCTTCTTCGAAACCTTACGTGTAAATCAGTACGTACTTGTTATGGGAAATATTCCTGTTTCGCAGATAGTTGCAATAGGCTTTGCCGTTATCGGTTTATATCTTCTCGTTGTACGCTTTATCGACTACAAAAAAGGCGTTGTATTCAGTTTTGATTATGAAGAAGCCGTAATTGAGAAAGCAAAAGAAAAGACTACCAAAAAGGTTGCTACTAAAAAGAGCGAACTTAAAGAAGATGACTATGTTCCGATGTACGGCTTCAAGGGTGATTTCGATGAGGAATTAGCAAAAGAAGAAGCCGAAAACTCCGAAAACAACAAAACAGTCGCTGATGAAGAGGGGAAATCAAATGAGTAATATTATTGACGGTAAATATATCTCCGAAAAATGCAGAGAGGAAATTGCCCTTGAAGTTTCTCAAATGAAAGCTGAAGGGTATGAGCCATGTCTTGCAGTTGTGATAGTCGGCGATAATCCAGCTTCAAAAGTTTATGTAAATAACAAAAAGAAAGCCTGCGAAAAGGCCGGCATCAAATCTCTTGAATTTGCATTGCCGGAATCCACAACAATGGAAGAGCTGCTTTCGCTTATACATAAACTTAACAATGATAAATCGGTAAACGGTATTCTTGTTCAGCTTCCGCTTCCGAACGGACTTGATGAGAGGGAAGTAATCAACGCAATTTCACCGCTTAAAGACGTTGATGCTTTTCATCCGTTCAATGTCGGGAAAATAATGATAGGTGATTATAATTTTCTGCCATGCACACCGGCAGGCATTATGATATTGCTCGAAAGATACGGCATCGAAATTGAGGGCAAGAACTGTGTTATTGTCGGAAGAAGCAACATTGTCGGCAAACCGCTATCCATGCTTATGCTCAAAAAGAACGCTACCGTTACCATTTGCCATTCCAAAACCGTTGATCTGGCAAATATCTGCGCTCAGGCTGATATTCTTGTTGCGGCAGTCGGCAAAGCAAAATTCATTACAGCCGATATGGTTAAAAAAGGCGCCGTTGTAATAGATGTCGGAATAAACAGAGGCGAGGATAAAAAGCTTTACGGCGACGTAGACTTTGATAACGTGCTTGATAAGGCCGAATACATTACACCGGTACCCGGCGGTGTCGGCCCCATGACGGTTACCGTTCTTCTCAAAAACACGCTTACAGCCGCAAAACTTCAGAAATAACAGATACCCGGATAGATACTATCCGGGTATTATTTATATCAGCATGGGTTGTATTTGTCTGCCGGATAATGCACACTCAAGGCAGGGAAGTATCTTTGTCATATCGGCAACAAGAGATGTCGGCTTTTTTATTGCATCATCCTGTCCGTAGGGCACAAAATAAACATTCTTTGAATTCTGCAGCAGGCCTATATTTTTTGCGGAAGCCGATAAACCATCGTTGGTTGAAACGGCTATGATAAGAGGGCGCTGATTCCTCAGATGTGCTTTTGCCGCCATTGTTATGCATGTATCGGTAATTCCTGCGACAAGTTTGCCGAGTGTGTTGCCGGTACAGGGCGCTATAATCAGCGCATCTAAAAGCTTTTTAGGGCCTATCGGTTCACATTCCTTTATGGAATGCAGTACGGCATTTTTTGAATATTCCATAATTCTTTCTATATGCTCGGATGCTTTTCCGAAGCGAGTATCCGTTGAATACGATATTTCGGACATTATAGGCATAATATCATATCCTGCATCTGTAAGTACTTTTATCTGCGGAATCACCTTTGAAAAGGTGCAAAACGAACCGCATATCGCAAATCCTATCTTCATATATTATCCTCCGGTACTATTGGATATGACGCTATATATTATTTTTGCCGAAGTAACCGGCGCATATTTCCCGGGAATGCCAAGCGCATGAATGACCTTAATACCGTTTTCTCCGGCATATTTAAAATCAACTCCACCGGGCATTGACGCAAGGTCAATAATAAGCTTATCTTTACATGAATTCAAAATATCTTCATTGAATATCATACTCGGAACGGTATTTATGATTACTCTTTTATCGGATATATTTTTGCCGATTTCCGAAATACGGCAGGTATCGAATCCGAATACCGATGCCTCATTCAATGCACTTTCACGTCTTGCGGCGACAGTAACGGAAGCATCCATTTTTTTCAGCAAATCGGACAGTTTTTTTCCTATTCGTCCGTAACCTGCGATAAGACAGGGAAGAGAGCATACCGTTTCACTGATATTATCCATTATAAGCTTCAAACACCCCTCTGCACTTGAAACGGCATTTTGCCATGCAAACATATCATTTTCGCAATAATCTATCAGCCTTATCCCATTGTTTTTAAATTCATCCGCTGTTATTTTTTCCACTTTGCCGCCATATACCGTACTCCCGTGATTTAAGTTTTCAATTAGTTCTTCGGTAAGTATTTTACCCGAATAAAGCGGCGTATTTATTTCGCCATGTTTTACTGCGGGCAGACCGAGAATTATTATATCCGATGTATCGGCAAGATTTTTTACGTCATTACACAGTATTATATCGGAACATAAAGTATTGTTGAAATCATGTCCTGCAAGCTTTACAATATGTCCCGAATCTGAAAAAATCTCGGCAAGATACTGCATACGCATATCACCGCCGATTATACCTATACATTCATTTTCAATCATATCAAACCTCCTGTATAACGGGTTTGATATCATTATATGCAGCAATAAGAAGAGAGAGCTTCTAAACTCAGAAGCCCTCTTTTTTAAGTCTGTTAATAAGATTTTCAGTTGTTTCGCTTATGGATTCTTTTCCCGAACGAATAATGATATCGGCATATTTATTGTACAGAGGTAATCTTCTGTGATATAAATCAAGCAGAGTTTCACCCGGCGCAAGAACGATTCCGCGTGATGTCGGATTCGGAATCCTGTTTAGTAAAACGTCAAAATCAGTATCGAGGAATATTATCCTTGCAATGCTTTTCAGATGCTGCATTCCTTTTTCCGAATAAACCGCGCTGCCTCCGGTGGCAATGGCATATTCATCGCAATTGATTTCACACAGCGTATTTTCTTCAACCTCTTTAAATGCGTCATTGCCAAGCTCATCAAGAATAGTTTGAAGAGGTTTGTTATTATATTTTGATTCAATAAGCTTGTCCGTATCGACAAAGATTCTTCCGGTTTTTTCTGCAAAAAATCTGGCAATAGTTGATTTGCCGCTTCCCGGCATACCGATAAATACAAAATTCATGATAATCAACCTGCAAACAATGAAACAAAGATGGACGGAATCAGCCAAAGAATATGGAAAAGTATAATATTCTTTGCGGTAAGCAATGTATCTATATTACCGGAAATAACGGAATAGGCAAGCAGAACAACTGCACTTGCAAGAGCTATTGTACGGAATATTACCGAAAGTTTTACCGTATTAAGCAGTCTCTTGCAGTTTGACAATGCGGAGGTAATACCGCCTGCGCCCGTAATGGAATATATCTTGGCAGGATATTTTTCCATCGGACGGTCATTTCTGTAATTGCGCTGGAATTCTTCTTTGGATGCGATATGGAAAACATTTTCATCCATTTCATACAACTGGGTAAGAAGCTCGGATGTAATGTTGCAGTCTCTTGTAAGTACAAGTATATTCATATCGTTAAGACTTATCTTGTGCAGATTCTTATAAATGACTTCATCTCTTGAATAGGATATCGAGAATACTGCAAGCAGCTTACGGCTGTCCGCAAACATAACAACCTGTCTTCCGATACGTTTATACTTTTCTTCAAGATCTATTGTGGGAAGCTTAATACCGCAGTCAGCAAGATACTGGCTTGTGCCTACGAAATATCTTGTTGAATTGATATTGCCCGAATATCCCTTACCGGGTGCCCAATCAAAATCAGTAACCGGCATAAGCATCTCTTGCTTATTGTCAAGGATATTGAGGAATGCGCCTGAAACGGGGCTGCAGCTTGCGTTGATAAGCGATGCACAGTTAATAATTACATCGTTTATCTTCTCATTTCCGTTGATTTTCATTGAATGAACTGCGATATTTTCCGGCTTGAATAAATCGGTATCGCACAGTACAAACTTATCGGTGCTGGAATATTCGGTTGCGGCAGAATAACTTACAACAGCGCTTCCGGTCTTTCTTATTTTATTCGATACCATATTGAACGGCAGAGAATATGCCATATCGTAGCAGAAAGGAGAGAGAACGGCAAACACCAAAGACAGCATGGAAACTGCAGACTGCGCACTATTTGTAAGCGCACCGTAAACAATAATGGCAATACCGAGAACTACCGATATAACTATTGCAAATTTGGATATCAAATCGGCAAAATTGGAATCGAAAGAATTTGTAAGGAAGTGGGTGAGAAGCGATACGGGGCGGCAGGATGTTTCTTTATTTGCGGGGGTATAAAGATCTTTAAGAGAATAGCCGCCGTCACCGATAACGCAGGATGTTTTCGGCGCATCGAAAGCAAGAATTTCAAAATTCTTATATACATTTCTGTAATAAATATATTTGCCTATAAGAACAAACAAAACCGATAGTGCAGAAACGAAACTGAACATGGTTATATTTGCAGGGGGCGCAACAATAACAAATACCGAATAAATCAGCGAACCGATAATTGAAAGGGATGCAAGTGAAGATCCGGTAGGTTTAAGTGTGAAAAGTCCCGCAATGCCTTTTGCTACTATGTTTATGTTTATAATTGCAATTATAAGAAGAAGGGTTAAATTTGCAATGGCGTAATTAGAGGGACTGGACGGAGCAAGTGACGGAAGAATCTCTTCCAGAATCCCGGGGAATATATTTAAAATCGCAAGTGGCAGGGAAATAATCGCCGTGATAATCGTTTTTAAGAAAGTAAGATTAAGCTGAGAGAGCATTTCCTGTTCAACAATCGGAACATCATCTGCTTCAAGAATATCGCCCTGCATGGGATCCGGCTCAGCCTTAACCGGCTCGTTTATTTCTTTTGCGGATCTGCGCTTTCTCGGCATGGTCTGAAGACCGTTAACGGTTGACGTATCATATCTGAAAGCAGTATCCGAGAAGAAATTGCCTATTTTGCCGAATAATGCACGCTGACTCGTATCCATATCCGCGGTATTTACTTTGGAATCAACCGCCGATAACTCTGAAAGGTTAACCGTTGCAGTTGCGGCTTTTATTGCTTCAAGATCTATATAACCGCTGCGCATTTTGAAATCCTCTTCCTGTTCGGGGGTGAAGATTCTTGTCATTTCCTTATATGCAGGCTCTTCATATGCCGGCTTTAAATATTCAGTTTCAGCTGTTTCGGACGTAGTGGAGCCAAGCTTATGTGCGAGAAGACTTGATGCGATTTCTTCATTATTGAACAAATCTATCGGACCGTTTGCCGGTTGATGCGCAGGCTTTTCAACGCTTTCGTTAACGGGTATAGGCTTCTGTTTTGCGGTTTCGGGAATGATTTTTGGCGCAGATTCCTTTTTGATCTCAACCGGCTTATTTTCAACAGGCTTTTTCTCAACAGGCTTTTTCTCAACGAGCTTTTTCTCTGCTGACTTTTCTTTAGCCGAAGAAGTATAGGCGGATATTTCACTGATAAGATCATCCTTATCAATGGAATCTATCGCCTCATAATAAGGGTGAAGATTCTTTACATCAGACTTAAGCTTGGGTTTTGACGCAGTTTCAGCGGGCTTTTTAGGCGGCTCGGTACGCTTGTGAACGGGCTTGGGCTGATTGGGCACGCCGTACTCTTTCAAAATATTATCTAAAGAAAAATCTGATGTATGGTATGGATTCTGAGATTTGGGAATATCAGAATATTCATTTTTTTCTAAATCTGCCAAAATGGAATTCAATTCATTATCAAGCATTATTATTCCCTCCGTTTTGGATTTTTCGCTGTCTTAAAGCTTCATACATAAGCACACCAGCGGCAACAGATGCATTAAGCGAGCTTACCGCGCCGAGCATAGGTATTTTAACAAGAAAATCACATTTGGACATAAGGAGCTTTCCTATTCCGAAGCCCTCATCACCTATAACAAGTGCCATCGGGCAATCAAAATCACATTCGGTATAATCGCTCGCACCCTGATCGGCTGCGCCGAATATCCATATGCCGTCCTTTTTTAAAGCTTCAACGGTTGATGTTAAATTTGCAACTCTTGCTATTCTGGAATTTTCCAAAGCACCTGCAGCGGTTTTCGCAACGACCTGGGTAAGGGGAGCGCTGTTTCTTTTCGGAACTATAATTCCATGTGCACCACAGCCGTCAGCCGAACGGATTATTGCACCTAAATTGTGCGGATCCTTTATTTCGTCGAGTATGATTATAAACGGTTTTTCATTTTTGCTTTTTGCATATTCAATTATATCTTCAACTTCACAGTATTCTTTTTCCGCACATAATGCCGCAACGCCCTGATGAGAAGCACCGTCGCTCATTTTATCGATAGACGATATATGGGTGAATATAACGGGGATATTTTTCTTTTTTGCGTTTGAAATTATTCTTTTGATTTGAGGACTGTTTTTTCCATTTGCGATATATATTCTGTCGATAACGGTTTCGGTTTTGAGAAGCTCAATCACCGGATTTATACCGACACATATTCGTTTATCATTAACTTCTGTCATTTACACACTACTCCATTTTCATATACAGTTATTATACTACAAATACGTATCGCTTGTAAAGCAAAAATATGTTTATATTATGTAAAAACTATTATATTGTATTATAATTTCTGATATGTTATAATATAATAATATTTAAATGTGCAGGTAAAATTATGAAATTTATGATTTTTGACTCCAACAGTATATTAAATCGCGCATTCTTCGGAATGCCGCCTTTAAGCGCCCTTGACGGAAGACCTACAAACGCAGTATACGGTTTTCTCAACATCATAAAAAAACTTATCGACGACATTTCCCCCGATGCAATAGCCGCCGCATTTGATGTAAGAGCGAAAACATTTCGACATAAAATGTATGACGGATATAAGGCACAGAGAAAAGGTATGCCGGATGATCTTGCCGTTCAAATGCCGATTGCAAAGGAACTGCTGACTGCCATGAACATACCAATTTTAGAAAAAGAAGGGTATGAGGGCGATGATATAATAGGCACGGCAACAAATGAATTCGCCAAAGCAGGGTACGACTGCTATATCGTAACGGGAGACCGAGACAGTCTTCAGCTCGTAACCGATAAAATAAAGGTATTGCTTGCCGTTACAAAGTCAAGCGGAACCGAATACGTTATTTACGATGAGGCTCTTATAAACGAAAAATACGGCGTTGAGCCCATCAAAATGATAGACATAAAATCTATAATGGGCGACTCCTCCGACAATGTTCCGGGTGTAACCGGAATAGGCGAAAAGGGTGCAATGGCACTTATTCAGAAATTCGGAAGCCTTGAAAACGTATATGCAAATATTGATGACACATCAATTAAGCCTGCACAGAAAACTAAACTTACTGATTCCAAAGACATGGCTTTTTTGTCAAAACAGCTTGTTACAATTGATAAAAATGTTCCCATGGAAATACGTGAAGCCGACTATATTGTTAAGAGCTATGACAACGACAGGCTTTTCGATTTATTTAAAAATCTGAATTTCAAATCGGCAATAAATAAATTCGGACTTACCGAACAGCATCCCGATTTGTCGTTTATAACCATAGCTCCGCAAGAGACCGATGATATGTCGATTTTCAACAATTCACATAAAATCGCATTTTTGAAAGATGACAATTCGTTTTATATTTATAACGGTGAAAACGTATATAAAACGGGCAACATGGAAAACTTCAAAAAAGACATACTCCAAAATGCCGAAATTCTTAAAACCGGGTACGCCGTAAAAGCCGTTGTCAAGGATATGCTTGACTGCGGTATGGAAGCCAAAGGAATGGTATTTGACGCAAAGGTTGCCGCATACGTATTAAATCCGTCGGTAAGCAAGTATGAGCTATTCGATTTGATATCAACCTACTGCAATAAAAATACCGAAGATACCGCATCGGCATGCTCTCTTCTTTTCGAGCTTGAAGAAAAGATGAACGATCAGCTTAAAAATGCCGATATGCTTTCACTTTTTAACGATATTGAAATGCCGCTGATAAATGTTCTTGCCGGCATGGAGCATTACGGATTTAAGGTTGACAAAGAAAAGCTTAAGTCCTTCGGAGAAATGCTTGACGTAAAAATAAATCAGCTTACCGAAACAATATATTTCCTTGCCGGTGAAAAGTTCAACATCGGCTCCCCAAAACAGCTTTCAGAAATACTTTTCAACAAACTCGGCTTACCTGCCATCTCCAAAAACAAAACCGGATACAGCACCGGAGCGGAGGTACTGGAAAAGCTGAGAGGCTATCATGACATAATAGATAATATCCTTGAATACCGTCAGCTTACAAAGCTTAAATCAACTTATGTAGAGGGATTCATTGATCTTATTGACGATGAAAGCAGGATTCATTCCGTATTTCATCAAACAATAACACAAACCGGAAGGATATCATCGTCCGAGCCTAATCTTCAGAATATTCCGGTACGCCAGGAAATGGGCAGGGAACTGCGGAAGATGTTTATTGCAAGAGACGGATATATCTTAATCGATGCCGACTATTCTCAGATAGAACTGCGCGTTTTAGCAAATATATCCAACGATGAAAATATGAAAAACGCCTTTATTAACGGCGACGATATACATCGCATAACCGCATCTCAAGTATTCCGTGTTCCGCCGGAACTCGTTACAAATGAAATGCGTTCAAAGGCAAAAGCCGTTAATTTCGGAATTGTTTACGGTATTTCCGAGTTTTCGCTTGCAGGAGATATCAAAGTATCAAGAGCAAGAGCAAAAGAGTATATAAATAACTATTTCGAAACATACAGCGGCATAAAAGAATATCTTGACAATGTAGTAATCCGCGCCAAAAAAGACGGATATGTAACTACCATCTTCAATCGCAGAAGATATATACCGGAACTTTCAGCGCAAAATCACAATATCAGAAGCTTTGGTGAACGTGTTGCCATGAACACCCCGATACAGGGTACGGCTGCGGATGTTCTTAAAATCGCAATGGTTAATGTTGACAGAGAATTTAAAAAACGCGGTCTTGGTTCGAGAATAATTCTGCAGGTCCACGATGAACTGATTATTGAAAGCCCATCGGATGAAGTGGATATTGCAAAAGAAATACTGAAAAACGAAATGGAATCTGCCGGCAGCTTTTCCGTACCGCTTATTGTAGATATCGGAACGGGCAGCAGCTGGTATGACGCAAAGGATTAAACTATGAAATGCATTTTATACGTTTGCACTGGCAACACATGCCGCAGTCCGATGGCGCAGGGATATACAATGAAATATGCCAAAGAACACGGACTTGATTTATTGACGTTAAGCGCCGGAATATTTCCGGACGGTGATTCCGTTGCCGAAAATGCCGGAACCGTGCTCAAAGAGGAAGGGATAGATATGTCCTTCCATAAACCGAGGCAAATAAACCAAACCGACATTGAAAAAGCCGATTTGATAGTTTGCATGTCAAAACAGCACGCATACGCAGTTGTATCTATTTATCCTTCTGCGGCAGATAAAATCTGTATTATGGGCAAAAACGGAATACCCGATCCGTACGGCGGAGACTATAATTTATACAAGACCTGTTTTGAGGAAATAAAAAAGCAGGTACCTCGACTTGTAATCGATTTATTTGAGGTAAAATAATGCAAAACATTTACGTGCGGGACGCGAGATTATCTGATATTGAAGCTGTCTCAGAAATTGAAAAATCATGCTTTTCAATGCCATGGAAAAAGAACGATTTTGAAAAGGCGCTAAATGAAAAGCAGTTATTTAAAATAGTTGAGGTCGGAAACGATATTGCAGGATATTTTCTTGCACTTATTGTTCTTGATGAAGCACAGGTTGCAACAATAGCCGTAAAAGAAGAATTCAGAAATATCGGA
Source organism: Eubacteriales bacterium (assembly GCA_045599805.1). Classification (GTDB taxonomy): domain Bacteria; phylum Bacillota; class Clostridia; order Oscillospirales; family UMGS1783; genus JAZRWQ01. Next base: position 24,105 of record JAZRWQ010000133.1, on the reverse strand, counting down.
TGCGGCAAAAAAGTACTTGAAGCATCAATATTCGAAGCCTTTATAAGAGGCCTTTCGGATATGTATCTTGAAGTAAGAGAAAGCAACGAATACGCAATAAAACTATACAAAAACATGGGCTTTGAAACGTTAGGAAAACGCATGGATTTTTACGAAAAGCCGACTGAAAATGCAATAACAATGAAATTTGACGTAAAAGGAATCGCGGGTAGATACAGATGAAAATACTTGCAATAGAAAGCTCTTGCGACGAAACCGCATGCGCCGTTGTTGAAGATGGCAGAAAGGTTTTATCGAATGTAATTTATACTCAGATCGCAATACATAAGGAATACGGCGGAGTAGTTCCTGAAATTGCGGCACGCAAACATATAGAGAAGATCGGCTGGGTTGTTGAAACGGCAATAAATGAGGCATCGATTAATAAAACCGATATCGATGCCATTGCAGTTACAAATGCACCGGGGCTTATAGGCGCTCTGTTAACGGGTGTAGGATACGCCAAAGGGCTGGCTTACAGCTTAAATCTTCCGCTTATTCCGGTTCACCATATACGTGGTCACATTGCGGCAAACTATATAACACATACCGATTTACAGCCTCCGTTCCTTGCTCTGGTCGTCTCCGGAGGGCACAGCAACATTGTAAAGGTCAATAGCTTTACGGAATATGAAATCATCGGAAGAACTCGGGATGACGCCGCAGGAGAAGCCTTCGACAAGGTTTCAAGAGTACTCGGATTGGGATATCCGGGAGGTGTCGAAATTGAAAAGAAAGCTATCGGCAATAAGGAGGCAATTAAGCTTCCGATAACCGAATTTGAAGATGCGCCATACGATTTCAGTTTCTCCGGTCTTAAAACAAAGGTAATAAACCTTATAAACACCGCAAAACAAAAAGGCGAAGATATTCCAATAGAAGACTTTGCCGCATCATTTAATTACACCGTTGCAAAAACACTCTCCGATAAATTCATGAAAGCGGCAAAAGATTTCAATATACGAAAACTTGTAGTTGCCGGCGGAGTTTCGGCAAACAAAATGCTGCGCGAAATGCTGAGTGAAAACGCCAAAAGGGAAGGGTTCACACTCTATATGCCCGATATGAAGTACTGTGGTGATAATGCCGCTATGATAGGCTCACAGGCATATTATGAATATTTGGAAAACAATATTGCAAATCTTTATTTAAATGCTTACGCTACTAAAAACATTGCAGAAAAATAATGAATTATTTTACCAACTTTTTTTCACATAATACAACATTATGTAAACAAAAAATCATATTTTAACAACCTAATTCATACGGCTGTTTTGTTCTTGTCAACACGTAAATATCGCTTGTAAAAGCCAAATGGAAGCTCATAACAGTTGAAAACTCTGTGGAAACTGTGGATTTCTCGTCTGTAAAGCAGGCAATATTTAAAAATATTTATGTAAACATTTATTGTTAATTTATGGTAATTGTTTTCTGCAAATCATCACTAAAAAATATGCCAAATTTTAACCGGCAAAAATAAAAATCCGAGGATAAAAACACAATGTCAAATATGGAAAACATTCGAAATTTTTCAATTATCGCACATATTGATCATGGCAAGTCAACGCTTGCAGACAGACTGCTTGAATATACCGGCACGGTAAACGAGCGAGAGCTTACCGAGCAGCTTCTTGATAATATGGATCTTGAAAAAGAACGCGGTATAACAATCAAAGCACGTGCCGTTAAATTAAACTATATTGCAGACGACGGAAAAGAATATACACTTAATCTTATAGACACCCCGGGACACGTTGACTTTAACTACGAGGTATCAAGATCGCTTGCCGCCTGCGAAGGTGCCGTACTGATCGTTGATGCATCACAGGGTATTGAAGCGCAGACACTTGCCAATACCTATCTTGCAATAGACCATGATCTGGAGCTTGTGCCGGTCATCAATAAGATAGATCTGCCGTCCGCCGATTGTCCGAGAGTTATAAAGGAAATAGAGGATGTAATAGGAATCCCCGCAGAGGACGCACCGCAGATATCAGCAAAACTCGGACTTAATATTAAAGACGTTCTTGAAAAGATAGTTAAAGATATTCCGGCACCGGTAGGGGATGAAAATTTGCCATTACAGGCACTCATATTCGACTCCTATTACGACAGTTACCGCGGTGTTATCGTATATGTACGCATCAAAAACGGAACTCTGCATACCGGCGATCGCATTCGCATGATGGCAACCGGTGCGGAATTTGACGTAGTTGAAATAGGTTATCTCCGTCCTTTCGGATTTGAGAAGAGCGATGAACTAAAAGCCGGGGAAGTAGGCTATATAACCGCGAGTATTAAAAACGTACGCGAAACACGTGTGGGCGATACGGTAACACTTGCAGAAAATCCCACGCCCGAGCCTCTGCCCGGCTACAAGAAGGTAAATCCGATGGTATTCTGCGGTATATATCCTGCCGATGGCTCCAAATATCCTGATTTAAGAGACGCAATGGAAAAGCTCCAGCTTAACGATGCATCACTGACCTTTGAGCCCGAAACCTCCGTTGCACTTGGATTTGGATTCAGATGCGGATTTTTGGGACTGCTCCACATGGAAATAATACAGGAGCGACTGGAGCGAGAATATAATCTTGATCTGATTACGACTGCACCATCCGTTATATACAGAATAACGCTTACCGACGGCACGGTAAAATACATTGATAACCCGACAAATTATCCTGCCGTTTCAACCATTGATTTTGCCGAAGAGCCGGTTGTGGATGCGCACATATTCACGCCATCGGAATATGTAGGCGCGGTTATGGAATTATGTCAGGAAAGACGCGGCACATTTATTGATATGTCGTATATAGACAGTGAAAGAACGAATGTACATTATGAACTTCCATTAAACGAAATAATATACGACTTCTTTGACAGCCTCAAATCGCGCACACGCGGCTATGCGTCGCTTGACTATGAAATGAAGGGTTATAAAAAGAGCAATCTTGTTAAACTTGATATTCTTCTTAACGGTGAAATGATAGATGCGCTGTCATTCATACTGCACTCCGAGCGAGCATATCCCAAGGCAAGAAAAATGGCCGAGAATTTAAAAGAAACAATTCCCAGACAGTTATTCGAAATACCCATTCAGGCCGCGATAGGCGGCAAAATAATCGCCAGAGAGACGGTTAAAGCACTTCGCAAGGACGTACTTGCAAAGTGCTATGGCGGCGATATTACCCGTAAGAAAAAGCTTTTGGAAAAACAAAAAGAGGGCAAAAAGAGAATGCGTCAGTTCGGCTCGGTAGAAGTACCGATGGAAGCATTTATGAGCATTCTCAAACTGGATGTATGATATGACCGGCTTATATATACACATCCCGTTTTGCCGAAAAAAATGCAAATACTGCGATTTCTACTCTCTCAATACAAATGATGAATTGATGCTTAAATACTGCGATGCAGTTGTTTCGGATATAAAGAAATATGCTGCGATTTACGCAAATAAAAAATTTGATTCGCTGTTTGTCGGCGGCGGCACGCCAACCATCTTGGGAGATAAATTATGCAGTATAATAGATTCGGCGTTAAATTCGTTTGATTTTGAAAAAGACGCCGAAATTACCACCGAAGCCAATCCCGAATCGCTTAATCTGCCGCTTCTTAAAAGCTTAAAATCAATAGGCGTAAACAGAATAAGTATCGGCGTTCAGAGCTTTGATGATGAGCAGCTTAAAATTTTAGGCAGAATACACGATTCCGATATGGCAAAAAGGGCTATATACAATATAAAAAGCTCTGGAATAGATAACTTTAATATTGATCTTATGTTTGCTATTCCCGATTATCGCAATAATGCGTCCGAATTTATTCCGAAATGGCAGAATACTCTCGATACTGCATTAGATTTTTCGCCGGCACATATTTCGGCATATTCGCTTACTCTCGAAAAAAATGCACCTCTTATGCGTATGACAGATTTGATATATCCATCCGAAGATGATGAAGACGTTATGTACAAAATGCTTTGTCAAAAAGCAAAGGATAACGGATTTAAGCATTATGAGATATCCAATTACTGCAAAGACGGATACGAATGCCGGCATAACATGAAGTACTGGTCGCAAGAAGAATACCTCGGACTGGGGCCGGGAGCGCATTCATATATCGACAATCAAAGACTTGCTTTGCCAAGAAAGCTTGCAGGATATATTACAAAAGATCACTTGCCTGACATACTGCAAAACATTACGGAAGAGGAATCCGTAAAAGAAAGAATATTAACCGGCCTGCGCACATATAAAGGAATATCCTATTCGGAAATTGGCGATTATTACAACATAAACATGCTTAAAGATTTTGCAAACAAACTGCAATTAAGCGGACTTGCCGAAAACAACGGCGACGGATTCTCTCTTACCGAGCGCGGCTACCGTGTATCAAACACAATAATAAATACCGTATTATCACTAAAAAAGGTCTGACATCAACTGATGTCAGACCTTTTATTTTTAATCTGAAATATCGTTATCATCATGTGCATCTGCGGCAATAGATTCAATATCGGATTTATCTTTCCATAATTTAAGATATCCCTCATTTTGCAGTTTCTGCAGAAACATGATAGTCAGCGGAACAATAATGATACCTATGATTCCCATAAGCTTACCGCCTATATAAACGCCCATAAGAACAAGCAGGGGATGAACGCCGGTTCTTTGACCTACTATTCTCGGCTCAACTATATTCCTTACAACGGTAATACAGAGGCTTAGAATTATAAGACCGATACCTCTTTTGATGTTGCCGGTTAATAAACAAATTATACCCCAGGGAATCAGTATCGTACCACAGCCTACATAAGGAAGAACATCAAATATAGTAATAAGCGGCGCTAATAGGAAGAGGTATTCAATACCGATTATCGAGAAACCGATAACAAGCTCAACACAGGTAATAAGCATTATTATAAGATATGCCGTAACAATTTTACCTATTGTACCGACAAGAAAATCCTTTGCAAAAACATAGGTCGAGTGCATTCTTTTTGAAAGCTGCATACGCACGAAATCCTTAATGTTCTGATAATCTCCGGAAATAAATACCGATGCGAGTATGCTTACGAGCAGCGAAATAAGAATAGACGGTGCGGCAATAACTATATTCTTCGTAAGAGAAACAATAGAGCTTGCGAAATCCGTTGTAATTTCGATGATTCTGTCACCAATGGATGCCAAAACGGAATCAATAATATCAGTGGAAATCATCGGCAGATATTCATAGATATTATCAAGATAATCGGAAATAATATCAGAATAGTGACGAACGGAATCCGTAATACTGCCGAGATCGGAAAGCAATGAACCCGCCTGCTTTACAAGGCCGTAAAGTATCAGCGCCAAAAGCGCCATCACTACTATCCAAACAAGAATCGCAAGAATAACTCCGGGAATCTTCTGTTTTATTTTAAGTTTTGCCGATAACCATTTGACAATGGGATGAGTAAGTGCGGCAATGATCAAGCCTACAATAAAGGGGGCAAGATAAGATAGGGCATATTTGAAAACCAATACGATTATAGCAATTATTATCGCAAAGTAAGCTATATTTATAATAAATTTTAAACGTTTATTTGTTGTTTTCAATAACATCACCTGCTTTTATAACATGAAATATATTTTAATTGGAATATTATGCGGATTTACAAACGGATTTATCGGGGGAGGTGCCGGACTTATAACGCTTCCAATACTGCAAAAATGCGAATCGGATAAAAAATCGGCAAACGCATATACTCTCGCATCGGTTTTCGCCGCATCGGTCATAAGCACAATAATATATTATTTCCGCGGAAATATAGATTTATCGGCATCCTGGGAATACATGATAGGCGGCATTATCTCCGTGCCCATAGGAGTACTTCTTTTAAAGAAAACCGATATCGCAATACTTAAAAAACTTTTTGCGATTTTTCTCATTTTTTGCGGAGTGCGAATGATATATGCTTAATATGCTGATTGGACTTATAACCGGCATCATTACAAGCATGGGGTTTGGCGGCGGCACGATTTTAATGATATATCTCAATGTATTCAAATCGGAAAATCATCTTAAAAGTGCCGGCATAAATTATTTATATTTTCTTCCGTGCGCTGCCATATCAGTAGGGTATTATATAAAAAGTAAGCTTATAAAACCCAAACCGACCATGTTTTTAACTATCGGCGCAATAACCGGAGCTATCGCAGGAGCATTGCTTTCAAACGCAATAGATGTATCTGTTGTAAAAAAGGTTTTTGCCGTATTTATAATACTGACCGGCTTTATTGAACTATTCAAATAACGATTTATTCTTATCAAAGTACGACTGCAGAATAATAGTTGCGGCGGCAGCATCAACGCTTTCTTTTCTCTTTTTCCCAGACGTATCCGTGATATTCATTATACTATGCGCATACGCACTTGTGAGACGCTCGTCATTAAAATCTATCTGCACAGAAATACGCTCACTTAATAAAGAAGCGAATAGTTTAACCTTATCTGCACGCGGACCGTGGCTTCCGTCCATATTCAGCGGAAGTCCTAAGACGACACGTTTACCGTTATATTCTTTTATCATATCGGCAGCCTTGTCCGCAATTTGATTGATATCGCGGCATTTTATAGTGGGCAGGGGAGTTGCAATCGGGAAATCGGTATTAAGCTTTGCCATTCCGGTTCGGCTGTCACCGAAATCAATTCCTATTATTATCAATTTTATCACCAATACCATTATAATTTTTTATTGGCCTTATTGCAATAGAATACTTCCAATTTATTGATTTTTTATTATTGATTTGCTATAATATCAAAGAGGTGTTTATATGGATATAAAGGTTGGCGATAAAGTCATTCTGAAAAAATCACATCCCTGCGGAAACGCGGTATTTACGATATTTCGTACCGGGCTTGATTTCAAGCTGAAATGCGACAAATGCGGCAGAGAACTTATGATACCTCGTGTTAAAATATTAAAATCAATAAAAAAGGTTGTAGCAGACGATGCTGAATAAACTGAAAGATATTAAAGCGAAATACGATTCCATAAACGAAAAGCTTACGTTGCCCGAAACAATAAGTAATCAGAACGAGTACAAGCGTCTTATGAAAGAATATAAAGAGCTTACTCCGATTGTTGATAAATATAACGAGTATCTTACCGCGCAGGCATCATTCGAAGATGCAGAAAAAATGCTTGCAACTCCCTTAGATAAAGAAACAAAGGACTGGATCGAGGAAGAATACTTCGGCGAAAAAGAGCACATGGCTCAGGTTATTGAAGAGCTTAAAATACTTCTTTTACCCAAAGATGAAAATGATGACAAGAGCGCAATAATAGAAATCCGTGCAGGCGTTGGCGGAGAAGAATCAACACTATTTGCAAATTCGCTTTTCCGTATGTACTCAATGTACGCCGAAACACATAATTACCGCATTGAAGTCATAAACGGAAACGAAACCGAGCTTGGCGGATATAAGGAAATAACCTTCCTGGTGGAGGGAACCGGTGTCTTCAGCCGTCTTAAATTCGAAAGCGGCACTCACCGTGTTCAGCGTGTTCCCGAGACGGAATCACAAGGAAGGATACAAACATCTGCTGTTACCGTTGCGGTGCTTCCCGAAGTGGAAGATGTGGAAGTCGACATAAATCCGGCTGATTTACAGATTGATGTTTTCAGAGCAAGCGGCGCAGGCGGTCAGCATATCAACAAAACCTCCTCCGCAATAAGAATGACACATATACCCACAGGCATAGTTGTCGAATGTCAGAACGAACGAAGCCAACATCAAAATAAGGATATGGCGCTTAAGATGCTTCGTTCACGCCTGTATAACATGTACAAAAAAGAGCAGGATGACAAAATATCAGCCGACAGAAAAGATCAGGTAGGCAGCGGCGACCGCAGCGAAAGAATAAGGACCTACAATTTCCCGCAGGGCCGTGTAACCGACCATAGAATAAACCTTACATTATATAAACTCGAAAGCTTTTTGAACGGGGATCTGGACGAAATGCTCAACGCACTTATCGCCAATGCCCAGGCTGAAAAACTGAAGGCATAATTTAATGGAAACTGTAATATTATCTCCTTCAACGGAAAATTTAAAAATTGCCGCACAGGCGTTAAAAAAAGGCGAGCTTGTGGGAATACCCACCGAAACGGTGTACGGGCTTGCCGCAAACGCACTGATTGGCTCATCGGTAAAGCGTATCTTTGAGGCAAAAGGCCGTCCTCAGGACAATCCGCTTATAATCCACATATCAAAACAGGAAGAATGCAAAAGATATGTTAAAGAGATAAGCGATAAAGCGCTTTTGCTTATGAAAACCTTTTGGCCGGGACCATTGACAATCGTATTAAAAGCTGATCCGATTATACCCAAAGAGGTTACGGCAGGACTTGATACCGTTGCTGTAAGATGTCCCCAAAACGAAATCGCGCGTAAAATAATAGAATACGCCGGCGTTCCTCTTGCGGCCCCTTCCGCAAATACTTCGGGCAAACCCAGCACAACCACCGCACAGCACGTATATCACGATTTAAATGGCAAAATTCCGTACATAGTTGACGGCGGAAGCTGTGACATAGGTGTTGAAAGTACCATAATAAATATGTCGGATAACGTGCCGACGCTTTTGCGTCCCGGGAGAATAAGCAGGGAAGAAATGGAAGCCTTAATAGGTGAAATCAAGCTTTCTCCGGCTATATTCCAAAAGATGTCGGATGATTTCAAAGCTCAGGCACCCGGCATGAAGTACCGTCACTATGCGCCGAACGCAAAAATAGTACTTATTGACGGCGATGACGATGCGGTAATAAAATACATAAATAACCACGCCGAAAAAAAAGACGGTATTATATGTTTTGACGGTGAAGAAAAATTATTTGATAGGGGACTTGTAAAATCAATGGGGAACCGGGAAGACCCTATATCGCTTTCGCATAATTTATTCTCTGTTCTTCGCGAGTTTGACGAAACCGATGTAAATACCATATATTCACGCAAATGTCGTGCCGACGGCGTTTTTCTCGGAGTATACAACCGCCTTGCAAAAGCTTCCGGCTATACTGTAATAGAGGTGAAATAATGTTCATTATCGGAATAAACGGAGGATCCGGATGCGGAAAAAGTTCAGTATCCGAATATCTTTCCCGAAAAGGATTATATAACATTGACTGCGACACAGTCGCGCGTAAGGTCGTGTTAAAAGGCAGTCCCTGTCTTAAGGAATTGACAGAAAATTTCGGCACGGAAATCCTTAATAATGATGGGACACTAAACAGAAAAACCCTGGCAGCTGCGGCGTTCTCATCAAAAAGAAATACGGAATTACTGAACAGCATAACACATAAATACATTTTATCCGACATTAGAGCCACCGTAACCAATCTTCGTAAAACCGATTGCATCGGTGTTGTCATAGACGGTGCAACGCTTATAGAAAGCGGATTATATAAAGATTGCGACTACAATATCGCGGTAACAGCTCCGATACAGCAAAGACTTGATATGATATGCAGACGAGATAACCTTACATATGATGAGGCAAAACTTCGTCTGTCTGCACAGAAAGATGACAGCTATTACACCGACATTGCCGACTACACCATTGATAATGACGGCTCGTTGGAAAACCTATATGAAAAAACAAATGAAATATACAATATCATATATAAAAAAGAGGTAAATAAAATGAGCGAAAAGACACCCGGCGAAATCCTTAAAGACAAGCTTTTCTATGAACAGAAAAACGGTTTTGATATCATGAGTGATGAAGAAATAAACATCGCTTATGACTACGCCAAGAAGTATATGAACTTCCTTGACAACAGCCGCACAGAGAGAGCCTGCACACAATATTCGATTAAAGCTCTTGAAGATGCAGGATTCGTTCCTTTTGAATTCGGCAAAAAATACAATACCGGCGATAAGATTTATTTCAATAACAGAGATAAATCAGTTATAGCGGCATATATCGGCAAAAAGAGTTTTAAAGAAGGCGTGAACATTGCAGCAGCACATATCGACACTCCGAGACTTGACATCAAACCCACTCCGATGTATGAAGATAACGACCTTTGCCTTTTAAAAACACACTATTACGGCGGCGTTAAAAAATATCAGTGGACAGCCATGCCGCTTGCACTCTACGGAGTCATAGTTAAAAATGACGGCACGAAAACAGAAATCAACATCGGCTTTGATGACGATGATCCGGTTTTCTGCATAAGCGACCTCTTACCGCATCTTTCCCGTCATCAGATGGATAAAAACTTACGAGAGGCGATAGAAGGGGAGGCGCTCAACGTTCTTATCGGCAGCCGTCCCTTTAAGGATGATAAAGCATCCGAAAGAGTTAAGCTCAACATACTCTCCATCCTTTATGATAAATACGACATTACAGAAAAAGATTTCACCTCTGCAGAGCTTTCCGTTCTGCCTGCAATGAAAGCGAGAGACCTCGGCTTTGACAGATCCATGATACTTGCATACGGACATGACGACAAGGTATGCGCATATCCGTGCCTGTCTGCAGTAATGGATTTAAAGGAAACTCCGGACAAAACCGCTATCGCGTGCCTTACCGACAGAGAAGAGATAGGTTCTACCGGCAATACCGGTCTTGAATCTTTCTATTTACTGCATTTTATCGAGGATTTATGCGCGACAAACGGTGTTAACCCCAGAGAATGCCTGCATAATTCCACCTGCATTTCCGCTGATGTTAACGCAGCATTTGATCCTACCTATCCAAGCGTAATGGATAAATACAACTGCGCTCATATGAATCGCGGTCCTGTTATCACCAAATATACCGGCAGTGCAGGGAAGTCACAGACAAGCGACTGCCACGCAGAATTCGTTGCAAAGATACAGGATATTATGGACAGAAATGAAGTAGTTTGGCAGACGGGCGAACTCGGCAAGGTTGACGAAGGCGGCGGAGGAACCGTTGCAAAATTCGTTGCACGTTTTGATATCGATGTACTTGACTTCGGCGTTGCCGTAATCTCCATGCACGCACCATATGAAATCATAAGCAAGCTTGACCTTTATCACATGTATAAAGCAATATATTGGTATTTCAAAGAAGCATAAAAATAGAAGGCTCTCACTTCGTGAGAGCCTTTACTTTATTCTACTATAATACAATGCCATTCCTTTAATTGCTTATGTGAAACTACTGTAAAGCCATATTGCTTTATAGCCTCATCAACTATATTATATCTATCCGTAATAATACCCGAGAGAATTAATTTACATCCTTCGGCCATGAATTTACGAATATCTTTCAATAACACAACGATTACATCTGCAACGATATTTGCCGTAATTACGTTAAATTTTCCGGATACGCAATCAGTAAGATCACCTTCGAAAAACTCCAATTTATCTGATAAACCGTTTATTTTCGCATTTTCTATCGCAGTTGTAACGGAAAGGGGATCTATATCAACGCCAATCGCATGCTTTGCACCGCATAAAATCGACGATATTGCAAGTATTCCGCTTCCGCTGCCGACATCAAGAACCTCATCATCGGGATTCGTTACTTCCTGAAGCGCCTCGACGCACATTCTGGTGGTCTCATGCGTACCGGTGCCGAATGCGGCACCCGGGTCAAGATGTATTATTTTATCATTATTTTGTGGGATATAATCCTCCCAGCTCGGTACGATAACAATATTACCGATAGAAAACGTTTTAAAATACTTTTTCCATTCATCTATCCAGTTTCTGTCTTCGATAGGTTTAATTTCGATAGAGTAGGCGACAGATAAAGCAGAAAGCTTATTTTCAAGATAAATGCCGTATTCCGTAGGATTATATTTTTCGTCAAGATAAGTATGTATTACGGAATCAGTTCCGATTTTATCAAGAAGCTCCTGTTCAACAAGATTAGTGCGCTGAACTAAAATATTATCCATCATATCGGAATAATCTTCGATATACATTCCGTCATAGTCAAGCATATTAATTTCATCGCAAACCTTATCACAATCAGCGGCTTTAACTTTGATTATTATTTCATTCCACATGAATTACACCTCGTAAACTGTATTTTTTATATTTTACTATATTTTAAATAAAAAGGGAAGATATTATTGACAATTATAATTTTTTGATATATAATTAAACAAAATAAGAATTTTGTTTAATTAGGGGGAGTGAAAAATATGTCAGAATACAAATATTCCGATGTTTCGGAGCCAATTCGCAATTTCCTAATATATATGGAAACCATTCACGGCAGATCTCCTAAAACCGTTTATGAATATTATCTTGATTTAAAAACCTTTTTCAGATACATTAAAAAACATAAAGGTCTTGTTTTAGATGATTGCGATTTTAATAGAATTTCCGTAAATGATGTTTCCATCGATCTGATTGAATCTGTTTCACTCTCAGACGTATATTCATATTTGAATTATGTTCTGAATGAACGCTCCAATGCATCTGCGGCCCGTGCGCGTAAAATTTCAAGCCTTCGAAGCTTTTATAAATACCTTACAAATAAAGCTTATCTGATCAAAAAAAATCCGATGCTTGAGCTTGATTCTCCCAAAAAGAAAAAATCTTTGCCCAAGTATATGTCACTTGATGAAGCCGTTTCACTCCTGAAGGCTGTTGACGGTCCTAATAAGGAACGCGACTTTGCAATAATTACCATTTTCTTAAATTGCGGTATTCGTCTGTCTGAACTTGTTGGTATAAATAAAACCAATATAAGAGATTCATATTTAACGGTTTTAGGTAAAGGCAATAAAGAACGCACGGTTTATCTTAACAGTGCCTGCAATTATGCCATTGACGAATATCTGAAAGTTCGAAAAAAGCCGGTTGACAGTGACAAAAATGCGTTGTTTATTAGTAACAGAGGCACTCGAATAAGCCATCAAACAGTGCAGCACCTTGTTAAAAATTATATTTTAAAAGCCGGACTTGATCCTCAGAAATACTCCGTACATAAACTTCGTCATACTGCGGCAACGCTTATGTATCAGAACGGAGTTGATGTGAGAGTTTTGCAGGAAATCCTCGGTCACACCAGTCTTGCAACAACGCAAATATATACGCACTTAAGCGACAATCAGCTCATGGATGCCGCAAATATGAATCCTCTTAACAAAATAAAAATAAACAAATAAAAAATCGGATCGTGGCGATAAGGAAGTATTTTGACAGAACAAACCCACCGGAGAGGATAAACACTTCTTCGGTGGGTTATCTTTTAGTTCGACAAGCTGGGATTTGTTAATGCTGTTTAATTCGTTTCAGCAAAGGATTCTTCGCATAATGAAATGAATTTTTCCGTATTGCTCATCATTGCAGGATGTCCACCATGAGCAAAGATGTGCGATTTAGCCATACAAGATCTCCCACAGATATCCTCAAATAGTTTTTCGTAATGATTTTTCGGGAACATTTCGTCTTCAGCACTGCCTGTAAGGAACAAATTCGCTTTCAGTTCTTCAATAGGTTTATGGAAGAATGAACCGATCGTTTTTGCATGAGCAACCACAGCTTCCGTATCTGCGTCAATCACACTTTCCCAGTCCTCACCATGCATTATTTTTAGCATTGAGCAGAATTCTGCGTTCTGTTTGGCAAATTTTCGTCCCATACGAATCTGCTCAGTAATTTCCGGGGCAGCTTTTAATCCCTCAAAACTGTCAGCCACAACGCATTCGACAAGTTCCGGTTTCTCAAGTGCAATATTGATGGCCACGAGTGCGCCGCCACTGCAGCCAATCAGTTTTACTTTGGCAAGTCTCAGTTCATCACAAAGAGCTACAACCTGTCCAGACCATTCGTACCACAGGTCGGCAGGCCACTCCTTAATTCTGTCAGACTGACCGCAGCCCAGAAAATCCAAAGTGATTACATGATACTTCTCTGCAAGCATAGAAATAATCGGTGTGAAGAACTTGCCGGATACTGTGTTGCCGTGTAATAGTATAAGCGCTTCACCGCTCCCATGTTCTTCGTAATATATCTTCTTTCCGTTATATTTGAAATAACTCATAGTATTTTCCTTTTGTGTATATGCAACTCCACAAATTCTGATTTGTCTACACGTTTAACGAGCATCGGATTTTGCCGTACAAAATCCCTCATCCGAAAATACTTCCTTATCCACCCGAAAGTATGCCCAATAGGCATTTTTTATTTGAGCTTAGAATATATATCGGAATATTTTTCCGTAATCAACTTGGCGTAAGCTTTTGTTGAAATGATATCAATATGCCCTATTATTTCCCGGACATCTTTTATATCAACACCGTTTTTCAACATTCTGTTTATAAATGTATTCCGAATTGTTTGAGGAGAAACCGAACGGGTAATTCCGGCATTTGAGGCATATTTGCTCACAATCTTCCATATCCCCTGCCTCGTCAGCGGCAATCCGCCAGAATTTATAAAAAGAGCATCTGTATCTTCGGCAAGATGCAGTGGACGAATTTTATCCATATATGCTTTTACAGCCGAGAATGCGCTTATATTAAGCGGAAGTATTCTTTCGTTTTCCTCATTTTTTGCTATAACCACGGTTTTAATGGATAAGTTGATATCTGAAGTATTAAGAGCAATAAGTTCGTTTACCTGCATTCCGGTTGCGCTTAAAAGTTCAAGTATTGCTTTATCCCGTATTCCTTTTGCGCTGTATTTGTCCGGCTGTTCCAAAAGCTGTGATAATTCATTTTCATTTAAAAAATCCGGCGTTTTTCTTTTAACTTCCTCGTAATGAATATTTTCGGCAGGATTAAGCGCAATGAGTCCGTTATCGGTAAGAAATTTATAATAATTCCGTATACACGAAAGCGCCCTTACGACCGAGCTGCTGGATTTGCCGGAGCTGTGAAGAAAATCGGCATATTCCTGCACATCAGCATGGGAAGCTGATGCAGGGTTTCTAATACCGCGGGATTTTATTCTGTCAACAAACTGGGTAAGATCGCGATCGTATGCTTTTAACGTGTTCGGACTTGCGTTTTTATCTTTTTTTAAATGATTCAGAAATGCCGTAACTGATTTTACTGCCATTATAACACCTTATAAATAATTTTTAATAACTACACCGGTTAGAAATACATCCATCAAAGACACTATAAGGCATAGTGCAAATAGTACTGAAATGCATAAAATATAGTATTTCATACGGTATTTTTTATTGAATTCGATAAAGCCCTCAGAAAATGAAATTGATAGTTTGCAGGCGTATATAAGCATCATACCGGTCAATACATTCTGGGGCAGAATGCCGAGAAGATTTACGGCAAAACCGTTTATTCCGAACACGCCGAAAATAAATCCGCTTATATATCCGTAGCTTACTCCCTTGATAAACGGAACGATATACAAAAGATATCGTCCCAAAAGAGATGTACCGAGTAAAGCAATAACGGTAAAATACAAAAAATAAACCGTTGCGTCGTTTAAAAACGTCGTTACATGATCACCTTCAACGGACAATGCGTTTGCAAACTGTCGCAGCAGCTCGCTGTCGCTAACGCAGGCTCTGTTGTACAAAAAAGCGCCTGCCGCTATGCCAAGCACAAAAAAACATGATAAAACGACAATAATGCTGTTGTATTTTATAAATTCTATTATATTTTTAAGCTTTACAACTATCTCATTTTTCAAATTTTACACTTCCCTGTTTTTGTACGATTATATTCAAAGGGAAGTGAAAATATTACTATTTGCCAAGCTCGTATGCACGCTTTGTGCAGGCATCCATAGCCTCTTTAATAGTTTCCGGAAAGCCGCGTTCTTCCATTACACCGAGAGCGGCAAGTGTCGTTCCGCCTGGAGACGAAACCATAATTTTAAGTTCTTCAGGTGTTTTTCCCGATTCCAGCATCATTTTTGCACTGCCGATCAATGTCTGCGCAAAAAGCTTGAGCGCCGTATCTTCCGAAATATCAACCGATCTTGCATACTCCTGAACAGCCATTGCAAATAAAAACAAATATGCCGGACTGCTTCCGTTTATGCTGATAATCTCATTCATTTTATTTTCGCTGATTTTTGTTGCTATACCGGAACCGGAAAAAATATTGAAAACATATTCGAATTCTTCATCGGAAACGTTATCGGTTTTGCAAAGCGCTGTTGCCCCTTCGCCAACCAAAAGCGGAGTATTAGGCATTGCACGAATAACCTTCAAATCATTATTCTTTGCAAGCAAGCGTATATACTCCGTGGAAACGCCCGCAAGAATGGTAACAAAAAGTTTTTGTGAGAAGTCTGCCGTTATATTTTCAAAAACCCCGGCGATATGCTGAGGCTTTACTGCCAAAAAAATTATATCGGAATCTAAAATTACCTCATCCGCATTATTCTTTACTACCACGTTGTCAGCCGCTATTGCCTTGCAGGCATCCGAAACGGTATCGTAAACATTCAGAATTCCTCCAAAACCTTTTCGCAAAATGCCGCCGATAATTGCCTTTGCCATATTGCCACAGCCGATAAACCCAATTTTCTTTTCAGACATTTTTATCATCTCCGTTTATTTATGTAATTATCATACTTCTTTTTTTTATATATTGCAACAAATATTATGTAAACAAATCAATATTTTCTCATGTTGACACCGAGTATGCTTCCGATGAGAGACGGTATGAGCATAAGCAGAAACCTTACTGTATTGTTTACGGAAAAAATCGGTGTGTCATCTCTGAAAAACAAACTTATGAGCAGAAGCAGCAGTAAGTTAAGTCCTGCGGTAATCAGTCCTACAAAAATCCCCTTAGTTTTATTTATGTAACCGCCCACTCCACCTGCCGACAAAGATGCAACGGCAAGGATAACATTTATTACTATCACGCTGTCGGATATGTTCACTTCATCCTTTAACAAAAAAAGCGAATAAGCAAATGCGCCGATTGCGGAGATTACGATAAATACCAATGCACCTACGATAACAGGCAGCAGACGGATTTCTTTGAACTTATATTTTCCCATAAAAAAATCAACTCCTAATAAGATTATTACATCTTATTAGGAGTTAATATCAATTATTCTTCTTCGTTGTCTTCCAATGCTTCTCTGGAAGCTATTGCCCACTTCTTGATACGGATCTTTGTTTTATCGGAACCGGTTTCGATGATGATTTCATCAGCTTCATCTTTTACATTGATTACTCTGCCGGTGATACCGCCGATAGTGGTGATAGTGTCGCCTACATCAACGCTGTTGCGCATCTGTGCAGCTTCTTTTTCCTTTTTCTTCTGAGGACGAATTGCAAGGAAATAAAGTGCAACAAACATCAAAATGGGAAATACAAGCCATAACCAGGAATTAGCCGCGCCATCTGCAGAACCGGATGATGAGCCTAACAATATTGCATACTTGTCAATCATAAATAGATTACCTCCAAAAATTATATATTGATTATAATATAAAAACGAAATAATATCAATGCTTACGGCAAAATAATTTTAAATTCTTTTACCGATAATCGGAATAATGTTATCTTTATACTCGGTAAACGTACCATTTTCGATATGATAACGTATCTTTTCCATAAGACCGTTATAAAAATACAGATTATGCATTACCGCAAGGCGCATCCCCAACATCTCATCGGCTTTTATAAGATGCCTTACATAGCTGCGGGAAAAGTTTCGGCAAACCGGACAGTCACAATTAGGATCAAGCGGCAGCGAATCGGTAATATATTTACTGTTATGGATATTGATTATACCTAAAGAAGTAAATATATGTCCGTGACGCGCATTTCTTGACGGCATTACGCAGTCAAACAAATCAATACCCCTTGCTACACCTTCGAGGATATTCACCGGAGTTCCTACACCCATAAGATAGCGCGGCTTATTTTCCGGCATATACTTTATAACGTCATCGATAACCGAATACATTTCCTCAGCGGTTTCGCCTACGGCAAGTCCGCCTATGGCATATCCGTCAAGATCAAGCTTGGCTATTTGCTGCATGTGGGATATTCTCAAATCATGATAGGTGCCGCCCTGATTTATACCGAAAAGCATCTGATTTTTATTTATTGTATCGGGCAGTGAATTAAGCCTGTCCATTTCCGTTTTGCAGCGTTTGAGCCAGCGGGCAGTACGCTCACACGACTTTTTAACATAATCATACGGAGAGGGATTTTCAACGCATTCGTCAAAAGCCATTGCAATAGTTGAGGCAAGATTTGATTGGATGCGCATGCTTTCCTCCGGCCCCATAAATATGCGTTTGCCATCAATATGCGAGGCAAAAGTAACGCCGCGTTCTTCGATTTTACGGAGCGATGAAAGAGAAAAAACCTGGAATCCGCCGCTGTCGGTAAGAATCGGTCTGTCCCAATTCATAAACCTATGAAGTCCGCCCATCTGTTTTACAACTTCATCGCCCGGACGGAGATGCAAATGATAGGTATTACATAGCTCAACCTGACAGTTAAGATCCTTAAGGTCAAGCGAGGAAACACCGCCGCGAATTGCCGCACAGGTGCCGACATTCATAAAAGCCGGAGTCTGTACCGTACCGTGAACGGTGGTAAACTCTCCCCTTCTTGCATTATTTTCCTGTTTTAGAAGTTTATACATAACTCTATCCTTAATATATCAGCATAGCATCGCCGAAACTGAAAAATCTGTATCTCTCATCAACTGCGTGTTTGTAAACGCGAAGCATCTCTTCCCTGCCGGCCAAAGCAGAAACAAGCATAAGCAAGGTGCTTTCCGGAAGATGGAAGTTTGTGATAAGTGCATCTATTACGTTGAATTTAAAGCCGGGATATATAAAAATATTCGTATAACCGTGATCGGCAATAAGCGCATTATTTTTTGCGAAGGAGCCTTCAAGAGTGCGGCAGCTTGTTGTGCCGACGGCATAAATCTTTTTCCCGTTCTTTTTAGCCTTCAATATATCGTCTACCGTTTCCTGCGGCAGAGTATAATACTCAGAATGCATATGATGTTCAAGGATATTATCGACCTTGACCGGTCTGAAAGTTCCGAGTCCTACATGAAGCGTTACGCGAAGGATATTGACACCTTTGCCTTTGATGCGTTCAAGCAGTTCATTTGTAAAATGCAATCCTGCGGTAGGTGCAGCGGCCGAGCCGAGGTCCTTTGCGTATACCGTCTGATATCTGTCCTTGTCTTCAAGCTTCTCTTTTATATACGGCGGAAGCGGCATCTGCCCTATTTCATCAAGTATTTCGTAAAAATTACCGCTATAAATAAATTTCACGCATCTGTTGCCGTCTTCCAGTACATCATCAATAGTGCAGGAAAGCTTTTCGTTGAATATTACCTTGGCACCTACACGAAGCTTCTTGCCGGGACGGACTATAGCTTCCCAAACGTCGCCCCCCTTATTTTCAAGCAGAAGAATCTCAACATGCGCACCGGTATCCTCTTTTACACCGAGTAAGCGTGCAGGCATTACCTTGGAGTCGTTGATAACAAGGCAATCGCCCTCATTTAGATAATCGATAACGGAATAAAAACGGGAGTCCACAATCGATTTATCCTTCATATTATAAACTAAGAGACGTGATTCATCTCTGTTTTTTATGGGTGTTTGAGCAATAAGCTCCTGCGGAAGGTCATAATTAAAATCCGATAAGTTCATTTCAGCCTCATGATTGACAAATTAATAATAAAGTGGTATGATGTGCAAATGAAATTATATATCAAAGGGCGTAGCTTTTCAACCCAATTTTAACTAAAAGGAGTGTTCACAATGAAAAAATTCAATGTAGGTATTATCGGTGCAACCGGTATGGTTGGTCAGAGGTTTATAACCATATTAAACAACCATCCCTGGTTTACCGTAACATTATTGGCGGCAAGTGCCTCTTCCGCAGGCAAAAAGTATATTGATGCCGTTGGTGAACGCTGGGCTATGACCGATGATATCCCCGAAAACATCAAGGAAATGATTGTTAAGGATGCAACCGCAGACGCAAAGGAAATAGCAAAGTCGGTTGACTTCGTATTCTGTGCCGTAAATATGAAAAAGGACGAAATAAAAGTCCTTGAAGAAATGTATGCAAAGCTTGAATGCCCCGTTATTTCCAATAACAGTGCAAACAGAAAAACTCCCGACGTTCCCATGATTGTTCCCGAAATAAACGATGATCATGCGGAAATAATCAAAGCACAGAGAAAGAGACTCGGCACAAAGCGCGGATTTATCGCAGTCAAGTCCAACTGCTCCTTACAAAGCTACGTTCCCGCACTTCATCCCCTTTTCGATTTAGGTCTTGAAAAGGTGCTTGCCTGCACCTATCAGGCTATCTCCGGCGCCGGCAAAACCTTCAAATCCTGGCCCGAAATGCTCGATAACGTTATTCCCTATATCGGCGGCGAGGAAGAAAAGTCTGAACAGGAGCCTTTAAAGATTTGGGGCAAAATTGAAAACGATGAAATAGTTCCGGCAGCTGAACCCTCAATCACAGCACAATGCCTGCGCGTTCCCGTTTCCGACGGACATATGGCTGCCGTATTCTTCTCCACCAAAAAGAAGGTTTCCAAAGAAGAAATACTTGAAAGATGGAAGAATTTCAAAGGCGCTCCCCAGGAGCTTGAGCTTCCGAGCGCACCCAAGCAGTTTTTACATTATTTTGAAGAAGATAACCGTCCCCAGACCAAGCTTGACAGAAACCTTGAAGGCGGTATGGCGGTAAGTGTTGGCAGACTTCGCCCCGACACCCAGTACGATTATAAGTTCGTATGTCTGTCGCACAACACTTTAAGAGGTGCCGCAGGCGGTGCCGTTCTTATGGCTGAATTACTTGCCGCAAAGGGTTATCTCGATTAAGGAGAATATTTGAAAAACCTTATATTTAATAACAGTGCCGTTGCACTTGTAACGCCATTTGATAAAAACGACAATGTTGACTATGATATGCTCGGTAAGCTTATTGAGTTTCATATAGCATCAGGAACAAACGCAATTGTCGTTTGCGGTACTACGGGAGAATCGCCATCGCTCTCCCATGATGAAAAAATAAAAATCACGAAAGAATCAGTAAAGATTGCTGCCGGAAGAATACCCATAATTGCGGGTACCGGCAGCAATAATTTTTACAATGCAAAATCACTTTCGATTGAGGCGCAAAAATGCGGTGCTGACGCACTTTTGGTTATAACGCCATATTATAACAAAACGTCTCAAAAAGGTCTTATACGCTATTTTTACGATATTGCCGACAGCGTTGACATACCAATCATAATGTACGATGTTCCTTCGCGAACCGGCATGGAAATAAAGCTTGAAAGCTATAAGATTTTATCACAGCATCCGAACATTGCCGCCGTCAAGGATGCAAAGGGCGACCTTGACAAAATAATCGGCATTAAATATATGTGCGGTGATGATATGCAGGTTTACAGCGGATGTGATGAGCTGATCGTTCCGTATATGTCATGCGGCGCAAGCGGCGTTATATCGGTTTGCGCAAATATATATCCGGAATATATCGCAAAGCTATGCAGTTGCTGCGAAATAAAAGATTATGACAATGCTTTAAAACTTCAGAAAAAGCTATATAGAGTAAACAAAGCATTGTTTTCATCGGTAAATCCTATACCGGTAAAATCGGCGATGAGGCTTATCGGCAAGGATTGCGGCAAATGCCGGATGCCTTTATATGATCTTGACAGCAAAGAAACTGAACAACTTAAAAACATGCTTATTTGATAAAAGGTTTGCACCTATTAAGGTGCAGACCTTTTACTATTTCATTCTGTTTTCAAGGAAATATTTTGCGAGGTCGATATCGCCCTCATAAGGAATATAGCCGTTATTTACGCGCTGATATTTTTCCTCGCCCTTGCCGCAGATAACAACAACATCATCCTTTGTTGCATGGTTAACGGCATACTCTATTGCAGATTTTCTGTCGGGAATTGAAATATATTTACCGTTATACTTATCAATATACCCTGCCACTTCTCTGTTTATCTCTTCAACATCATCATAGTTTGGATCTTCCGCCGTAAGCACTGTAAAGTCGCACAGCTTTCCGGTTGCTTCACCCAAATCTTTTCGTCTTACGAGAGCTTTGCTGCCGGGGCATCCGAAAACGCTTACCATTTTTTTATCGGGGAATTCTTTTCTAAGACTATTAAATAGTGTTTCGAAGCTCATACGGTTATGTGCATAATCAACTATGACCGTTATTTCGCCGTCTGTAAACACGTTCATTCTGCCGGGTATCTTCATTGCCTCAATACCCTTTTGAAGCTGTGCAACGGTAAAATGATCCATACATAAGCCTATTGCGGCAAGGCTGTTATAAACGTTAAATGTGCCGAGCATGGGAAGCGTAAAATCGGCAGTCCACAACGGAGTCTTGACTGTGTATTTTGTTACAACGCCGTCTTTTTTTAAATTATAAGCATATATATCGGCGCTGTCATCAAAACCGTAGGTGAGTATTTCACATCCGTTTTCCTTTGCGGAGGCTATCATTTCGGAGGTATGTTCATCATCGTTACAGATTACGGCTTTATTTGTATGCTTGAATATCTTCTTTTTAGCATCAAAATACTCTTTGAAATCCTTATGCTCCACCGGACTGATATGATCAAGCCCTATATTGACGAATGCACCTGCGGCCAAATTTACGCCGTAAATGCGGTCATATTGAAGCCCCTGCGAAGAAATCTCCATTACGGCATATTTGTATCCGGAGTCCACCATTTCACATAAACCCTTTTGTAAATCGGGAGATTCGGGAGTTGTCATGGTGGAGGGTGTTACGCTCTTCCCCGTTTCAACTCTTACCGTAGTCATTAACCCACACGGAACTTCTGAGGCATCGAATATAGATTTTACCATAAAAGCCGTGGTGGTTTTGCCTTTTGTGCCGGTAACACCTATTATCTTAAGCTTATCTGCCGGATTATCATAAAATACAGCGGAAGCAATAGCCATTGCTTTTCTTATATCGCTTACTTTTATGCAGGGTATTTCAACACCGTAGTCTATTTCGGAAAGATATACCGCGGCGCCTTTTTTTATTGCATCCGTCAAATAATCCTTCTTAAATGTAATTCCCTTGCAGATAAAGAGGCATCCCTTTAAAACGTTTTTGGAATTATATGATATATTCGTAATCTCAATATCATCCGATACGGATGACAGCATGAGACTTTTTTCATTAAGTTTATCAAGAATCTTTGCCAAAACCATAAACAAATAACCTCAAAACAAATTATCTGAAATATTTTTTATCAAGAGCGCGATATGTTGCAGCCTCAACTATATCCGATACTTCAATAACAGAATGTCTGTTCATATCGGCAAGAGTTCTGCCAACTTTAAGTATTCTGTCGTAACCCCTTGCGGAAAGAGAATTCTTGTCAAAAATCTTTTGAAGTATAAGCGCCGCTTCCCTGTCAAGTATGCAGTATTCGCGTACCATATCGCCGGTCATCTGCGCGTTGCAATGAACATTTGTACCGGAAAAGCGCTTCATCTGCACCTTTCTTGCGGCATTTACACGCTTTCTTATGTCAGCGGACGATTCACCGCGCATTCTTTCGGATAACTGCGCATATGTAACGCTCGGCACTTCGACCTGAATATCTATTCGGTCAAGCAGTGGTCCGGAAATTTTAGAGAGATACTTTCTCACATCCGAAAGCTTGCAGGTGCACTGAATAGTAGGATGACCGTAATATCCGCATTTACACGGATTCATGGCGCATACAAGCATAAAGGAACAAGGAAATTCAGCTGTACCCGAAGCACGTGATATTCTTACGATGCCATCCTCTAACGGCTGTCTTAATACTTCAAGCACCATTTTATTATATTCCGGAAGCTCGTCCAAAAACAATACGCCATTATGCGCCAAAGACAGTTCACCCGGCTTCGGTATAGTGCCGCCTCCGGACATCCCCGCATAAGATATCGTATGATGCGGCATACGGATCGGTCTGGATGCCACAAACGAATTCCTGGAAGACAAAAGTCCGGCTATTGAATGAATTTTCGTAGTTTCAAGGGCTTCGTCAAATGACATATCCGGCAAAATGGACGGCAGACGTTTTGCAAGCATACTTTTGCCGCTTCCGG
>JAZRWQ010000132.1:0-21713 GCA_045599805.1 Eubacteriales bacterium | reverse complement strand
TGATGAAAACGGTCTGCCCGTAACCGGAACTCTGCTTGAAAATTACGATAAGGTAAACGCTCTCGTTAAGGCAGGCAAGGCTCTTGCAATCTATACGCCCACCTACGGCGGCATCGCCGAGGGCATAATGAAAATGTGCTTCGGCAACGGCATCGGCTTTAAGTTCGGCGATGTTAAACTTAACGATCTGTTTAAGTACAGCTACGGCGGCTTCATAATCGAGCTTTCGGATGATACCGAAATCGGTATTAAACTCGGCGAAACATTAAGTGAGCAGGCTTTGATATTCGGTGATGAAAAGCTTACGCTTTCTGAACTGCTCGGTATCTATGAAGGTAAATTGGAGCCTATATTCTCCTGCAATATCGTTCAGCAGGAAAGAGAAATCCCGACCTTTAATTTTGAAGCCAAATCATATCCATCGGTAAGCGTTAAATCCGCTTCTCCCAAGGTTGTAATTCCCGTATTCCCCGGTACAAACTGCGAATTTGATACAGCCAAGGTTATGCGCGATGCAGGCGCAATCCCGGAAATCTTTGTAATAAATAACCTTACTCCGTCGAACATTTCCAAATCCATTGAGAATTTTGCAAAATCGGTAAACGAATCGCAGATGATTTTCATTCCCGGCGGTTTCTCCGGCGGCGATGAGCCCGACGGCTCCGGCAAGTTTATAACCGCATTCTTCCGCAATGCCGAAGTAAAAGATGCGGTAACCAGACTGCTTGATGAGAGAGACGGTCTTATGTGCGGCATCTGCAACGGTTTCCAGGCACTTATAAAACTCGGACTCGTGCCATACGGCAAGATAATTGATACCGATGCTTCCTGTCCCACGCTTACATTCAACACCATCTCCCGGCATCAGTCCCGTCTCGTACGCACAAGAATCGCTTCCAATAAATCCCCATGGCTTATGAATACCAAGCCCGGCGATATATATACCGTACCTATTTCGCACGGCGAAGGTAGATTCTTAGCTGATGAAGAGCTTATAAAGAAGCTTGCGCAGAACGGTCAGATTGCTACACAGTATGTTGATCTCGTGGGCAAGCCTTCATTTGATGTGCATTTCAATCCCAACGATTCCGCGTATGCCATTGAAGGCATCACGTCTCCGGACGGCAGAGTTCTCGGTAAGATGGGACATTCGGAGAGAATAGGCAAGGGGCTTTACAAAAACGTATACGGCGAGTATGATATGGGTATGTTCAAGTCAGCAGTTAAGTATTTCAAATAAGAGGTGTATTAAATGAAAACCGATATAGAAATAGCTCAGGAAGCAAAAATGCTTCCCATTACCGAAATTGCAAAAAAAGCAGGCATTTGTGAAGACTATCTCGAACAGTACGGCAAATACAAAGCAAAGATAGACCTTTCTCTTCTGAAGGATTCAAAAAGAGAAAACGGAAAGCTTATCCTTGTTACCGCCATAACTCCCACACCGGCAGGTGAGGGAAAAACAACGACGACTATCGGACTTGCCGACGGTTTGCGCACGATAGGCAAAAACGCAGTTGTTGCTCTGCGTGAGCCCTCTTTGGGGCCCGTATTCGGTGTAAAGGGCGGCGCCGCAGGCGGCGGATATGCTCAGGTTGTTCCGATGGAGGATATAAACCTGCATTTTACCGGCGATTTTCACGCAATCGGCGCGGCAAACAATCTGCTTGCCGCAATGCTTGATAACCATATTTATCAGGGCAATCAGCTTGGTATCGATCCGAGAAGAATCACCTGGAAACGCTGTGTTGATATGAACGACCGTCAGCTTCGTTTTGTAACAGACGGACTCGGCGGCAGAGTAAACGGCGTCCCCAGAGAGGACGGATTTGACATCACCGTTGCCTCTGAAATTATGGCTGTTCTTTGCCTGTCATCCTCCATTACCGACTTAAAGGAAAGACTTTCCCACATAATCGTTGGCTATACATACGATGAAAAGCCGGTAACAGCAGGTGACCTTAACGCGCAGGGCGCAATGGCGGCTCTTTTAAAGGATGCTTTGAAACCCAATCTTGTTCAGACCTTAGAGGGCACTCCCGCACTTGTGCACGGCGGCCCGTTTGCCAATATCGCTCACGGCTGCAATTCCGTAACCGCTACCAAGATGGCAATGAAACTCGGTGATTATGCGATTACCGAAGCCGGCTTCGGTGCAGACCTCGGTGCAGAGAAATTTCTTGACATAAAGTGCCGCTATGCCGGAATTAAGCCATCAGCCGTTGTAATCGTTGCAACTATACGCGCTTTGAAAATGCACGGCGGACTGCCCAAAACCGAGCTTAATGAGGAAAATCTTGAGGCTCTTAAAAAGGGTATGCCCAATCTTCTCCGCCACGTTTCCAACATAAAGAACGTTTATAAGCTTCCGTCCGTTGTTGCCGTAAATAAATTCCCGACCGACACCGAAAAGGAAGTTGAAATGGTAATAAACGAGTGCAAGGCTCTCGGAGTAAACGTTGTCCTTTCCGATGTGTGGGCAAATGGCGGCGAAGGCGGCGTTGAAATGGCAAAGGAGGTTATCCGTCTGTGTGAGCAGGAAAACGACTTCTCCTTTGCATACGAGCTGGACTGCTCCATCGAAGAAAAGATTGAGACTATCGTAAAGAGGATTTACGGCGGTGCCGGCGTTTCATTTGCTCCGTCCGCACTCAAGCAGATAAAGAAGCTTGCCGATCTCGGATTCAATAACGTTCCCGTATGCATGGCAAAAACGCAGTACAGCTTTTCCGATGACGCCTCAAAGCTCGGCGCTCCGGAAGGTTTTACCGTAACCGTTAAAAATGTAAAGGTAAGTGCCGGCGCCGGCTTTATCGTAGCTCTTACCGGCGATATAATGACAATGCCGGGACTTCCCAAGGTACCTGCTGCCAATAGGATCGATGTTGATGAAAACGGTGTTATTTCCGGATTATTCTAAATAGAAAAGCGGTGATATTATGTATTCCTGCGTGCACACGCATACAAATCTTACCGACGGTAAAAATTCTCCCGATGAAATGGCGAGAGCGGCATATGAGCAGGGAATAAGCGTATTCGGTTTTTCCGAGCATTGCTGGAATGAGGATGAAAATTTCGGCTTGTATCCGGATAAAATAAACGCCTACTGTGATATCGTAGACCGTCTGAAAAAAGAGTATGCAGGCAGAATGGAAATTCTTTGCGGTATAGAAATAGATGAAAAAGCGCCCAAAGAAACCGACTTGAGCCGTATGGATTATATTATCGGTTCATCCCATTTCGTTAAGGATAAGCGCGGTGTTTACGTGCCGGTCGACCATACGATAGACTTTTTGAGAAAAGGCATCAAAGAGGGTTTTGACGGTTCATACAAGGCATTTATAGAAGGCTATTTCGAACAGTTTTGTAAGTATATAAAAGTCCTTAAGCCCGATATCATCGGTCATGTCGATTTGTACTGCAAGTATAACGCCGCCGGTGAATTTTTCGACGAAAACGCGAAATGGTACAGAAAACTTGCGCTGTCGTATATAGATGAGCTTCTTTCGTATGATATCGTTTTTGAAATGAATACCGGTGCAATAAGCCGAGGCTATATGTCGCGCCCTTATCCCGATTCTTTCATTTTGCGGCGTATACTTGAAAAGAAAGGCCGCATTATCATTACAAGCGATTCTCACACCAAAGATTCATTGAAGGCATTTTTCAACGAATCCGAGGGAATACTCAAAAACGTCGGTTTTACCGAAGTATGCGAGCTTACTTCAAAAGGTTTTATTTCAAGAAAACTTTAAAAAAAGGTATCTTTTGTCTTTCGGCAAAAGAGACCTTTTTATATTATAATATCAGTATAAAACCTTCACGGCGTTATTTGTCTAATTTACTTCTTTCCCGATGTGTATGTAATATCCCTCCTGAATAGCGGCAAAAGTTGCGACAGCACAGGTTACAATTATCAGTATTGTAACAGGATAAAAGGGTAAGCGGTTTATACATAACGGAATTGCAAATAAAAGTACACCGCATATTTTGTTTGGGAGCGTATGCTCCGCGATGAACCGTTTGTGTATAATCAATCCGCTGATTATGTTGAAACACTTTATCAACGCGATACAAATAATCCAGATAATCAGCCACAGCGGAATATGCGCCGTCGGTATTACTTTTGCCAGAACGACCGCCGTAAAAATAATATCCGCAATCGTGTCAAGCTTTGCACCTAATTCAGTGGACTTTCCAAAATGTCTTGCTGCTGTTCCGTCAAGAATATCACTGATTCCTCCAACGATATACAGCGCATAAAACCATGTTGAAAAAGTCGGGCAGACAATCATACCCATGGCGCATGCAATCCTGATTCCGGTTATTACATTTGCCATTTAATCACCAACCTTCACTATCAAAGCGTCTTCATTGAAAAAAGCAAGTCGGAAGACTTGCTTTTTCTGGTGGAGGCGAGGAGAGTCGAACTCCTGTCCGAAAACTCGTCCGCGGGACTTTCTCCGAGCGCAGTGATTGATTTGGGATTCCCCGGCCGTACCGCCCAAGCACAAGCTGTACGGATCGGTAGATTCATGATACGGACTGCGGGCAAATCTTACCGCAGAGAGGTGGCCGCTAAGTCACGCCTCATCCGAAGCCGCGGCGTTTCTTCGGTGAGACGGCTGCCTTAATTAGGCAACAGATGCTAATTTGTTTTTAGCGTTTAAATTTAAAATTGCGGATTTTTAGGCGGATTCCGCGCCGCCGCTCGCTTATCCCGGTTCTGCGTCCCCGTCGAAACCGGTACGCCCCCTTATTGATTGTATGCTTTAAGATGTCGGTCAATCTCTCTGTTTGCATCGCGCTTGGCAATGGCATCGCGCTTATCGTAAAGCTTTTTACCTTTACAAAGTCCGAGATTGATTTTTACCTTAGAGCCTTTAAAATACATTGACAGAGGAATGAGAGAATAGCCGTCCTGCTTTACATATCCGAAAAGCCTTGATATTTCGCGTTTATGCATAAGGAGCTTGCGTTTTCGAAGCGGATCCTTATTGAAAATATTGCCTTTTTCATAAGGACTTATATGCATACCGTTTACGAAAATTTCGCCCTTTTCAATAGAGCAGTAACAGTCTTTTAAATTGACCTTTCCGAGGCGTATTGATTTAACCTCCGTACCGGAAAGTACAATACCGGTTTCATACTGCTCTTCAACGAAATAATCGTGGAAGGCTTTTTTGTTTTGAGATATGTTTTTTATCGATTCATTCATATACACATCCTCCGTGCCTATGTATTTTAACATAAAAGAACGAGAATTACAATATGGATATTTTCGACATGATAATAAAAAATATTGGCAAACTGTTTAAACTGATGTATAATATATATGCAATTAACAAATTATTAACTACACTTTTTGTCAAAAGGTTATAATATAGATATCATATGTTAGGAAAGGACGGATCAGCTATGGTAAATATTAAAGTACTTGTTGTAGATGATGATGAGAATATATGTGATTTACTTCGTCTGTACCTTGAAAAGGACGGATACACCGTAAAAATCGCAAACGACGGAGAAATGGCGCTCAAATTATTTTCTGAATTTGCGCCCGACCTGATGCTTCTTGATATAATGATGCCGAAAATGGACGGCTTTAAGGTTCTCGAGGAAATAAGGAAGCGCAGCTCAATTCCCGTTATAATGGTAACCGCAAAATCCGAAAGCTTCGATAAACTGCAGGGCTTTAACCTCGGTACCGATGACTATATAGTAAAACCCTTCGATGCTAAAGAGGTGCTTGCGCGTATCAAGGCCATTTTGCGTCGTTCCTCCAATATTGCAGAGGAAAAGATGCATCTCGAATATGATAACCTGATAATCGACAAGGTAAGTTTCCAGGTCAAAATAAATAACGTTGTTGTTGAAATGCCGCCAAAGGAGCTTGAGCTTTTATTCCATCTTGCATCAAACCCCAATAAGGTATATACAAGAGACCAGCTTCTTGACGAGGTTTGGGGTTTTGAATATTACGGCGATTCGCGCACTATCGACGTTCATATTAAGCGTCTGCGTGAAAAGCTTGAAGGCGCATCCGATAAATGGTTTTTGAAAACGGTATGGGGCGTCGGCTACAAATTTGAAACGGTACAGTAATATATGTTTAAAAGTATTCTTGCGAGATATTATTTTGCTACTTTGGTTACAATCATATTCTGTTTTACTATGCTCGGTCTGACTCTGCTTGTGCTTACAACGCAGTATTCGATAGATCAGCAGCAAAACCGTTTATATCAGAACGCAAAAGATCTTTTGCCGATAGTTTCGGGAATAATGGATGAGCCTTTTGATGACTTTCAGAAAGAAAAACCCGAGCTTATCGGAAATGTTCGCATGCTTAAAAACATTGTCGGACTTATAAGCGAAGGCGGTTCCAAAGAAGTTATAGTTGTCAATGCTCCCGAAAATGACTGTCTATGGGTTACCTCCGGCAGCGTTACTTATTATGCAAAGCTTTTTGATAATGATATTCTGGAAAACACCGCAAGCAGGGGACTGGTGAGCACAAATAACCGCCTTGCCGGCATCTATCCGCAAAACAGATACTCTGTCGGTATCCCCATATATGAAGAATCCGATCCGTCGCTGTTAAAAGGCTACATATTCGTATCCTCTCCGGCAACGGCATTTACCAAATCAATTACGGTAATATTCAGATATTTTCTCTTTTCGCTCTGCGGCGTTCTTGCATTATCCATATTGCTTGTTAAGATAGCATCCAGGGAAATCATACGCCCCATGAAGGAGATGCGAGAGTCGCTAATGGAATACGCGCAGGGTAATTTCAGTAAGAGAGTACATGTTGTGGGACATAACGAAATATCCGAACTATGTGCCTCCTTCAACCACATGGCAGATGCTCTCGATCAGCTTGAAAGCAGCCGCCGCGGATTTATGGCAAGTGTTTCTCACGACCTTAAAACTCCGCTTACTTCGATTGGCGGCTTTATTGACGGTATGCTCGACGGCACCATTCCGCTGTCGCGTCACAGCGAATATCTTGAAAGAATTTCCCTCGAAACAAAGCGGCTTAACCGAATGGTAAACTCCATACTTGACATAACCCGGCTTGAAGCCGGACAGATAAGCCCGAAAATCGCCGTTTTCAATATTAACGAAACTATAACGCGAGCCCTGTTGTCCTTTGAAAAAGCGCTTGAAGATAATAAGGTCGATGTTGCGTTTGATCTTGACAAAAAGCTTATGGTGAGCGCCGATGAGGATATGATATCCCGTGTGCTTGTAAACATTATAGGCAACTCGGTAAAATTCACGCCGGT
The DNA here is from genome assembly GCA_045599805.1 of Eubacteriales bacterium. Taxonomy (GTDB): domain Bacteria; phylum Bacillota; class Clostridia; order Oscillospirales; family UMGS1783; genus JAZRWQ01. Next base: position 14,424 of record JAZRWQ010000132.1, on the reverse strand, counting down.
AGGCGGCTATCTTCGTGTTACCGCCGGTGAAGAGGAAAAAAATGTTATTGTCAAAATACGCAACAGCGGCAAGGGTATTCCCGAAGACGATATTCCGTTTATATTTGACAGATTCTATAAAGCGGATAAATCAAGAGGCATTGATAAACAGGGGGCAGGGCTCGGACTTTATATTGCGAAAATGCTTCTTAACCTGAATAACGGTGAAATATCCGTTGTATCATTCCCGGATGAATATACCGAATTTTCATTTGTATTGCCTGCTGCACCGTCGGAGGACAGCAAATTTAAAATATGGCCGAGAAAGGTCATGCCCGAAAAAGGAGAAAAGTCATGAGTCGAATGGCAAAAGTAAAAAAGGCGAATAATACGGCGATAATAACAACGATATGCCTTTGCGCGTTCCTTATTATCGTTCATCCCTTATGTGTTTACGGCCTTATCCAGTGTTTGCCGAGCAATGATTATACTCCCTCCGAATATGGCGGAAATAATATTCCGGATAAGCTTCCGTCTGCTGACGGCAACGCTCTTCCGGATTCTCCTTCGAGAGCTGAAAATCCCGAATTATTTGTCGATATAACAACCTTGCCGAATGCTGATTTTGTATTTTCAAATCGTGATACTTCTGCTGAAACTCCGCTTAATGCGAGTCAGATATATGAAAAGGTGGATCCGTCCGTTGTTGTAGTTGTTGCAGAGAATGCAAAAGGTTCATCGGTCGGAACCGGTGTAATAATGTCGGATGCCGGATATATTATCACTAATGAACATGTAGTATCTCCCGGTCAGAGCATTTATGTGCTGACTTACGATAACATTGCTTATGATGCCAAGATAGTCGATTTCGACTCAACAAGCGACCTTGCGTTATTGAAAATTGAAGCGGTGGGGCTGAAAGCTGCCGAATTTGCCGATTCGTCAACTATGAAAGTGGGCGATGATGTTGTTGCGATCGGTACTCCGTACAGCGTGGAATATGCTCATACGCTGTCCGACGGACTTATTTCCGGTATCAGATCCGACGTCTTTTTCAATAACCGCAAAATACAGCTTCTGCAGACCAATGTTGCCGTAAACCCCGGCAATTCCGGCGGTCCGCTGATAAACGAACACGGACAGGTAATAGGTATCGTCCGTTCAAAGATAATGACCGACGGAGAAGATGTTTACGAGGGTATGTCATTTGCGATTCCGTCAAGTCACGTCAGTCTTATAATCAACGGATTTCTGCATAATGAAAAACCGATAGGCAAACCGCTGCTCGGCATATCCATAGTTTATCTGAGCGAAGAAGAGGCAAAGGAAAATAATCTGATTTCCGGTGCATACGTGCTCAGCATAGATACAAATACCGATGCTTACGCAAAGGGTATCCGCGCAGGCGATGTAATACTTACGCTAAACGGTAAAATTTTCAACAGTACAGATGGATTTGTTGCAGAAAAGGATAAGTACAATGCCGGTGATACAATAGAAGTTTTCTATTGGCGCAACGGTGAAACATTCACAACGTCAGTAATCTTGATGGAGGATATGTCCTAAATATATTGGCTCGGCAGTATGCCGAGCCAATTTTTAAATAATTGAACTTTTTGTGAAGAAAAATAGAATTAATTGTTGTTAGATGCGGAAAATTATGCTAAAATAACTTTGAGGTGACAGTGATAATGGACTACTACAAGCTTACATATGAAACCATTGATATGCTTTCCGACAAAATAGGTGAAATGTACGAAAATGCCGGAAGTACAAAAAAAGAAACATACCGAGCCAAGCTTCTGCTTGAGGAAGCACTGTTGAAATACAGAAGCAAACTCGGCGAGGATATAGAGGTTTACTATCGCTCTTATCGTATTTTCGGTCAGTTCCGTTTCAGCATAAGAATAAAAGCGCCGTCATTTGACCCGTTTACTCTTGAAGAGAATCCGATGTCATTTATGCTGCAAAGCATAATGTCCAGCTTCGAAAACGGTATGCCCACATGGAAGTACCGCAATCTTGAAAACGAAGTTGTATTTACCGTCCGCAAGAAGGCCGTTATCGGCAACCTTGCAAAGATATTCATTGCCGTTGCCGTTGCGCTCGTTGCCGGAATTCTGTGCAGAATATTCATTCCGAATGATTCACTCACTGCCTTTGTAAACGACTATGTTAATCCGATATCCAATGCGTATTCGGGACTTTTCTGCGTAATGGCTGTAATACTTACCTTTATGGCGATAGTGCTGAGTATTGTGCACATAGGCGATATGGCATCGGTAGGCGCTCTCGGCGGCAGGATAATGCGCAGATTCTTTGCGGTATCCGGCATTGCCGTTATTATATGCACGCTTCCTATCATTCCGTTTTTTGAAATAACCAATTCGGGCGCACATATAAATGCCGCGAAATCAATATACGATATCCTTGTCGGCTTTATACCTACAAACCTTGTAAGTCCGTTTTTGAATTTCAACTCGGTACATATAATGATTGTCGGCGCAATGTTCGGCCTTTCTCTTCTTGCGATGGGACAAAAGGGCACCAACCTTGCCGAAATCTTCGATGAATGCAATCTTGTTGCCGTATATTCCAATAACTTTTTAAATAAGTTCATATTCATATATGTCGCACTTAATGTTTTTGCCATAGTAACCGTCAGTGACTTTGTACAGCTTGCAGGTGCAGGCAAAATGGTAATTGCCATCGTTATCGCGGAGATAGTACTTCTTATTTACTATACGATAAACGCCTGCATCCGTTCAAAAATTCCCCTTAAAAAGTATATCAAAACAATGATGCCGGCAACCCTTGTATGTCTCTCATCCGCAAATTTCGGCGCCGCATTCAACTCGGTATTCGATGCACTCTTTTCCGTGGATGTCGATGCGGATACGGCAAATCTTTCGGTAAATCTCGGCAGCGTATTTTTCCAGCCTGCCTGCACGATAGTATTCGTATTTTCATCCCTGTTTATGGCAGCTGAATATAATGTTGAAATATCACCGGTATGGATAATCATGTCGATACTTCTTTCGATAATCCTCGTCGGCTCCATGCCCAATATCCCCGGTGCATCCGTATCGGTTATCACGCTTTTATATGCTCAGCTGGGTATCCCCAACGAAGCTCTTGCTCTTATGATAACCATTAACGCCATCCTTCAGTTCTTCACCGTTGCCATTGATGCATGGTGTCTGCAGAGTGAAATAATCTGCATAGACAGCATACGCAAAAAGCACAAACTTGCAAGAACCAAATAAAATTACTGAGTTCAGAGGCGCATTAAAATGCTTTTCCCAAATATTAAAAAAGGCGTCGGCAAACTGTATATTGCCGCAATTCTCGAGCTTGTGTCCGAGCTTTTTGCCGGCGCTGTAATGCTTGTTCCCGAAGAGGGCAGCTGGCTTAAAATATCTCTTGCAATCAGCGTTGTGTCACTTGTAATTCTTATCGTTTCGGCCTGTCTTGATTTGTCTGGGCTGAAAACGGCAGCTGAGGACGAATATCATTTTGCCGATCCGCTGCCGATTGTATATGCGATATTTGTGATATGTGTTATAAATATCATCATCGGTTTCTTTGATGTGATATTTGCCGTCGGTGTCGTTGTAGGTCATGTCGTTTCGGTGCTTGACATTTCCGTTGCGGTGTTTATCTGCATAAACGTATCAAGATTTTTCGAAAAGCAAAATGAAAATGAAATGGCAAAAGAAGGTATAAAGGTAAGCATACTTCATATCATTATCTTTACAGTTACCAAAGCCATTGAAATCTTCGTAGAACTTAACAGAGCCAACACCGCATGGTCGCTTGCATTATGCATAGCACTTGCTGCAGTATATTATGTGCTTACCGTCTACGGTCATTTGGAATTGATTCGGTATCTCGGCCATACAAAAAAATACTCTGACATAAATCGGAATAACTAAGGTTATTCCGATTTTTCAGCATAATATGATAATTTTACAACAGTATATCATATTGAAAAAACTACAGCGGTGTAGTAGTATATAATGTAAATAATGTTCCGGAGGACAAACATGAAAGCGAAGATAAGTATAAACAAATCAAATACGGTGGGAAAGATAGATAAACGCATTTACGGCTCGTTTATCGAGCATCTCGGCAGAGCTGTTTACAACGGAATCTACGAGCCCGGTCATCCCGAATCGGATGAAATGGGCTTCAGAAAAGACGTTATGAGGCTTATCTCCGATATCAAAGTGCCTATCGTCAGATATCCCGGCGGCAATTTTGTTTCCGGCTACAACTGGGAGGACGGCACCGGCGATAAATCCAAGCGCCCGAAACGCATGGAGCTTGCCTGGATGTCGGTCGAAACCAATCAGATGGGTATTGATGAATTTCAGGAGTGGGCAAAGAGAGCCGATACCGATGTTATGATGGCGGTAAATCTCGGCACACGCGGTGTCGATCAGGCTCAGGCGATAGTGGAATACTGCAACGGCACAACTCCTACATACTACGCCGACAAAAGAAGAAATAACGGTTTTGAAAAGCCTTTTGATATAAAGCTTTGGTGCCTTGGGAACGAAATGGACGGCCCGTGGCAGATTTGCCATAAAACCGCTTCCGAATACGGCAGAATTGCCCACGAAGCAGGTAAGGTAATGAAATGGACCGATCCGTCGATAGAGCTTGTTGCCTGCGGCAGTTCCAATCCGTATATGCCCACATTCGGAGACTGGGAATATACCGTTCTCTCCGAATGTTATGACGTAGTTGACTATATTTCTCTTCACAGCTACTATTCAAATGCCGACGGTGATACTCTTAATTTCTTTGCAAGATCGGTGGAAATGGACGAGTTTATAAAGAAAACCGCGGCAATATGCGATAAGGTAAAAGGGGAAAAGAAATCGGATAAAACCGTAAACCTTTCCTTTGACGAGTGGAACGTGTGGTTCCACAGCAACGAGCAGGATAAAAAGATAGAAAAGTGGCAGGTCGCACCGCCTATGCTCGAAGACGTATACACATTCGAGGATGCTCTTCTTGTCGGTTCTCTTTTAAATACTCTTATAAAAAATGCTGATAGGGTAAAGATAGCCTGTCTTGCCCAGCTTGTAAATGTAATTGCTCCCATAATGACCGAAACCGGAGGCAAATCATGGAGGCAGACTATCTATTATCCGTATATGCTCGCATCGCTTTACGGCAGAGGCATATCAATGAAAGCCAAAACCGAATGTCCCGGTTACGATGCAAAGGATTTCAAGAACGTACCCTTTGTTGACGTAAGTGCCGTTTTATCGGATGACGGAAAACTGCTTTCCGTATTTGCGGTAAACCGCTCGCTCGATGAAAAGGCCGATATCGATTTTTGTATCGACGGTTTTGAAAACATAATGCTGAAAAAGCATATTGCGCTTGAAAACAGCGATTTAAACGCCGTAAATACAAAGGAACGTGAAATGGTATTCCCGATAGAAAAAGATGTTGACGGTACAATTATCGAGCCTCATTCATGGAATCTGTTTGTTTTTGAAGTGGAGTAAAAACGGTTGACTTTCATTTGTCGCTATGTTATTATATTTTTAATATATGCAACGTAAGCGATGTCGGAGAAAATGTGAATTTCGCCCTCTTTACCGTTGTGGTGAGAGGGCGTAATATGTATTTGGAGGTAATTATGAGCGAGAAAAGAGAAAGACTCGGCAGCCGTCTCGGATTTATACTGCTGAGTGCCGGATGTGCCATTGGCGTAGGCAATGTTTGGAAGTTCCCATGGATGGTAGGTGAATACGGCGGCGGTGCCTTCGTACTCATATATCTTCTTTGCCTTATTCTTATGGGTGTTCCCGCACTTACAATAGAGTTTTCACTCGGCCGTGCTGCACAGAAGAGCCCTGTTAAGATGTTCCAGGCTCTTGAAAAGAAAGGTCAGGTTTGGCATATCCACGGCTATGTTTCCATGGCAGGCAACTATATCCTTATGATGTTTTATACCGTTGTTGCCGGCTGGATGCTAAAGTATTTTGTAGATACCGCAATGGGTAAATATTCGGGCGTTTCGCAGGAGGTTGTTTCTGCCGGTTTCGGCAATATGATTTCTCAGCCATGGACGCTGATAATTTATATGGCAATTATCGTAATTCTCGGTTTCTTTGTTTGCTCCTTTACCTTAAAGGGCGGCGTTGAAAGAGTTACCAAGTATATGATGATAGCGCTTCTGTGCATCATGGCAATCCTTGCTATCCACGCCTGCACACAGTCCGGTGCAAAGGAAGGTCTTACCTTCTATCTTAAGCCCGACTTTTCCAAAATTACTCCCGATGTTATAGTTGCTGCAATGAATCAGGCATTCTTCACATTAAGTATAGGCATGGGCTCCATGGCAATCTTCGGAAGCTACGTTAACAGAGAACACGCGCTGCTTGGCGAATCTATCCGCGTTATTTCTTTGGATACCTTCGTTGCGATCACCGCAGGTCTTATCATATTCCCGGCTTGCTTTACCTATGGTGTACAGCCTAATGCCGGTCCCGGCCTTGTATTTGAAACACTTCCCAATATATTCAATAATATGCCCGGCGGCAGAATCTGGGGCAGCTTGTTCTTCCTGTTTATGTCGTTTGCCGCATTCTCCACCGTTATCGGCGTATTCGAAACCATAATCTCCTGCAGCCGCGATATCACGGGTTGGAGCCGTAAGAAGGCATCCACCATCAACTGCATTATAATGATTCTGCTTGCGCTGCCCTGCGCACTCGGTTTTAACCTTTGGTCTTCCGTACAGCCGCTCGGTGCCGGCACCGGCATTATGGACCTTGAGGACTTTATCGTTTCCAACTGCATCCTGCCTCTCGGTTCTATGATATTCGTTCTCTTCGCTACGCATAAGTTCGGCTACGGCTGGGATAAATTCACCGAAGAAGCCAATACAGGTAAAGGCATCAAGGTTAAGAATTGGCTGCGTATTTACTGTGCATATATTCTTCCCATACTAATCTTCTCAATATTCATCATCGGTATTATAAATTACTTTAAATAATATAACAGATAAAATAATCCCCACATCGATCGTTGATGTGGGGATTATTTTATATTTCTGTAAGCGCTTTTTCAATAATATCGTTTCGTTTTAATGGGTCAACATCCAGTCCTTCAATTCCGTAGTAAATACATTCATTGATGCCGAACATCTGTCCGACTGCCTTTATGTATTCATATCCGAGATGATGTCCGTCGGTAAAACCGCCGCAAGTGGAGAAATATAAGATTCTCTTTGCTTTGCATAATCCGACGCTTCCGCTTTCGGTATATTTAAACGTTATGCCGGCAACGGATATTTGCTCGATATAGTTTTTCAAAAGGGCAGGAAAGGCAAGATCCCAAAAAGGGGCGGCGATAAGTATTTCTTCGGCATCTCTGAACTGCTTTGCATAGTCAAACATCCCGTCATCAAAGCCTTCTTCCGAAAGCTTCATGCGTGTTGAAAGAGCATTGCAGTCAAGCGCTGTGGGTTTTAATTCGTTAAGATATAAAACCGTATGCTTCTCACCGCTGCGATATTTTTCAAGATATGCTTTGTAATATCTGCGTGTGGCAGATATATTGCCGCGTACGCAGCAATCAACAATAAGCATAATTATTCAACGGTAAGGATATCGGAAAATCCGGTGATTTCGAATACTTCCATGATATCGGCATTTACGTTGTGAATAACCATAGTGCCCTGCTTGTTCATAGTTTTCTGGGTTGCAAGAAGGATACGAAGACCTGCGGAAGAGATGTACTCAAGCTTTGCGAAGTCAAGTGTAAGAGCGGTAACGCCTTCAACGTTTTCCTTAACAACGGTTTCAAGCTCGGGAGCGGTGGTGGTGTCGAGTCTGCCGATAAGTGCAAGATCAAGATTATTGTCTACGCGATTTTTGATAATTTCCATATTTTTAATTCCTCCGAAAATAAATTACTGAATTGCGAGTGACAGGCTGTCAACTCTGGTGAGTATTTCTGCGATTTTTGCTTTGCTGTTATCAATTATTGCTTTGCCCTTGGGATCGTCATAGCCTATTCTGCGGATGGTACGGCGAAGAAGTCTGGTGTAGCCTATAAGCATTGCCTTGTCTTTGATTTCCTGAAGCTTCTGTTCGTCTTCGGTATTGAAGTAGAGACGCAGGGTTCTTTCCCAAATCTTTCCGCCGATTTCGAACGGGAAGCCAAGGAAGTTAAGCATATTGTCATGGTCAAGTTCGCTGAATCCAACGTAAGCCAAGAAGATGGAAGCAAATTCGAATACGGGGTCGCCCAGGCACAGGGTATCCATGTCGATAAGAAGAACCTCGCCGTTCTGCATCATAACGTTCTTGGTGTGATAATCGCCATGAAGCATGTGATTGTTTTCGGGAACTTCACTGACAAGCTTTATAAGCTTCTCATACTGATCTGCGGGGATGTGATCCTTAAGGAATTCAGCCCAGCCGATTGCAACCTTTTTCATGTCGGGCATTTCACCCTTCTTGAGCTCGGTTGAATGGATCTTCTTTAAAAGATCAACATAAAGATCGATATACTTGTTTAAGTTTTCGGGCTCTTCAGCGATAAGCTTGGAGAATGACTTTGCGTTAAGCATTTCGAATACGGAGCCGTAACCGTTGCCGACCTTAACAACGTCATAGGGAATAGCGGTGGGAATACCCATTATGAAAGCTTTTCTTGCAAGCTCTCTCTCGTTATGTATTTCGGGAAGAGCGTTTGGATTGAGATAAACCTTGATAATGGTGTCCGCATCCAGACGGTAAACCTTACCGTTTGCGCCTTCGCCGATAACTTCGCATCCGTCAACGGAAAGGCGTCTGTATGCCTTTTCAATGGGAATCATTTCCGAAAATCCGGTCATTTCGAAGATTTCGAAAACTTCGGGAGATGCATTAACGATTTTCAGCGTGGGTTCCGCTTTTCTTGTCCTGAGAACGACACGAAGACCTGCCGAAGAAATGTACTGAAGGTTTTCAACGTCAATTACAATGGCGGTATGGGGATTAGCCATTCTTATTTCGTTTACTTCGCCTTCGGTCTTGTCGGCGTTTCCGGAGTCTATTCTTCCCTCAAAGAAAATCGTAAGAACTTCCGGGCTGCTATCGAATTTCATATTTCTATTCCTCCTTCAACGGATTGAAATACTATATTTGTCAGCCTTACGTATTCCTTATATGCCTCATATTCCCTAAGGTCTTTAAGACATTCGGCAATAGTTCGGTAATACCAAGCCTGTTCGTTTATGTCGTGTTGGTGAAAGTGGCTCCATAATCCATCGCCCTCTTTCTGATAAGAACGGTAGAAGGAACGCATATTGGATAGCTTGTCGCCCATCCACATCATTTTAACAGCCATGTCCTTTGTTGTCGAGAGCATGGTCAGTGTTTCTTCTTTTCTTAAATGCCATGTCTGCTCCGCAGGCAGATCTTTTCTCTTATTTTCCGTTTCGGTCATAACAAGAAGGGCAACTCTGCGACCGAACATCTCTTTAAGGTCATCAAATGTAGTATCGGTATCTTCAATGGTGTCGTGCAATACGGCGGCGCAGAGAGTATCTGTATCGTTTGTCATCGTTCCTACTATTGCGGCAACCTCAATGGGATGTAGAATATACGGAGTGTCCTGTGTTTTACGCACCTGACCGGAATGTTTATCAATTGCGAAATGCAGTGCTTTGTCCAATAAAGTCATTTTTTTACATACCTCATGATTTTATTGGTATATTATAACACAACATTAAAAAATAATCTATACATTTTTATAAATTAATAAAAAAATTTTATTGTTAAAAATAGACAAAAGACGCCGAATGTGTTAAAATTCATAAAGAAGGTGAAAAATATGTTTGATGCTTATAAAGTTAAAAATGAATGTGTCGAGTGGATCCGTGATTTTTTTGAGGAAAACGGCAAGGACTGCAACGCCATCGTAGGCATTTCCGGCGGCAAGGACAGCTCGGTTGTGGCTGCACTTTGCGTTGAAGCTCTCGGCAGGGATAGGGTAATTGGTGTGCTTATGCCATGCGGTGAACAGCACGATATCGACTGCGCCTATCAGCTTGTAAACCACCTCGGCATAAAGTACTATACCGTTAATATTAAGGACGCGGTAGACGGCCTTATCGATAGCTTACCGAAAGATATGGAGATAAGCGCGCAGACAAGGCAGAACATTCCTCCGCGCATCCGTATGTCAACTCTTTATGCAGTAGGTCAGTCCAATAACGGCAGAGTTGCAAATACCTGCAATCTCTCTGAGGATTGGGTGGGTTATTCCACACGCTACGGCGATGCCGCAGGCGATTTCAGTCCCTGTTCTCATCTTACCGTTGCCGAAGTAAAAGAGATCGGCACTATCCTCGGGCTGCCCGAAAATCTTGTTAAGAAGATTCCCATTGACGGACTTTGCGGCAAGACAGACGAGGATAATTTGGGCTTTACCTATGCCGTACTTGATAAATATATTCGTACCGGCGTATGTGAAGATGAAAAGATAAAAGCTCTTATCGACAGAAAGCACAAGGCAAGCCTTTTTAAGCTTGAAATGATGCCCTCATTCAATCCGGGATTATAAAATTAAGCTCTCGAAAGAGAGCTGATTTTTTTTGGAGCTGATTATTGACATGGCTTAACTTTGTATGATATAATCTTACAGATGAAAATCAGTTTTTAAGTCGGCACAGAGAGGTCGGCAAGATTGAGTTATAACCGAATGTATTCCCATTAGGTTTTTGTTTTTATGCCTGTCTTGCCGAAAGATAAGGCTTTTTATTTTATTCGGAGATTTTTAATGGAAAATATTTATTGCGAAAAATCAAAGATTTTCAAAAACAAGGCTGCTGATATCCTTGAAAACTGCGGAGTATTGCCCGAAAATTTAAAAAATTATGTTGTATTGCCCGGTCTTTGTGATGTTCATGTACATTTCAGAGAGCCGGGTTTTTCATATAAAGAAACGATAAAGTCGGGAAGTGAGTCAGCCGCTGCAGGCGGATACACCGCCGTGTGCACCATGCCGAATCTCAATCCCGTGCCCGATTCAAAAGAAAATCTTGATATTCAGCTCGATATAATAGACCGCGATTCTCTGATAAACATATATCCCTACGGAAGCATTTCCGTTATGCAGAAGGGCGAAAAGCTTTCCGGTATGGATGAAATGTCCGAATATGTCTGTGCCTTTTCCGATGACGGCAAAGGTGTGCAGGATGAAGATTTTATGCGCAGCGCCATGCTTAAAGCCAAAAGCCTTAATAAAATAATAGCGGCGCATTGCGAAGACAACAGCTTGCTTAACGGCGGCTATATCCATGACGGCAGATATGCCTCAGAACATTCTCATAAAGGCATTTCATCCGAAAGTGAATACAAACAGATAGAAAGAGATTTGGTGCTTTCGGAAGAAACCGGCTGTGCCTACCATGTGTGTCATATCTCAACCAAAGAGAGTGTTGAGCTTATACGTCAGGCAAAAAAGCGCGGTGTAAACGTTACCTGTGAGACGGCGCCTCATTATCTTACATTAACCGAGGACGATTTAAAAGAGGATGGACGGTTTAAAATGAATCCGCCGATAAGAAGCGCATTAGACAGAAAAGCGCTGATTGAAGGGCTGATTGACGGTACAATAGACATGATTGCTACCGACCATGCACCGCACAGTATTGAAGAAAAATCAAAGGGACTTAAGGGCTCGTCAATGGGCATCATCGGGCTTGAAACCGCTTTCCCGGTTCTGTATACAAACCTTGTTAAAACCGGTATAATAAGTATGGAAAAGCTCACAAAACTTATGTGTTATAATCCGCGACGACGATTCGGAATACCTCTTAACGAAGACTATACGGTGTTCGAAATTTCGAAACCATATACTATAGATCCCAAAACATTCAAAACAAAAGGCAGAGCAACGCCTTTTGCAAATACATCAGTTTACGGACGCTGTGTGCTTACCGTATGCGGCGGAAAGACAGTTTATAACTGTATCGGAGGAAAACAAAATGGCTAAGAGAAAAGACATCAAAAAAGTAATGATCATAGGCTCCGGCCCTATTGTAATCGGTCAGGCAGCCGAATTTGACTATGCCGGCACGCAGGCTTGTCTTGCGCTCAAGGAGGAGGGATATGAGGTGCTTCTGTGCAACTCAAACCCTGCAACCATAATGACAGATACGTCTATTGCCGACAAGGTGTACATGGAGCCTTTGACCTTGGAATATATCGCAAAGATATTAAGATATGAGCGTCCGGACGCTATTGTTCCCGGTATAGGCGGTCAGACCGGTCTTAACCTTGCAATGCAGCTTGAAAAGAAGGGCATTTTAAAAGAGTGCGGGGTTGAGCTTTTAGGCACCTCCAGTGAGAGTATCGAACGCGCCGAGGACAGGGAACTGTTCAAAGAAATGTGCGAATCCATCGGGGAGCCTGTTATTCCCTCCGAAATAACATACAGTCTTGATGAAGCAAAGGCTGCGGCAGTAAAGATCGGATATCCTGTTGTGCTGCGCCCTGCATTTACCTTGGGCGGTACCGGCGGCGGCTTTGCCGAGAATGAGGATGAGCTTGTGGAAATAGGCATCAATGCATTCAAGCTTTCTCCTGTTCATCAGGTGCTTATCGAAAAGAGCGTTAAGGGATATAAGGAGATAGAGTTTGAAGTAATGCGCGACTCCAACGATACCGCTATAACGATCTGCGGCATGGAAAATATCGATCCGGTCGGCGTGCATACGGGCGACTCTGCCGTTGTTGCTCCTATCCTTTCTCTCAGTGAAAAGGATTTGAAAATGCTCAACGACAGTGCGATAAAAATAATAAGAGAGCTGAAGATTTCCGGCGGTTGCAATGTTCAGTTTGCGCTTAACCCCACCTCCAGTGAGTATTTTCTGATAGAAGTCAATCCCCGTGTTTCCCGTTCCTCCGCCCTTGCCTCCAAGGCAAGCGGATACCCTATTGCGAGAGTTACCGCAAAGATTGCCATAGGTATGTCTCTGGAAGAGATCGAGGTAGCAGGCGGGAATGCATCTATCGAGCCTTCTCTTGACTATATCGTTGCAAAATTCCCGAGATTTCCTTTTGATAAATTCCAGGATGCACCAAACGATTTGGGCACTCAGATGAAGGCGACAGGTGAGGTTATGGGCATCGGCTCCAACCTTGTTGAATGTATGCTTAAGTCGGTTCGCTCCCTGGAAACAGGAGTATGTCATCTGTATCTTTCCAAATTCGATGATATGAAAACAGAGGATATTTATAAATATCTTATGTCATTCAAGTCGGATAATCTCTATGCTGTTGCCGAGCTTTTGAGAAGAGGTGAGCCTATAGAGAAGATACATGAGACAACAATGATTACTGAGCTGTTTATAGAAGCCATCAAGACCATTACGGATATGGAAACGATGCTTAAGGAAAGCCCTGAAAACCTCAGAAGACTGCGCGCCGCAAAAGCACTCGGATTCTCGGACAAGTATATTGCAAAGCTTTGGGAAACCGACGAAAATAAAATTGCAAAGCTCCGTAAGGAGAACGGCATCACTCCCATATTCCGCATGGTTGATACATTGCATACGGGTAAGTACATCGCATATCTCTATTCTTCCTATATCAATATGATTGACGACAGCTTTAAAAACGAATCCCGTTTAACTGACCTTAAAAAGATCGTAACTCTGGGTGCGGGACCTATACGTATCGGTCAGGGCGTTGAATTTGACTATTCCACAGTTCACGCCGTTCAGACCATCAAAAAGGAAGGCTACGAGGCTATCATAATAAATAATAACCCCGAAACCGTCTCCACCGACTATACTACTGCGGACAAGCTTTATTTTGAGCCATTGACACCCGAGGATGTTATGACGATTATTGATTATGAAAACCCCGAAGGTGTAATCGCTTCCCTTGGTGGTCAGACAGCCATTAACCTTGCGCAGCCGTTAACGGAAAACGGTGTAAAGATCATTGGTACCGACTGCCGGGCTATTGACAGAGCGGAAAACAGAGACAGCTTTGAAAAGATTTTGAAGGGATTGAATATCCCTCAGCCTACCGGCAGGGCGGTTACGAAAATTCAGGACGGCGTTGATGCCGCAAATGAGATCGGCTACCCGGTACTTGTTCGCCCGTCCTTCGTTTTGGGCGGCAGAGCCATGCAGATAGTTGCAAATGAAGAACAGCTCCGCCACTATCTTAAGACCGCTGTAGAAATAGATGTGGATAAGCCTGTTTTGGTTGACAAGTATATTCAGGGCAAAGAGGTTGAGGTCGATGCTATATGCGACGGACACGATGTTTTCGTGCCCGGTATAATGGAGCTTGTTGAACGCACCGGTATCCATTCCGGCGACTCCATAAGTGTATATCCCACATTTAGCATCTCCAATAAAGTACGCGGCATAATTTTGCAGTACGCTAAAAAGTTAGGTCTCGGCATAGG
>JAZRWQ010000131.1:0-21394 GCA_045599805.1 Eubacteriales bacterium | reverse complement strand
CGCCGAAACGGCTGTGTTTACCCCTATGTTGCACCGCCATAAGGCGGGAGCGATTTTTGTCCGGATCTTGCGGATAAAATACAAATCACTTGAAAATTATGATGAGTGCAAAGGAAAGCGTTGACAGAATAATTCTCTGTCTCGGCGGAACACGGAATATAATATCCGTAACCAACTGCATGACAAGACTCCGCGTCGTTACAAAGGATGACGCCCCCGTAACCGAAGCCGCCTACGACTCCGGCTTTTCCGGCACAAGCTATTTCATTCAGCTATACAAGAAAAAATACAATGTAACACCCGGCAAGAAATAAAAAACCGCGTACGAAGATTTTCGTACGCGGTATTTTTTTGAATCAGCGCTTTTTAAATTTTACAAGGCATACTACTGCGGCAGCAGCGCTCGCAATGGCGGCAGCAGCGGCGGCGATGGTTGCCGTCGGCATCAGGGATGCGTTGTAGGAGTATTCTCTGAGCTGACGCTTGAATTCAAGCTCCTTTTCGGTTATCGGCTCATAGATGTTGGTGCGCAGGGATTCTGCACCGTTAAGTTTTATCATAAGCGGATGAGTTTTCTGATGCATGAAATTATTCGCGCCCATCCATGCCATGCCTCTCTCGCCTGCTTTGGAGATAAGGTAACGGTTTGTTCCGTCGCCGCCGCTGTAAGCGTCGCCTACAACGATGCCCATGGCGATGTTGCTTGTCTGCATGAAGTTTACGTTGGTGTACATTACGGGCACGGCAACCTCATAGATATAGGTGCGTGTTTGCTCGTCGTAGGATGCCTCAAACATATCTCTCGAAAGGTCTACGGTGGGCAGTCCCTGTGTTGTGCACACCTGCGTGGGCTGGCCGTTTACAAAGCCTATGGTGTAGCAGCCGTACTGCTCGTAAAGCTCTTTTTCAAACTCAATGACCGGGCAGACTATGCCGGTGTCAAGCGGGCACATGGTGAAGCAGAAATGGGGGTGCATCCACATCATGCCGGGCTCTTCGCAGGTAAAGTCCTTATCGGCATTTATAAGCTTTGCGGCAACGTAAAGGTTATCGCCGTCGTTGGTAACGTACAGTTCAAACTTCTGATCGGCGGGCGCGGGAACGAACGACCAGTAATCCCAGCCGTCCTTTTTGCGGGCAAGACATTCGTCGGGCGTGGTGGTAAATATGGGATCGCCCCATTCGCCGTCACTTATTACGCCGTCTATAACTATGTTTTCGGGAGAAGCGTTTACGGTATATTCCGGCTTATAGCCTGCCGACACGCTTACGGTGAGCGACAGAATAATAAGCGCCGCTAACGCAAGGGCAAAAGCTTTTTTCATCTTTATTCCTCCCGTTTACTCTTTGTCGGAAGCCTCAATAGACTCTTCGGTTTTTTTTGCGGAGCTCGCCGCCGACTTTACAAAAACGGTTACTATCACGGCAATGCTTGCAAGCACTACGACAGCGGAAGCGATGATAACGATAAGCTGAACGCCGGGCTTGAACACAAGCTCCTTTTCAACCTTTTCAACTTCGTCTGCCAGCACGGAAACGGTAAGGCCAAGGCACATAACGAGTGCCGCAAGGATACAAATTACTTTTTTCATTTTCTTACTCCTCTATCACTTGGTGTTGAGATAATTTGCCATATTAAGAAGGAATATATCCGCATCGGGCGCGCCTGCGCCGGTGTTCAGATCAAAGGTGCATACCGTGATGAAGCCCTTTCCGTAGTAGAAGGTGCCGCAGGTTACGCCGTAAAGCAGCTCCTGCTCGGTAACGCCGCCGTCATTGCCCATGAAAAAGCTGAATGCGTGTACCTCATCGGGATCTTCAAGATTGTAGAAGTAATGCGCATCGTATACATCCTCATAGTAAAGCGGATCCACAAGGCAGTTAAGCTTCTGCTGTCCTGCGGTTATGGCGGTATCGAAGATTATGGATTCCGAATGATACAGCCAGTTGGAGGCGTTTGTTATGATGCCGGGACGGTCGAAGGGCAGCTTGGTGTAGCCGTAATCGGTGTATACGTCCCACGCGGTGGCGGTAACGTGGCAGCCCTTGGTGTTTGCCGCCTCAAATGCGGCGTTAAGCAAATCGGAGTTGGCATTGGTCTTGCCGAAAACTATCGTGGATTTTTCGGGCACGTCCTGTCCGGTATACTCAACGATATTTGCGCCCGCATCGGTAAAGGTCTTTAAAACGTTTTCGGGGCAGCCGTACTGATATATCGTCATGCCCTTAAGGGAGGCAAGAGAGGATTTCGCGGTTACCCAGAAGCTCTTGGAGGAGGATGCGTTTGCACCGCAAAGCACCGCGCTTATCTTATATTCGCCGGTTTTCAGTCCGGTAAGGGGTATGCTTTCGTTAATAACGGGGATAACGAAGGTGCCGTTGGAGGAAACGTCAACCGTCTTTGACCATACGGTTTTGCCGCCGCCCGTGATATATACGTTTGCGGTGTATTTCTTTTCCTTATCAAGCTTGCCTATATCCGAAAGGTCAACGGTAAGCTGAAGCTCATCGGTGTCATACAGGTTATAGTCGCGTAGGTTTATGCACCATCTCAAATCGCTCCAGCAGTCAAGCAGAGAATTGAACATATTGTCCTTATGCGTCATCGCGCCCTCAAGAATACCCTCGCCGCGGTAGCCGATATCACTGCCCTGCGTCATCGAGTAGCCGTTTATCTTGGGGTTGGAGCGCATATAGTCAACAAGCAGAGAGCGCTGCTTTGACTGTAAGCGTTCGGACTCACGGATTATATCCTCCTTGGAGGAGTATATACTGCCGACATTGAATTTATTAAACATCTCATTAAGGGTGTTAAGCTGCTTTGAAATGGATGTATTCATGCCGGAGCTCATTGCAATATTTTCTTCCTGATAGAAGGTGAAGTAGTCGGAAATTATGTTGGGCTGGCTGCCTGCGCCCGCCTCGGAAACAAGGGAGGCACGCACATCGCCGATAGCGCGGAAGGCATCGCCCGTTTCGGCATCGTAAGGCATATACGGATAGTAATGTATATCGCCCATGCCGGAGAAGGTGGAATTGAAGAAGGCGTTTTCGCCCTTTGCGCCGTCCTCGCCCTCATTGCCCATGTAGGCATCCCACTCGACAGAGCCGGGATTGCAGGCGGAAGCTACCGTCTTGTCATAATCCCATCTGCCGGAGGAGAGCATGATAAGCACATCGTCATCATAAAGTCTTACCGTCTTGGGCCCTTCGAGCGCGGCTTCGTATCTTACGGCGGTTTCGTTCTTGCCGAAGGTTTCGTTAAGCATGCCTATCATGGCAAAGCTTACATGGTTTCTGTCGCGCATGGTAAGCTGGGTAATCTCGTTTGCAAAAAGCTCCTTTGTGGAATCGCAGTCCACCTGCGTCCAGGACATAGCGTCCTCCTGATAGGTCATAAGACCTATTCTGTCGCAGTAGTCAAGCATTTCGGGAAGGGCAGGGCCGTCCAGAAATCTTACGGTGTTAAAGCCGCAGGACTTGAGATAGTCAAGCTGATGAAGCTGTCTTTCTATATCGGCGCCGACATCCACCGAGCCGATAACATAAGGCGCGGTATGGCAGCTCTTAAGGAAGAAGCGCTTGCCGTTAAGGCAGAAGTAGCCCTCATCGTCAATGCGAAGGTCTTTAAAGCCTACCGTAACCGAGGAATGGTCGGTATACTCGCTGCGCGAAGCGCTCACGTCAAAGCTTACCTCGTAAAGGTTTGGCTCATCGGGGCTCCATGCCTTGAAATCCTTAAAGGGGATGGAGAATTTAACGGTGTTTTCACCGGGGGCTACTCTGAAGGTCTTCCTGACCGATTTAAGCACGCCCGTTTCGCCGCTTTCCTTAACTGCGGCGTTTACGGTAACCTTGCTCTTGCCGAAGCCGGCATTGTTAAGCGTCAGCTCAACGTCCATGCTGCCTGCGTTATAGTCGGCATCAACATAGGTATCGGCAATGTTTACATCGGGAACGACCTTAACGTAAACGGGAGTCTGTATATGCTGGAAGCCGCCCAGCCATACGGGGGTCGAATTATCGGGCACGCCGTTTAATGAGCTGCCGCCTCTGGGGGTTACGAGTCTTAACGCCAGAAGGTTCATTTCGCCCGGTCTTATATAATCGGTAACGTCAATGGAGAATCTGCCGTATGAGCCGTAATGCTCACCTATAAATGAGCCGTTGAGCCATATCTTGGCGTAATACTGAACGCCCTCGAAATCAAGCACCGTTCTTTCGCCGTCGTTAAGCTCAAAATCGGCATTGAATTCGGTGCCGAACCAGATAACGTCGGTATAGCCGTCGGCGGAGGATTCGTAAGGCAAGGATACCGTTCTGCCGCCGCCCAGGAAGCCTTTATACCATTCTTCCTTTTCGCCGGAATCGGATGAATCGACATAAACGTGCCAGTTATCCTTAAGGCAAAGAGATACGCGGTCTTTATTGGCGGGTGCCGTAATGATATCGATATTTTCAGAAAAAGCTTCGTCGGCATGAACAAAAACAAATGAGCTAAAAATAAGCACCGATGCCATTATCAGCGTTAATACAGTTCTGAATTTTTTCATATTCTTCACCTCGCTCACTTGCACGCGATAAGATTCAAAAGAAGCTTATCGGTAAAGGGGGATTTTTCCCTAAAATTCAAAGTGGACAGAATCATGCCGCCCGAGCCTGTTTTATACCTTGCGCAGAGGCTTACCGAAACGGGCTCGCCGTTTTCGTCTGCAAAATAGCCGCTGAGTGCGCTCATTTCAAACTGTCCGGTAAGCGCCTTGCCGGTAAATATACTGCCGCACTCATAAAGCACGGGCATTTCTCCTGCGCCGCAAAGTCCGACGGTCAATTCATTTTCGGGGATATATACGTTGTCCTGCTTTGCAAGCTCAACGCCGTCGGGCAGAGTGCCGAAAGCGTCCGCGCCGAGAACGATGACCTTTGCGCCCTCTTTGGCTTTGGCGGCCGCCTTATCAAACATGGCGCCGTCCGCCTCGGGCCCTATTAGCACGGTGCCCGACTGACTGCCGTTAAAATCGGATACCGCAACGCCGTTCTTTGCCAACATCTCTTTCTGATATGAGGTAAGACCGGCGGCGCTTACCGATGCACCGATATTTGCCGGAGCATCGTCATAAACGGTGAAGTAAGCTTCGCCGCAGGTGGGATGAGCGCCGAAGGACATTTCACAGGTGATTTTATATTCGCCGGGGGCAAAATCGGCAAGAGGTATCGACTCACTTGCGATCTTTGCCATATGCTCGCCCTTAGTCACCGTGAACTCTGTTTCACTGCCGTATGCTTTACCGTTTTCGCCTACTATATTTATAAGCGCGGTGTAATTGCCCTTGCGCAGTACGCCGAAGTTGGAAAGAACGATATCGGCTTTCAGCGTATCGGATTTATATAATGAATAGCTGTTGAGATTTACAGCGAAACGAACGTCGTTAAGTATATCGGGGATAACATCGCTGTATGAGAACTTTTTCATGCTTAAGTCACCGCCGATTATCATGCCGCCGATATCCTTGGATCTTGCCATGGCGCCGAGACGGTACAATTCCTTTACGTCCTGCGCTCCCGAAGCATCTGCGGCTTCGCCGGGCGCGATAACGCCTATCGCATCGGAGGATTCATACCATGCGGCAAGCGCGCTTCCCTCTGTGCCGGATTCCCTGAGCGCGGATGCGGATATTCTGACTATACTGCCCACGCCCAGATTTTTAAGGGCGTTTACGGCATCGGCATCGTCGGCGCTGATATCAGCCGCAATGTCAACTCCCGCAGAGGGCATAAGGCTTACGTGCGCATAGTCAAACTCGCCTATCGCCATAACGCCGATAAGGTCACAGTAATCGAGCATAGTCTCGGTAAGAGCGCCGTCTGCAACGATAACGGCATTGTAGCCGCAGGTCTTTGCAAAGTTCAAAGCGCTGCGCATATCCTCGCCGTAGGTCTCGTCAAAGGATATCTCGGCGCACTTCAAAAGCGTCTGCTTACCGTTTACGAGCAAAAATCCGTTTTCGTCATAGGCAAGCTCCTTAAAGCCTACGGTATCGCCGTAAACGTCCTTGCCGAAATCGCCGGAAAGGGTAACATCGGCAGTATAAACGCAGGGATCGGCATAGCACCATGCGGTGATGTCGGAAGCGTCTATCTCAATAGTCTGCACCGACTCGCCGTCGGGTAATTCCACGCTGACCGTCTTTTCCAAAACAACGGCATTGTTATCCGCATCGGTAAGACGAAGCGCCATATCCGCCGTCTGCGCACTCCCCGTAAGGTTTCTCACGGTGATTTCCACCGTAGCTTCTTTGCTCTCGGTATGATAAGCGCCGTTTACGCACTTAACGTTTACCTCCGGACGTGCGGCAAACACAAATTTACTGCCGGCAAATGCGCCCTCGCCGTCAGCGGTGATCTCAAGGCTGTTGCCGCCGCCCTTTTTGTATTCATGCGTAACGTCGGTAAACGCGCCGGCATCGATCTCCTTGCCGTTGAGCACCGTCTTTGAAACGCCGCTTGCATCGAACATTTCAAGATAGATATGCTCCTTGGAGGAAAGGCTTATCGCACCGTCAAATTCTCTGACGAGCTTTCCCTCTTCTCCGGCGTTTACGCCGTCAAGCAAAATCATTTTTCCGCCCTCTTCCTTTGAGCATCCGGCAAACCCGAGCACAAGCGCCGAAATGCACAAAACAGAGACGATTTGTTTCAGAATGGTTTTTCTCATTGCAGCCTCCGTATTCCAAACAAAAATATTACAATATGCGATGTTACCATTATATCAGCAAATGCCCGGATTTTATATATCTATTTTAGATAATTTTTATAAAAAAGCATCAAAAAAATATAAATAACCCCGATAATATTATTAAATATCCGACATTTATGGCAAAAAACATGTCAATTCCCGGCACAATAAAAATCCCGTACATGCCAAAAGCACATACGGGAATTTTTTATTTTATCCTCTTTATCTGGTCGAGGGCTTTATATTCTCCGATAAGGGTGAGCGTTTGCTCCTCACTGATTTCGAGGTCGGCGGGGAGAGTTACGCTCATTTTGCCGTTTTCGGTAACGGCGATGAGATTTACGCGGAAACGCTCGCGGATGTTAAGCTCCTTAAGCGTTTTGCCAAGCCATGGCTTTGGCGGCGCGATCTTTATGATGCCGCTGTCGTCCGAGAGCTCAACGAAATCGAAGAAATTTGGCGAGGATAAAAGCCGCGCCGTTTTCTCGGCGGCGTCGAATTCGGGAATGATCACCTTATCCGCGCCTATCTTTTCAAGTATTTCGCGGTGGGTTTCATCGTGCGCTTTGCAGATAATGTTTTTTACGCCGAGGGATTTGAGATTCATCGTTATGAGAATGGATGCCGCAAGCTCGGAGCCGAGCGAAACAACGGCGCAGTCGCAGTCGGCGATGCCCAGCTTTTTAAGCTCGTTTTTGTTCTTGGCATCCACCACAACTGCACGGGACACATCGTCGGCCAACGCCTCCACAAGCTCTTCGTTATTATCTATGGCGATAACGTATTCGCCGTTTTCAAAAAGGCTTTTCGCTATTCTCGAGCCGAAGCGGCCGAGACCTATAACTGCATAAGATTTCATTTTATCTCCTCTATCCTATAAGCAGATCGGTGTCTGCGTATTTGTGGTTGTCAGCCTTTCCGGAGCGCCCGATAAAGCCGAGGGCGAGCGTTAATATCCCCACACGCCCGAAGTACATGAACAGAATCATAAGATACTGCGCCGGAATGCTCAAAAGGGGCGTTGCGCCGGCGGTGAGTCCCACCGTGGCAAGCGCCGAAACCGATTCGTAAAGCGCATCGGTGAAAATCACGGGCGAGGTCGCGCTTATAAACACCGCGCCGAAAAATGCAAGGGTTATCATCGTGCCGAAAAGGGTGAGCGCATTAAGGATATACACATTCGGTATGTTTCTGTAAAATACGCTTACCTTGTCTTTGCCGCGCAGGCGCGAAATAAGAAACAGAAACAGCACAACGAAGGTGACCGTTTTAAGACCGCCGGCGGTCGAGCCGGACGAGCCGCCGATAAGCATGAGAAATATCGTAACCGCCTTGCCCGCATCGGTAAGTCCGCCCTGATCTATCCCGGCAAAGCCTGCCGTGCGGCTGGTCGCCGATTGGAAAAATCCCGCCTTAAGCTTATCCCAAAAATCCATTTTTCCCAAGGTCAGCGGATTGTCATACTCGATTATCATGATAAGCGCCGTGCCGACGATAAGCAGCGCCGCCGTTGTAATAAGCACAAGCCTTGTGTAAACGCTTTTGCGCTTTTTGATCGGTGAGAAAAACACCTCGTCCCAGACAAGATATCCCATGCCGCCCAGGATTATCAGCGCCGACAGGGTTATCACAACAACGGTGTCGGTGCCGTAAAGGCTTACGCTGCCGCCCGGCTGCGCAAAGCCGAATATGTCAAACCCCGCGTTGCAGAAAGCGGAAACGGCGTGGAAAACGCCGAGCTTAAGGGCGCGCCATGCGTCGTAATCCTTAAGAAAGCGCAAAAACAAAATAAGTGCGCCGCCAATCTGTATGACCGCGCTCATGATAAGCATCTTTTTCTGGATACCCACCGCCTCAGCCATATCATCCGAACCGACCGACACCGCTATCGCGGCGCGCTGGCCCATGCTTACCTTCCGCTTTAGTATGAATATAACGGAGGATGCCACCGACATAAAGCCAATGCCGCCTATCTCGATAAGGCATAGTATCACCGCCTGCCCGAAGGGGCTCCACTGCACCCAGGTATCCCTAAGGATAAGCCCGGTAACGCAGGTGGACGAGGTGGCGGTAAAGAGCGCCGTGCGGAATCCGCACCCCTGACCGCCGCGCGACGAGACGGGCAGCGAAAGAAGCGCCGTGCCAACCGCGATTATGCAGATAAAAACCACGGCAATAAGCCTGCTTATATTTGTATTTCGTTTCTTCTTTTTCATCGGAAAACCACCGCCATTATTATAATTCCATTATATCCCGAAAGAAAACAAATGTCAAATCGACCTTCGCCATAACCATAGTATTCTCCGTAAACATAAAATACAGCAAAATCTACTTTTCAAACAAAAGCCCTATGACTAAGGCGGGGCGACTTAGGGAGAAATACAGAACTTTATAATTTAAAAAGGAATCTGTCTAATTGACAGATTCCTTTAATTTTACCGTTTCGGAGAAGGCTTTAAGAGGAATAAAAAAAGCGCCCTTTCGGGCGCTTTTTTTATTGATTTTAGTGGGTGAGGAAGAACATGGCGGCGAAGAGGATACCGATGATCCATGTGCCGACATTGATTTCCTTTGCTCTGCCGGTAAAGAGACGGATGAGGATGTAGGAAACCAGACCGAAAGCGATACCGTAGGAGATGTTGTAGGTCAGAGGCATGATAGCCAGAGTGAGGAATGCAACAACTGCGGAGGAAGGATCTTCCCAATGAATGTTGGTAACATTCTTCATCATCAGAACGCCGACATAGATGAGGGCGGCTGCGGTAGCGCAGGAGGGGATCAGCTGAGCTACGGGAGCAAGGAACATAGCGATGAAGAACATAGCTGCGGTTGCCATAGCGGCAAGACCGGTCTTACCGCCTTCAGCGGTACCTGCGGAGGATTCAACGAAGGTGGTAACGGTGGAAGTACCGCAGATAGCACCGGTGCAGGTTGCGATAGCGTCAGCCAGCATAGCCTTGTCCATGTTGGGAACTTCGCCTTCTTCGGTCAGCATGTTGCCTGCGGAGCAAGCGCCGTACAGGGTGCCCATGGTATCGAACATATCAACCATGCAGAATGCCAGAGAAGAGGTGATGATAACGATGGCGAGGTTTGCAGCGCCGTTGGCGGCGATGTAAGCGGAGAAATCGAAGCCTTCGGTAAATACCTTGCCGAATGCCATGGTACCGAAATCACGGAAGGGGCCGAAGAAGTCGCCGGAGAGGGTTGCGAGGTTGGGCTTAACTACTTCGATAAATCCGGGAACGGTGATGAAGCCGATGATATAATAAACAACAGCAGAACCGAGGATGCCCCACAGAACGGCACCCTTAACCTTGCGGTGAGCCATAGCGCCGATGGCAACTACGGTTACGATGCAAAGCAGGATGGGCATCATGTCAGCCCAGGTGTTTACGCCGGAGAGGAGGTTGAAGGAATGGAGGTTAACGAGGGTTGCGCCGTCGTCAACAACCAGACCGATGTTCTGCATACCGATGAATGCGATGAACAGACCGATACCGGCGGCAATAGCAACCTTAACACGTTCGGGAACTGCGTTGAAGATAAGCTTTCTTAAACCGGTTACGGTAAGAAGAATGAAGATAACGCCGTCGATAAGTACGAGTACGAGAGCGTTTGCATAGGACAGACCCATACCGAAGCATACGGTGTATACGAAGTATGCGTTCAGGCCCATGCCGGATGCCTGTGCCAGAGGAAGGTTTGCGAGCAGACCGATTGCAACGGTACCGATAATGGCGGAGATAGCGGTGGAGATGTAGATAGCACCGTAGGATACAACCTCCAGCTCAGCGAACATGCCTGCGTTTACCATCAGGATGTAAGCCATAGCCATAAAGGTGGTGATACCTGCCATGATCTCGGTTCTTACAGTGGTCTTGTTTTCTTGCAGCTTAAAAAACTTTTGCATGACAAAAACCCTTTCTTTATAAAATTTTAATGGGAACGAAAAATAAAAAACGTACGGGCACAGTACCCGTACGCAAAATAAAACGCATAAAGCGTTATATTTCCACTTAATACAATAGTCGCGGCATAAGGGAACCGCGGTAGAAACGTCCGGCCCCGTAAACGCCGGGCTTATATTGCGTTAGGTAATATTCATTACATAAAAATTATATAGCTTATATCGCCGCTTGTCAACAAGTTTCGACACAGTTTATTCATTTTTTAATAAGAAAATACATATCGCGGTTTATATCTAACCTGTTGATTTTGACGGTAAAACAGAGTATAATGACATTAAGCCTATCATCCGTCAGCTTCGCTGACACCTTCCCCAAAGGGGAAGGCATTAAAATTGCGGAGGAAACATTATGAAAATTCTCGTTACGGGCGGTGCCGGATATATCGGCAGCCATACCTGCATAGAGCTTTTGAACGCCGGCTATGAGATAGCCGCCGCAGATAATCTTTCCAACTCATCAACCGAAAGCTTAAAGCGCGTTGAGAAGATAACCGGAAAGAAAATAGCCTTCTACAACGCCGACATCCGAAACGAAGAGGCGATGTATAATATAATAATGAAGGAACGCCCCTACGGCGTTATTCATTTCGCCGGACTTAAGGCGGTGGGCGAATCGGTTTCCAAGCCGCTGGAATATTACGACAACAACATTTCGGGCACACTTTCCCTGCTGCGCGCAATGACACGCGCAAAGGTAAAGAACCTTATCTTTTCCTCCTCCGCCACCGTTTACGGCAAGGCAAAAACCATGCCGATAACAGAAAACTGCGCCAAGGGCGAATGTACCAACCCCTACGGCTGGACGAAATGGATGATAGAGCAGATACTTACCGATTTATATACCTCCGACAACGAGTGGAAGATAATCCTTCTGCGCTACTTCAATCCCGTAGGCGCGCATGAAAGCGGACTTATCGGCGAGGATCCCAAGGGCATACCCAATAACCTTATGCCGTATATCACGCAGGACGCCGTGGGCAAGCGCGAAGCCCTGGGCGTTTTCGGCGATGATTATGACACCCCCGACGGCACCGGCGTGCGTGACTATATCCACGTCTGCGACCTTGCGAACGGCCATCTTAAGGCGCTTCAGTATATGGAGAAAATGACCGGCGTTGAGATATTCAATCTCGGCACCGGCAACGGACTTTCGGTACTCGATATGGTAAAGGCGTTTTCCGATGCCTCGGGCAAAAAGCTTCCCTATAAAATAATGCCGCGCCGTCCGGGCGATATCGACGTTTGCTACTGCTCGCCCGACAAGGCAAAGCAAAAGCTGGGCTGGGAAGCAAAGCGCGGCGTAAATGAAATGTGCGCCGACTCCTGGCGCTGGCAGAAAACCAACCCCGAGGGCTACGAAAAATGAACTTTCCGCTGAACACCCTGGGGCTTTCGCATAAATTCATAAGCGAGCATCTTTCTCCCGGCGCGTTCTGCATCGACGCCACCGCCGGCAGGGGCAGAGATACCGTATTTTTAGCCTCCCTTTGCGGCAAAACGGGCAAGGTGCTTGCCTTTGACATACAGAAAGAGGCTATTGAAAGCACACGCGCCCTTGTAAAGCAGGAGGGGTATGAGGATACCGTTACGGTAATATGCGACAGCCACAGCAACATGGCGCGCTACGCCGATAAAAACAGCGCCGATGCCATCATGTTCAATCTCGGCTGGCTGCCGGGCGGCGACCACAGCATATTTTCGCGCCCCGAAACGAGCATACCCGCCCTCGATGCCGCGCTTGAGATCCTTAAGCCGGGCGGCGTGATGAGCGTTTGCGTTTACCACGGCAAAAACTGCGGCACAATGGAAAAGGACGCGCTTACCGAATACTTCAAAACGATAGACAATAAGCGCTTTACCGTTATAACTTTGGAATTTTCAAACCGCACGGGAGAAATCCCCGTGCCCGTATTCATACTGAAAGATGGAAAAGAAAAGCTTTAAAAACAGAATAACGGATTTATGGAACTTCTTCACACTGTACGAAAAGATATGGTTTTTCGGCATACTGATCCTCGCCTTCATCTTCGCCTTCATCTTCCCCGAGGAGGACGTGAACGGCGTAAACGGCGCGCTGATCATGGCTTTGTATCTTGCCGATACCTTCTTTAATATACTGTGCGAGCTTTTGATATCGAAGCAGAGCAAGTGGAACTTTCTGGTATCGCTTCTTGTGGAGATAACCGAAATACTTATCTGCGTTGTCCTCTCCTACCGCTTCGCAACGATGGCGACGACCTTATTTTTCTGGATACCCGTTGACATAATAAGCTTCATAAGCTGGCACAGACACCCCAACCGCGACAATAAGGAGATAACCCATGTGCGCAAGCTTTCGGGGCTTGCCGAAGTGCTCGTGATAACCGGCATAGTGGTGTGGACGATCGGCATAGGCTACCTGCTTACCCGCATCGACATCGGCACCGACCTTTTCGGCGGCAATCAGACGCTTGAAACGGTGGTTTGCTACCTCGATGCCTGCGCCTCCGCCGTCGGCATCGCAAACGGCATCTTCATCCTGCTGCGCTTCCGCGAGCAATGGATAGCCTGGTATATCTCCGCTTTGCTCGAAACGGCGATAAACATCCTCTCCGGACAGTACGTTCTGCTTGTGCTTAAGGCGGGATACCTGACAAATACTACTTACGGCTACATCAAATGGACAAAATATATTCGGGATGTAAAAACAGCGCAGAACGAAAAAACAAAAAAAGAATAAGTTTAAGGATTTTACCTTTCTTACAGAGATAAAGCTTTGATTAAGGCTGACTTAAAGAAGTAGGGATTCGACGTTTGTCGAATCCCTTTTTATTTTTATGTTTTTTCTAATGTGCTTTTTCACCTCTCGCAGTATCAACATACAGCTTCGGGTGAAAAAGCCCATTTCTGCATCCGTTTTTCCTATCCCGAGATTTTACTCTGTTCAGTATTTATACCAATTTCGCCTTTTCTGAAAACTGAAAACTCTTTTTTTTCCAATTCTTCCGCTTTGCGGACACCGAAACTCCACTCTCCACTCTCAACTCTCCACTCTCACATCAAAGCTTTTGACGGGCAGCTCTGTTCGCCCCTACTGAAAACTTAAATATTCACTATCCGTGCATCCAGAAGCTCGGCTTCGGCTTTGTCGTGGGTGGTCATGATGATGCGGCAGTTTAAGGATTTGAGATGATCGGCGATTTTGGAAATGAGGCGGGCATCGAGTCCGGTGAAGGGCTCGTCGAGAAGCATCAGGTCGCCGCCAAAATGGAGGGCGCGCGCGAGGGCAACCCTGCGGCACATGCCGCCCGACATCTCATTTGGATAGAGATTTTCGGGTATCTCCAGAAAATCAAGAAGCTTTTTGGCGTTTTCGGCGTCCTTTTTGTCGCGTACGCAGGCAACGTTTTCCAAAGCGGTAAGATGATTTAAAAGTCTGTCGTCCTGAAACATAACGGCACACCTTGTAAAATCCTTCTCAATTCTGCCGCCCTGCGGAACTTCAAGCCCCGCGATAAGCTTCAAAAGCGTTGTTTTGCCTCTGCCGGAGGCGGACATAAGGCAGATGCGCTTACTGTCGAGATTTAGTGTGAGGTTATTGAAAATAACCTTTTCGCCGTAGGCGAATGAAAGCTTTTCTATCTTCATAATGAAGTCTCCTTTCTGCCCGAAACTTTACTTAAGAGCAGATGGATAAGCTTTTCGAGAACAAAGCTTAATACGATTACGATAACCGTCCATGCGAAAAGGGAGGGCGTTTCGAGATATATTTTGGAAAAATACAGCTCCGAGCCTATTGCGGCATCGGGCTGGCATAATACCTCGGCGGCGATGCCCGATTTCCACGCAAGTCCCACGGAATTTATACAGCCGGAGAAAAATCCGGGCAGGCAGGCAGGCAGATATATCAGCCGCAGCATTTTCCCGTGCGAAAAGGAAAATGCTCTTCCCATTTCGATAAGCTTTTTATCGGCGGCGCGGTACTGCGCGCAGATGTTTTCCCAAACAAGCGGCGCCGTCATCAAAAGCACCATTACCGTAGGCACAATACCCCGCGACGTCCACAGCATAACGAGGATTATAAATGAGGCAACGGGCGTTGCGCGTACCGTGCGGATAACGGGCGACAAAATCAAATCGCAGATTTTAAGGCGACAGGTAAGATATGAAAGCAGCGTGCCCAGGGTAACGCCGCCTATGTAGCCCAAAGCGATGCGCAAAAGCGACAGTAAGGCGTTTACCCATGTATCCTTTTTAACAAGAAGCCCGCCGAGCACCGATGCCACCTGTGTGGGCGAGGGCAGTATAAGCTCCTTGCCGACCTTCAATGCCGCCAGCTCCCACACCACAAGCCAGAAAATAAGTACGGCTATTATTTTTATTATATCGGTTAAAATCCTTTTAGCTGAGGTAGAAGTTTTCATCCGGCAGTTTTCCTCCTATCGAAGTGGGATCGGCATCAAAGAGAATATTTAAAAATCCGCCGGCTTTCTCCTTCATTTCCGAGCCCGACATAAATATAAGACTGCTATCGGGTATTGCCTTTTCGGCAATGGCGGCACTGCCCACGATGCCGTACTTTTCGCACAGCTCGCCCGATAATTTCGCGTTGGCCACAACGTAGTTTATCGAATCTCTGTATTCCTCAAGAAATAGCTCAACCGCATCGGGATGCTTATTTAAAAAATCCTCGGCAATCACAACGCAGCCCATGCTTATTATGCTTCCGGTCTGAAGCCTGTCCCACTCGTTGTTAAGGTCTATCGCCTTGCGCAAAGCACGGTTTTTCGCCATAACGGAGGTAACATTAGGCACGGGAAGCATACATATATCGATATCGCCCGAGGCGGCTCTGGTTGCAAGCTCCTCGCTGTCAAGATATTCCACCTTAACCTTGCCGTCAAGCCCGTTTTGCGTTAAGATATAGTTCAGCACGAATTCCGGAGTTGAGCCCTGACCGGTGGCGTAAAGGGTTTTGCCCGCCAGATCCTCTATGCTCATTATCTCGTCGCCCTTTTCGAGGATATACAGTACCCCCGCGGTATTCAGCGCGGCGACCTTAACGCCGCCGTTTGTCTTGTTGTAAAGAGCCGAGGCAACGTTTAAAGGCAGGGCGGCGATATCCAGTCCGCCCGAAGCAACGGCGCTTACGATATCGGTAGGCGCGCCCGACAGGGTAAACTCATATTTGTTTTTGCTTTCGCCCTTTTCGCTCTGCTCCATAAGCCTTGCGGCGCCTATGCCGGTAGGGCCCTTCAGAAGCCCCATGCGTATGACCGTGCCGCTTTCCTTTTCCTGTGTGCCGCATCCGGCAAGCAAACCTAAAATCAATATTGAAATAATCGCTATACTTAAAAGTCTTTTCATGTTATTTCCCTCCCTTTGCCTTCAAAAGCCCTTCGGGGTCGGTTATGATTATATCCCTGCCGTTTCTTTTTATAAGTCCGCTTTCCTCCAGTAGATTAAGGGCGCGGTATAGGGACGCTCTGCTCATATTAAGCCTTGCGGCAAGTGCGGTAAGCGGAATATCGGTGCGGACGACAGCGGATGAATTAAGACGAGTGCACAGATAATTTATCAGCGCGTTTTTGCCCGACGTGCTTACAAACAGATTTATTTTCGCATCAAGATAGCGCACGCGCTTTGTTAAAAACTCGATGTAGTTTAATGCTATGCGCGAATGATGTATGATAAGCCCGGTTATTATCTCCTGCGGCAGCACAATAAGCCGTGTTTTCTTCACAGCCGTTATGCGGCTTATATATTTATCGTCGCCGTTAAAGAGGGCGGCGGCGCCGAAAAAGTCATACCTGCCTATCGAGCGCAAGGGTATCTGCGTTTCCTCCGTAACCTTCGCGGCGTCAGCAGTCCCCGACAGCACGAAGAAGAGCGCCCTTATAAAACTACTCCTATCCATTATGAGCTGTCCCTCTTCATACTCGCAAAGTACGCACCGCTTATCCTTAAGCGCCGCTTCGGTTACCGTCCACGATACATCCTTAAACAGAAAGCTGTTTTTCAAAGCTTCCTTATCTTCATTTGAAAGTATACTTATATCCATGTTGTCGCCTCGCAAACTGTCTCATTTGAGACACTTATATTTTATATGAAAATTTTAAAACTGTCAAGAAAATATAAAAGCATATTCCATATTTAATAAAATTATGTTAAACTGTAAACATATTATGTATCTTATCCGATACAAAAATACCATGCGGAGGAAGAATATGAAAAAATACGCGGTCGCACTCGATCAGGGCACAACAAGCTCGCGCACGATAGTTTTCGATAAAAACCTGAACGCTGTAAAAATTTCGCAGAAGGAATATCCGCAGATATTTCCCAAGCCCGGCTGGGTAGAGCATAATCCCGACGATATCCGGGCAAGTCAGCTTGAAACCTTCACCGATGCCGTTAAAGGAATCGATTTGAATGAAATCGCCTGCATAGGCATTACAAATCAGAGGGAAACCACCGTGCTCTGGGAAAAGGCTACGGGAAAGCCCGTTTGCAACGCCATAGTATGGCAATGCCGCCGCACCTCCGATATATGCGAAAAGCTGAAGGAAGACGGCTATACGGAAATGATACGCAAAAAGACGGGGCTTGTTATAGACGCCTACTTTTCCGCGACCAAGATAAAATGGCTTCTCGACAACTTACCGGGGCTTAAAGACCGCGCATATAATGGCGAAATACTTTTCGGCACGGTGGACTCATGGCTTTTATATAACCTTACCGGCGAGCATAAAACCGACTACACCAACGCCTGCCGCACCATGCTTTTCAATATACATACCCTTACCTGGGACGATGAGCTTTTAGAACTTCTGGATATCCCGAAATGTATGCTGCCAAAGGCGGTATCATCAAGCGAAATATACGGCTATTATGAAAAGGACGGGGTAAAAATACCCGTAAGCGGCATCGCGGGCGACCAGCAGGCGGCGCTTTTCGGACAGCGCTGCTTTGAAAAGGGCGAAGCCAAAAACACCTACGGCACCGGCTGCTTCATGCTCGTAAACACCGGCAAAACGCCGCCCGAAAATCAGGGAAATCTTCTTGCAACGGTGGGCATCGGCGTTAAGGGACATATCCGCTACTGCCTTGAGGGCAGCGTATTCGCAGGCGGCGCGGTTATAAAATGGCTGCGAGACCAGCTCGGCATCATAAACAGCGCCTCCGAAACCGAAGCTCTCGCCATGCAGGTGGAGGATACCGGCGGCGTTTACTTCGTGCCGGCGTTCACCGGCCTCGGCGCGCCCTACTGGGATATGCACGCGCGCGCAGGGATGCTGGGCATCACGCGCGGCACCAACAAATGCCACATCGTACGCGCCGCGCTCGAATCGATGGCGTATCAGGTAAACGACCTTATAGACGAGGTCAGAAACACCTCCGGCGTTGCCCTGTCGTCGTTAAAGGTTGACGGCGGCGCAAGCCGCAACGACCTTTTAATGCAGTTCCAGAGCGACATTTCCTCCCTGCCCGTCATCCGCCCCGAAAACACCGAGACAACGGCGCTCGGCGCCGCCATGCTCGCAGGCATGGCAGTGGGCTTTTATGAGTTCCCCTTTGCCGACGGCGAAAATGCCGATACCTTCACCCCGCAGATGGACGAAAATAAGCGCAAGGCGCTTCTTTCCGGCTGGGCGCAGGCCGTGGAAAGGGTAAAAAGCAAATAAGCAGTTAAGTCCGGACTTGCGGTTTTCGCCCCTGACATCGAAATCATTTAATTATTTAAACCGCATCAGGCCCTTTGCCGCACATCAAAAAAATAACTTAAAAGGCTTCATCATAAAATAATATGATGAAGCCCTTTTCATTTTATTATTTTTCACAGCTTCCGCCCATGCGGAAGGATATCTCTTTTGCGGCGGCGGCAAGCTCGGGTTTTATGGCGGTCTCGATAAAATCGTCGGTAAAGCGTCCGCTTGAGCCGAAGCAGCTTATTGCGGCGGCAAGAGCGCCGTTGTAATCATATACGGGGAACGCTATGCATCTCAAGCCCTCCTCACATTCCTCGTTATCCATTGCAAAACCGTTTTCTCTTACCCTTTTCAGCTCTTTTTCAAGCTTAATTTTGTCGGTGATCGTGTTGTCGGTAAGCTTTGTAAGCTTTTTGCGCTTTATGAATTCATCAAGCTTTGCATCGGTAAATCTCGAAAGGAAAAGCTTTCCCGAGCTTGTTGAATGCATCGGCGAGCGGTTTCCTATACGCTGAAGAGTGGGCCCCATCATGTTGGGCTCGTATACGCAGTCGAGATACATGCACTCCATATCCTGCTCGACAACAAGCGACACGCCGAGCCCCAGCCTGCCGGACAGCTCGTTTATAAGCTCGCCCGCCAGCGTCCTTATGCTTAAGGCGGAGCGGACGTTATCGCCCACGCCGCATATTTTCCATGTTAGCGCGTATCTTCCCAGCAGCTCGTCCTTATAGGCATAGCCTTCCTGTATCAGCGCATTGAGATAGCGCAATACCGAGGCCTTGGGCATATCCACGCCCGAGGCTATATCCTGCAGCTTCATGGGAGTTCTGCTTTCGGACAGCAGAGATATAAGCTGCAGCATTTTCATTACCGACTGATTTGCCGGTTTTTCATTTACATCAGCTTCAAAAATTGCTTCTACCATTCTGTTTGCCTTTCATATTTAGCTTAACTATATTGTGCCATTTTTTTGCGCAAATGTCAACTATAACCCGTTTGGGGGTTTGATTTTTGAAATTTAATTTCATTTTTATGTTGACATTAAATAATTTTGAAACTATAATTTAAGTATAAACTATATTTTATGGAGGTTTACCATGTCAGAAGTTAAAAGAATGAAATATTTTGCCGGCGGTCAGTGGCTTGACACCAAGACCGGTAAATACACCCCCGTTTACAACCCCAGCACGGGCGAGGTCCAGGCGGAAGTTCCGAGCTGCTCGAGCGAAGAAGTTGCCTACGCCATTGAATGTGCTAAAAAGGCATTCCCCGCATGGCGCGACACGCCCGTTATGAAGCGTGTTCAGATACTTTACAAGTTCCGCGCCCTTTTAGAAGAGCATTGGGATGAGCTTACCGAATGCTGCGCCCGCGAGCACGGCAAGAACTGGGCTGAATCCTCCGGCGATATCGCAAAGATCAAGGAGCCGGTTGAGCTTGCCTGCGGCACTCCCTCTCTCATGATGGGCGAAACCCTTATGAACACCTCCACCGGTTACGATACCGTTACCTACCGCGAGCCTCTGGGCGTATTTGCCGGCATCGCTCCCTTTAATTTCCCCGGCATGATCCCCATGGGCTGGATGACTCCCATCTGCATCGCCACCGGCAACACCATCGTAATAAAGGCCGCTTCCAAAACTCCTCTTACCGCCATGCGCTGCGCGGAGCTTTGGCAGGAAGCAGGACTTCCCGACGGCGTACTTAACCTCGTAACCTGCACGAGAACCGAATCCGAGCAGTTCTTAACTCATCCCGACATCAAGGGCATCTGCTTCGTAGGCACCTCCGGCGTAGGCAAGCACATCTACGGCATCGCCGCATCCCACGGCAAGCGTGTTCAGGCGCAGACCGAAGCAAAGAACCACGCACTCGTTTTAGAGGATGCCGCACTTGAACGCACCGCGCGCGGTATCATAAACAGCTCCTTCGGCTGCGCAGGCGAGCGCTGCATGGCTCTGCCCGTAGTCGTTGCACAGGAAAGCATCGCCGACGAGCTGGTTAAGCTCATCGTTAAATACGCCAAGGAATTAAAGATAGGTCCTGCTTATGACAAGACCACCAACCTCGGTCCCGTTGTTGACGCCGCCCACAAGGCAAAGGTAGTTAAATGGATCGAAAAAGGCATCGAAGAGGGCGCCGAGCTTGTACTCGACGGCAGAAACGTTACCGTTCCCGGCTTCGAAAACGGCTTCTACCTCGGGCCCACCATCTTCGACCACGTAACCCCCGAAATGAGCGTAGGCAACGACGAAATATTCGGGCCGGTGCTCTGCATCAAGCGTGTCAAGACCTTCGAAGAGGGCGTTAAGCTTATGAACGCAAACCAGTTTGCAAACGGCTCGGTAATATACACCCAGAGCGGCTACTACTCCCGTGAGTTCGCCCGTCTCACCGACGGCGGTCAGGTTGGCATCAACGTAGGCATCCCCGTTCCCGCAGGCGTATTCTCCTTCAGCGGACACAAGGAAAGCTTCTACGGCGACCTGCATTGCCTGGGCAAGGACGGCGTTCGCTTCTTCACCGAAATCAAGGCGGTTACAACCCACTGGTTCGACGAAGAGGAAAAGAAAGCCAAAGAGATAGACACCTGGGAAGGCTCCGTCGGCGGCTCCATATAAAATAAGGAAAAGGAATCCGTAGGGCGCTCTCAATTAGGGAGAAATAGGTTTTGAACGATTAATCGCACGGCGGCTCACAAAAAATCTCGATATACGACAGTATACCTTCGATTTTTTGTTTCACCACGCACTGATTTTTCCCCGCTCAAAACTGCTCACACCTGAAAATGATGAATTTCGGATGAAGAACAATGAACAAAAAAGTCCCCATACTGGGTATGTATGGGGACTTTTTTTGAAGCCGTTATTCGCCGAAATCCGCATTTGTCAGGCTGTTTATCCCTAACTGAGAGCGCCCATGGGATTCCTTTTTTCGTCTTTAGCCTTCCCCTTCAGGGGAAGGTGGCATTTCCGAAGGAAATGACGGATGAGGGTA
>JAZRWQ010000130.1:0-5522 GCA_045599805.1 Eubacteriales bacterium | reverse complement strand
ATGGTGCGCAGTGCGCGCATTATGCCGCCGATGCCGAGGGTATCCGCGATAGTCTGTCTGAGACCGTATTTTTTCGGAACTTCAAAGTCTATTACCGTGCAGGGCTCGTATAATCCTACCTGAATTGCGTTTACAACGAAGTTTGCGTTTTTCAAAGCCGCCTTGCGGTTCTCAACACCCACGTAGGTTTTGATAACCGCTCTGTCCTCGTTTACGTTATGATTCATTACCTTGAGTATACGGTAGCTTTCTTCCATACGCTGCGGGTCAATGTCATAAAGAGCGATTTCACACTCTCTGAGTGAGGGCGTGCACATTACATCGCCTATTACGTTTCTTACAAAAATGGTGCTGCCTGCACCCATAAAGGTTATTTTAAGCATGATGACACCTCCTGATATTTATACTATCAATTTAGCAGATTTTCTTTTGCTTTGCTATTGTAAAAAGGCATTATTTTTTGGTATAATGGAATATATGAGGTGAGCGATATGTACGAATCGGTAATACCGGCAAACGAATATTACAGCATTATCCCATCCGTTTACGGATATGAGGACTGCGAAAGCGGACACAGCTACGGACCGCACGTGCGTCCGTATTATCTGCTGCACTATATACTTGACGGCAAGGGCGTTTTTGAATGGGAAAACGGTAAGGAAAGTGCAGAGAAGGGCGATCTGTTCATCATACATCCCGGCGAGATAACGACCTACACCGCGGATTTAAAATCCCCGTGGGAATACGCATGGCTTGCCTTTTATGCAAAGGATATAAAGTTTTTGGATATAAGGCATATTATTAAAAATGCGCCGGTAGGACATATTTTCACGCAGCTTAAAGATATGCACAGCTTACCGGACTCGCCCTTGAAGGCGGTAAGCCTTATGCACGAGCTTATATGGCGGCTGTCGCTTATATCGCCTACGGGAAAGACCGACTATGCGCAGTATGCCAAGGCATACATCGAAGCCAACTTCATGAAGCAGCTTACGATCGAGGGCATTGCCGCCGATCTGCATATAAACAGACACTACCTATGCGCTCTTTTCAACGAAAGATACGGCGTTTCGCCGCAGAAATATCTTACGGACTTACGCCTTGAAAAATCGCGGGAGTTTTTAATGACCGGGTACGGTGTTACCCGCTCGGCTATGCTTTCGGGATTCAATGACCTTGCGAACTTTTCAAAAAAGTACAAGGCGCATTACGGAATCTCTCCGATTAAAAGCATAAAAAAATAATTTGCGTATAGGTTATCAATTTTTACCAATAAGACTCATAACCTTGATAGGATAAAAAATTTATGGTATTATTATTTTATGAAAGGAGCACCAATGAAAAACAGCGATAAATTAAAAAATCTTTTACTATATGCAAACATAGGGCACGAAAAATACAATAAAACATTTCCGCACATAGAAAAAGAAATATGCCTTGACAATAAAAAATACCTGCGCACCTACACGGCAATAACTGCCCTGCTTATGACAGCTGTGCTGACAGTATCGTTTATTGATACAAAACTGTCGGTATACCGTCCGCTTTACTGTGCAGGCATAGTTATTTCCGCAGCGGCTTTTATAATAAGCAACATTCTGAAGCCCAAAAGGATGAAGCAGATACGCTTACTGATGTACGGATTTGTATTTGCGATATATCTTTTCGGAATAATGCTGGGTACGTTTTTTTCACCGGATGAGCTTGCAAGCGCATTTCAGGTAATACTGATAATAGCACCGCTTGTATTTATCGACCGGCCGGTATTTTCCATTGCGCTTATAGGGATATCCGATATACTGTTCATTATATCGGCGCTTATTGCCAAGTCGCCCGAATGCCTTTCGTCCGACATAATTAACACGGTGATATTTTCAATATTCGGCGCGCTTGCCTGCATATATACGATGAACGCGAGAGTGCAGAAATATTTTCTGAAGCATGAGCTTGAAATAATAAGCCATACCGACGGGCTTACGGGGATAGGCAACCGACGCGCATTTGAAAAGTATCTGTTTTCGTATCCGGAGAATATGCCGAAAAATACATGCTTTATATACATTGACGTGAACGGATTGCATGAAATGAACAACACGCTGGGGCATAAAAGCGGCGACGAGATGCTTATATACATAGCAAATGCTCTTCGCGGTATTTTCGGCAGACATACGTACAGGGTAGGCGGAGATGAATTCGTTGCGCTTATTAACGGCATAGACGAGATGGAGCTGAAAACGATGGCAAAAGCAGCCTGCGATGCCGCGGAGGACAAGGGATACCATATTGCGCTCGGCTATGAATTTGCCGACAATGCCATTGATATGCACGACATGATAAAAAAGGCGGAAGCGAAAATGTATAGCGCCAAGGCAGAATACTACTCGCAAAACGGAAATGACCGGAGAATCAGAAAATAATATATTGAAAATTTATTTTTATACTGATATAATATAAAAACAAGGAAGTGATTTCAATGAAATTTATAGCACACAGAGGCGCTTGCCTGGAGCGCCAGGAAAATACACTTGAAGCACTTGAAAGAGGCGCGGAATACGGTGCTTTCGCAGTTGAATGCGATCCTCGCTACACCAAAGACGGCGTTGCCGTTTTGTTCCATGATGATGACCTTATGAGACTTGTAGGTTATCCGGGAAAGGTAGAAGAAATGTCCTATGTGCAGATGCAGATAAGACTTTCCTCGCATAAAAAGAAGATAACTCCGCTTAAGGACGTACTGGAAAAATTCAGCGGCGGCTCGGCAGTTGTATTCGACCTTAAAAAGGCCGATGAAAATATGCTTGAAGCAATATCCAAGGCATCCTTCCGCACCATCGCGGGAGTGCGCAGTCTTGAAGATTTAGAGCTTGCGAAAAAATATTTCCCTACCGAAAACATCCTTGCCTTTATCCCTTCGGCAGACAAGGCAAAGGAATATTCCGACAACGGCGCAGGCATTATAAGACTTTGGGAACATTGGCTTGACGATGTATCCGTAAGCGATGTTAAGGCGATTTTACCCGCCGACAGAGAAGTTTGGGTAATGGCAAATAACCCCAAGATTGCCGATCCCCTTTTCTGCATGGACGGCTCGGTAACGCAGGTTGAGAAGATAAAAGAAACCGGTGCCGACGGTTATATCCTCAACAACATCAGAATGGCAGCAAGCATATGACACTTTACGTTATACGCCACGGCAGAACGGGCAACAACGATGCCGGAATTTTCAACGGCAGATTTGATGAAGACATAAACGAAACGGGTATATCGCAGGCTGAAAAGGCAAGAGAAACGGTAAAAAACCTTGATATTGATTTTATCATCTCATCTCCCCTTTTAAGAACGCGGCACACCGCCGCCATAGTAAACGCCAATAATCTGCCTGTCATCACGGACGAGCACTTCATTGAACGCGACACAGGCGAGCTTACCGGGAAAAGCGCCGCAAGCATCGACCGCGAAAAATTCTGGAATTATTATTCAGACTACGCAAAACAATTCAAAAACGCCGAAACGGTGCCCGAAATCGTTGCAAGAGTCAAGGAAGGGCTTGACGGCATAAGAGAAAAATATCCCGACAAAAACATACTTATCGTAACGCATAACGGTGTTGCGCGCGCCATAGCATACTATTTCGAGGGTATGCCGGATGACGGCAGTATGTTGCACATCGGAGAGCTGGTTAACTGCGGGATAAGAAAATACGAATTCAGATAAAAAAATGACCTCTGTCGAGGTCATTTTTTTATCTGAATTTTTCGAGACGGCAGGTGCCATCTTCATCGGGTGCCGTAACACCGTTTTTATAATCATAATCAAAGCGGCGGTAAAACTCAACTGCCGTAATCGAGGCAGGTATTTCAATTCTGTCGGCTCGAAGGAAAAATTCATCTTCCTCAAGCGTTTTTATTATGCGGGTGCCGATGCCCCTGCCCTGATATTCGGGCAAAACGAAAACCGTAAGCAAAATGCTTTCGGTAGTGCTGCCCCAGTAGCCGTCTATCGCACCGCAGCCGACTATTTTCTTTTCGTCGCACACAACGTACATATGGGCATGGGATGCACGCTCTGATATAATTTCGGGAGAAAGCGATTTTACTGTTTCCTCTATATACTCCGCAGTATAGTCTTTTATGTTTACCGTTCTCAGCGTTTTTGCAGCCAACGCCGAAACCTCGCAGGCATCCTTTCCTTCAAATCTTCTTATTGTATATTTTTCCATTGTCTTTCTCAAATCAGCCTTCCCGAGAAATGGTCGATCTCGTGCTGAATTATCTGCGCGGTGCGGCCGCTGAAATTCTTTATCCGCGTTTCGAAATCACGTGTTTGCCATTTCACCTTTATTGTTTTATATCTTTTCGTTCTGAGCACGCCGCTAAGGGATAAGCAGCCTTCCTCCGTTTCGTACAGCCCTTTGGACGCAACGATTTCGGGATTAAACATTTCCGTGTATTCTCCCTCGTTATCAAAAACGATGATGCGTTTACATTCACCTATCATGTTCGCCGCCATGCCCACGCATCTGTCGGCGTTGGCTTTGAGGGTGTCCGTTAAATCATCGGCGATATGCAGGTCATTTTCATCCGCCGCCTTTGCGGGCTGTGATAAAAATATAACGTCGCGTACTATTTCTCTTATCATAATTTCTCCTTAAGGCTATTGAAAAGGGCGGTGCAGCCGCTGAAAATATCATTATATGCCGTTGCGAAATTGCGGGTATACCATGGGTCGGCCACATCGCGTGAAACACCGGTGTACTCCATAAGCAGATGCACCTTTCCGTCCTTATCATCGCCGATAACACGGGCAAGGTTGCGGATATTATATTTTTCCATGCAGATTATGAGGTCGAAATCTTCGTAATCCTTTTTTGTTATCTGCTTTGCGTAATGCGAATATAGCTTTATTCCGTGCCTTTTCAGTTCGTTTACGGCGGGCGGATATACCGAGTTGCCTATCTCCTCGGTGCTTGTTGCTGAGGAATCTATAAAAAACTCATCGGCTTTTCCGTTTTTCTCCGCAATATCCTTAAACACAAACTCCGCCATCGGACTGCGGCAGATATTGCCGTGGCATACAAACATTATTTTTATCACGGGTATCACCTCATAATCATTATGCCATAAAAACTTGTTTTTTGCAATACGGGGATTGCACCGAAAAGATACCGCTAAGCTATTTACATATTTTGCGTTTCGGGTTATAATCAATATATAAACAAGACGGAGGTAGGTTATGGAATATATGAGTGAATTTGCGATTCAGGCAAAGGAAGAATTTATCGCCATATACAAAGATAAAATAACGCGGCAGGGCGCGGATAAGCTTTTGGATTGGCTTGAAAAGTCCGACTTTTTCACAGCCCCCGCCTCCACCAAATATCATCTTGCCGAAGAGGGCGGTCTTTGCAGGCACAGTCTTAACGTATACAAGCGGCTTTGCGAAATATACAGAGAGGTTGAAGACAAGGCAAGCGACGAAAGCATCGCGGTTGCTGCTTTGCTTCACGATATATGCAAAACCGG
>JAZRWQ010000129.1:0-6520 GCA_045599805.1 Eubacteriales bacterium | reverse complement strand
GAAGAGATGATGCGTTTTCGTTCTTTTTGCTGGATGCTATTGCGAGCAGGAATACCAGTACGCCCATGCCGCCGAGCCAATGGCTGAAGCTTCGCCAGTATAATAGACCGCGGCTTATTGCCTCAACATCAGGCAGAATGGTTGAACCGGTAGTGGTAAAGCCCGATACGATTTCAAAAAAGGCATCTACAAAATGTGGTATC
This sequence comes from Eubacteriales bacterium, assembly GCA_045599805.1. Taxonomy (GTDB): domain Bacteria; phylum Bacillota; class Clostridia; order Oscillospirales; family UMGS1783; genus JAZRWQ01. The sequence continues at coordinate 6,317 of JAZRWQ010000129.1, read as the reverse complement.
TGTCCCGAAATATAGAACGGAAGACAGCCCATAAGACTCATGATAAGCCAGCTTAAACCAACGCACACAAGCCCCTCTTTGGCATAGAAACCGTGCTTGCTTTTTCTGGAAAGCAAAGCAAGCACAAAGGAAACGGCAATGATTATCAGCAAGGTCAGAATATACGCGTGAACTACGCGGATATCCTTATCGACTATGCTGATTATCAGCGCCGGCAGCATGAACAATGCTTCTATGGACAGAATCTGTGAAAGTATTCTGCCGATACGCTTATAATTCATAATCGACCTCTGTTATTCAAAGATATCATTAAGCTGATATATAATATTTTCCCCTGTCGTTACAACAACGATGGTATCGCCCTTGCGGAATACGGAATCGCCGTTTGGAATGGAGATCATGCCGGCATTGGTGATGCATGCCAAAAGCACATTGGACTTCATGCGGATGTTTCTTAAAGGCTCACCGCAATGAAGGGTATGCTCATCAACCCTGAACTCCATGGCTTCCGCCTTTCTGTCAGCGATAAGATGCACGGAAACTGCCGCGCCGGTTTGATTCCTCATCGCTCTGACATAACGTACTATGCGGTTGCAACACAGCTCATCCGGGCTGATAATGCTGCCAAGCGGCAAGGCGTTTATTATATCGCTGTCCTTGAAATGGGTTATCTTGGTTACGTTCTGGCGCACGCCCTTACGGCTTCCGTAAAGAGATATCAGTATATTAAGCTCGTCCATGCCGGTCATGGTAACGGTGGCATCATAATCGGATATGTGCTCGCTCTCCAAAAGCTCCTGACTGCTGGCGTCGCCGCAGATAATATCTATATCGGGGAATATCTCGGACATGCTTACGCATTTTTCGCGATCTTTTTCTATAACGGTCACCGATGAACCATCATGCAGCAATAAACGCGTAAGATAATGGCAAAGTCTGCCTGCGCCGCAGATGAGAACCTTTTTTGCCTTGCGCGCAACAATACCCAGATGCTTTAAAAGTACGGTTATTTCATTTACTGCGCCGGTAACGAATATTCTGTCGCCCTCGCGCAGAACGAATTCACCGGAGGGAGCTATGGCCTGACCGTCACGCAGTACAACGCATACAAGCACCTTGCAGCGTACAATCTTTTCAAGATTCATGAGTGTGGTATTGCGAAGAGGATTACTGCCGTCAATTTTAAGCTCAACTATTTCAACCCTGCCCTTTGCAAAGGTATCACGCTTCAAAAAGCCGGGGTATTTCAAAAGTCTTTCAATTTCGGCGGCTGCCTGACGTTCCGGATTTACGACCATGGACAAACCGAAAAGGTCGCGCATCCTTGCCGACTGCTCGCTGTATTCCGGGTTGCGGATACGGGCAATGGTATGTATCTTGGGATTGGTACCGTGGGCAACCATGCAGGAAAGCATATTGATCTCATCCGTACCGCTTGCGGCAATAAGAAGATCGGCCTCCTTAACGCCTGCCTGGATAAGGATATTCTGTGTTGCGCAGTTGCCGCAGACAGACATTACATCGTAGCTTTCGATAAGTCCGTCCAGCACGGCGCTGTCGGTATCTATTATTGTGAGTTCGTATCCTTCTGCCGAGAGAAGACGGATAAGGCTTGCACCTATTTTGCCGCATCCGGCAATGATTATTTTCACTTTGTTATCTCCCATCGTCATATAATGAGTATTTTATAGTATAGCACAATAAAATAAAATGTCAAATAGATGATGAATTATATTATTCCAAGCCATAAAACGCTGAAATTTTACTTGAACGAATAATATAATTATGCTATACTAATTAATAATTATTATTTGGTATGGTGTATAAAAATGAAGCTTAACGAAATATTCAAATCAGATAAACTTTCAATTTCCATTGAAGTATTCCCGCCGAAAACAGACAGCGCTTATGAAAGCGTTATAAATGCCACACGGGAAATATCAAAACTGCACCCCTCTTTTATGAGTGTTACATACGGTGCAGGCGGCGGCACGAGCAAATACACCATGGAAATAGCCAAAAGCATTAAGGAAAGCTACGGCGTACCTTCGCTTGCGCATCTCACCTGCGTTTCGTCTACCAGAGAAACGGTTAAGGAAAAGATAGCGCAGATGAAGGATATGGGCATAGAAAACGTTATGGCGCTTCGCGGCGACATACCGCCCGAAAACGAAAACGCCGACCGCTCGGGCTGGGCGTACAAGCACGCAATTGACCTTATACATGACATAAGGGAATCGGGCGCTGATTTCTGCATAGGCGGTGCCTGCTACCCCGAAATACACCCCGAAAGCGCGACTCAGGCGGAGGATATCATGCATCTTAAGGAAAAGGTGGATGCCGGATGCGACTTTCTGACCACGCAGATGTTTTTCGACAATAATCTGTTTTACAGCTTCCTTTATAAAACGAGAGAGGCAGGCATAACAGTGCCCGTTATTCCCGGTATCATGCCGATAACCAACGCAAAGCAGATTGAAAAGGCAATAAAGCTTTCCGGTTCATTTATGCCCTATCGCTTCAAGAGCCTTGTTGACAAATTCGGATATGATCCGGCGGCAATGAAGCAGGCCGGTATTGCCTACGCGACCGATCAGATAATTGACCTTTTTGCCAACGGCATAAAGAACGTTCACATCTATTCGATGAACAAGCCGGAAGTTGCGCAGAAAATAATGGAAAATCTTTCCGACATAATCGGCTGACATGAACACGGAAGTATACACAAAAACCTATGAGTCCCTGCCCTTTAACGAAAAGGAAGCATTACGGTATGCGAGGTTTGTAAATCCCGATGACGAGGCTTACCGGCTTATAAACGAAAGCTACGAAAGCGTTAAAGACGTATTTACTTTCAAGGTTTGTTACAAAGAATTCGACGTAAAGTACGATAAGGAGCTTCTCGATTTGGGATTCTGCAAAACGGAATCGGAAAATCTGAAAAAGCTTTTAAAAAACAGCGAAAAATGCATACTGTTTGCCGCAACGGCGGGGATCGGCATTGACCGCGCAATAAAAAGATACGGCATTTCCGATTCACTTAAAGCGCTTGTTCTGCAGGGTATAGGCACGGAAAGAATAGAAACGCTGTGCGATAAATTTCAAAGTGAGTTTGGAAACACCACACCGAGATTCAGCCCCGGGTACGGAGATATGCCGCTTGAAATGCAGCGAGACGTATTCAAAGCCCTTGACTGCCCGAGGAAAATAGGGCTGACTTTAAACGATAATCTGCTTATGGTGCCGATGAAATCGGTTACCGCCATATTCGGACTCAAATAAACAGGAGATATGATGAATATACTCGACTATTTAAAGGACAATAGGATAATTCTTGACGGCGGCATGGGCACGATGCTGCAAAAGCGCGGACTTGCCCCCGGAGAATTACCCGAAAGATGGAATATATCGCATCCGGAGGCCATAATCGATATACAGAAAAGCTATTATGATGCCGGAAGCAATATCGTAAACACAAATACTTTCGGCGCATATTCTTTGAAGTTTAACGATGATGAGCTTGAAAAGATAATAAGCGCCGCTATCGCCAACACAAGAGAAGCGGCCAAAAGAAGCAATACGCCGCAGCCCAAATGGGTAGCTCTTGACATGGGCCCGACGGGTAAAATGCTTAAGCCATACGGTGATCTGGATTTTGAAGATGCCGTTGAAATTTTTGCCAAGACGGTTAAGCTCGGCGCAAAATACGGAGCCGATATCATTTCGATAGAAACGATGAACGATTCGTACGAAACCAAGGCCGCTTTGCTTGCCGCAAAGGAAAACTGCGATTTGCCGGTATTTGTAAGCAATTCCTACGGTGAAGACGGAAAGCTTATGACCGGTGCATCTCCTCTTGCGATGATTGCGATGCTTGAAGGCATGGGTGCCGATGCGATAGGCATAAACTGCTCACTCGGTCCCAAAGATCTTGCGGATACCGCAAGAGAATATCTGAAATACTCTTCCCTGCCCGTTATATTTAAGCCCAACGCCGGACTGCCGAAGAGCGTTGACGGCAAGACCGTATACGATGTTGAGGCGGACGAATTTGCAAAAGACGTTGCCTCACTGATGTCAGAGGGTGTACGAATTGCCGGCGGATGCTGCGGCACAACCCCCGAATATATCAAGGCACTGTGCAGAGAATGTAAAGATATTGCGCAAAAGCCCGTCACAAAAAAGAATATTTCGGTAGTATCGTCTTACACGCACGGGGTTATTTTCGGCGGCAAGCCGGTACTTATCGGCGAGCGCATAAACCCGACGGGCAAAAAGAAATTTAAAGAAGCATTAAGAAACAAGGATATAGACTATATCTTAAATGAAGGCTTATCACAGCAGGAAAAGGGCGTGCATCTGCTTGACGTTAACGTAGGTCTGCCGGAAATAGATGAGCCGGATATGCTGAAAAACGTCATTTACGAATTGCAGGCTATAATAGATTTGCCTTTGCAGATAGACACATCGGATATTAAAGCTATGGAAATCGCTTTAAGACGGTATAACGGTAAGGCAATGGTAAACTCGGTAAACGGCAAGGAGGAAAGCATGAACGCCGTTTTCCCTATCGTAAAGAAATACGGCGGACTTATCGTTGCGCTTACCCTTGACGAGGACGGAATACCCGAAAATGCCGAAAAACGTCTTGAAATAGCCGAACGAATACTTAACAAGGCAAAAGAATACGGCATTGATAAAAAAGACCTTATTTTCGATCCGCTTGCCATGACGGTAAGCGCCGACAACAATGCCGCAAAGGAAACGCTTAAAGCAGTAAAGCTTATTACTGAAAAGCTCGGATGCCTTACGTCACTCGGTGTTTCCAACGTATCTTTCGGATTGCCGCAAAGAGATTTGATAAACGGCAGCTTTTTCGTAATGGCGCTTACAAACGGGCTTAAAGCCGCCATTATGAATCCGTATTCCCATGAAATGATGAAGGCGTATCACACATTCCTTGCTCTTAACGGCATGGACGAAAGCTGCGCCGAGTATATTGAGTTTACCGAAAAAATGCCGATGCAGACCGCGGCAAATACCTCTGCACCCGTAGTAAAACAATCAGAAGATATTTCGGCAAGTGAGCTGCAAAACTCGATAATAAAAGGCCTTAAAGAACAGGCTGCCGCACTTACCGAAGCACTTTTGAAAAACGAAGAGCCCATGAAGCTTATTCAGAACGAAATCATCCCCGCGCTTAATGTTGTGGGAGAACGTTTTGAAAAGAAAACGATATATCTGCCGCAGCTGCTTATGAGCGCGGAAGCCGCAAAAGCCGCATTTGAAATAATAAAGGCTTCTTCCTCATCGCAGAATACAGCCGATAAATGCGGTATCGTTATCGCAACGGTTAAGGGCGACATACACGACATTGGCAAAAACATCGTTAAGCTGCTGCTTGAAAATTACGGCTTTGACGTTACCGATTTAGGCAGGGACGTTGCACCGGAAACGATAGTTGATACGGTTATAAGAAAACATTCCGCGATATGCGGACTGAGCGCACTTATGACAACGACCATTCCCGCAATGGAAGAGACGGTTAATCTCATCAAAGAAAAAGCACCGTGGTGTAAAACGGTAGTGGGCGGTGCGGTGCTGACGCCCGAATATGCCGCATCAATAGGCGCAGACAAATATGCGAAGGACGCCATGGAAACGGTAAGATACGCCGAAGGAATAAACGCAAATCTGTAATTAAGCATAAAAAAACAGGTTCCCAACGGAACCTGTTTTTTTTGTTATGTTCAGGCAACAGCCTGTTTTTTTGATGTGAAATACTGAAGCGCGATAACGCCGGCGATAACGACAAGACCGATAACATCGGTAAGCGTACCGGGAATCATCATGCAGATACCGCCTGCCGCAATAATAAGTCGGAAAATAACGGGAATCTTTTTAAACAGATGACCGTTGAGTGCGGCGGCAACACCGAACAGGCCGAGAACAGCACTTAAGGATATCTGTATTACCTGCCATGCGCTGGTAACATCAATAAAGAGCATTTCGGGGCTGTACGCGAATATATAGGGTACTATGAAGGCGGCGATTGCCAGCTTGGTGGCATTTATGCCGGTAGACATGGGATTGGACTTGGCTATTGCCGAGCCGGCATAGGCAGCAAGGGCAACAGGCGGGGTTATATCCGCAACAATTCCGAAATAGAATACGAAGAAATGAGCGGCAACTGCGGGGAATCCGAGCTGAACAAGGATCGGTGCGCAGGTTGATGCCATGATGCAGTAGTTTGCGGTAGTGGGCACGCCCATACCGAGAACGATACAGCAGAGCATTGTAAGTATAAGACCTACCAT
>JAZRWQ010000128.1:0-4455 GCA_045599805.1 Eubacteriales bacterium | reverse complement strand
TTCCATCGTTGAAATGACTCCTGAAATCCTGCCCGGTATGGACGCTGACATCGCTGCTTCCATGAGACAGATCCTGTCCAAGAAGGGTGTTCGTTTCCACCTCGGCGCTAGGGTTTCCGGCATCGCTAAGGATGGCGTTCTTTCCGTTTCCTACGAAAAGGACGGCAAGGTTGAAAGTGAAAAAGGCGAAATCGTAATCCTGTCCACCGGCAGACGTCCCATGACCAAGGATCTTGGTTTTGATACCATCGGTCTTAAGATGACTGAAAGAGGCTTTGTTCAGGTTGATGATTATTGCCAGACCAATCTGCCCAACATCTATGCTATCGGTGACGTAAACGGCAAGGCCATGCTCGCTCATGCCGCTTCTCATCAGGGCCAGGTTGCAGCTCATAACTGCAAGAACGGCAACAAGATGAAGGCTGACTTTACGGTTATTCCCGGCTGCGTATACACTGCTCCAGAAATCGCTTCTGTTGGTCTTACCGAAGAAAAGGCAAAGGCAGCAGGCTATTCCGTTAAGGTTGGTAAGTTTGCAGCTTCCGGCAACGGCAAATCTCTCGTTATGGGCGAAACCAACGGTTTTGTTAAGCTCGTTTCCGATGAAAAGACCGGCGAAATCCTCGGCATGCAGCTGTTCTGCGCTCATGCAACCGATATGATCGGCGAAGGTCTTGCAGCTATCAAGCTTGAAAGCACCGTAGAAGAAATCGCCAATGCTATCCATCCTCATCCTACCGTAAATGAAATGATCATGGAAGCTGCTCATATGATCGAAGGTCATTGCGCACACAGCATCAAGAGATAAGCACTTAGTTTTGGAGGTTTACTATGAATTTTGAGTTAGGTTATAGCAAATCTACCGTAAAATTCGAGATAGATGATAAAAATCTTGCCGCTGTTATTAACCCCAATCCTGTTGATGTACAGGTTGGCGGTAGGGCAGAGGTAAAGAGAAGTCTTGAAAACCCCATCGGTGCCGATAGACTTTCAAAAATAGTTAAGCCGGGCGAGAGTATAGTTATCGTAACAAGCGATATTACCCGTCCCGTGCCCAGCTATGACGTTATTCCTCCCATTCTTGACGAGCTTGGTTTGGCAGGCGTAGAAGATAAGGACATTACGGTTGTATTTGCCCTCGGTTCCCATCGCAGCCATACCGAAGAGGAAAAAATCAAGCTTGTAGGTGAGGAAGTTTACAACAGAGTAAAATGTATTGACTGCAATCCCAAGGACAGTATCCATGTTGGTACCTCCAAGGCAGGCACTCCTTACGACGTTTTCTCCGTTGTAGCAAAGGCTGACAGAGTAATCTGTGTCGGCAATATCGAATTCCATTATTTTGCAGGTTATTCGGGCGGCGCAAAGGCTCTTATGCCCGGCGTTTGCACCCGTGATGCCATTCAGTCCAATCATTCCATGATGATCAGACCGGAAGCAGCAACCGGCAGAATAGAAGGCAACCCCGTTCGTGAGGATATAGATGAAATCGGTCAGTATCAGCATATCGATTATATTGTAAACGTAGTTCTTGATGCTCATAAGAAGATTCTCAAGAGCTATGCAGGCCATTATATCGAAGCTCACAGAGCCGGCTGCGCATTTCTTGATACTCTTTATAAAGTTCCCATTAAGGAAAAAGCCGATATTGTTATCGTTTCTGTTGGCGGTTATCCCAAAGACCTTAACCTTTATCAGGCACAGAAGGGACTTGACAATGCTAAATTTGCAGTAAAAGACGGCGGAGTTATTATCGTTTCCGCCTCCTGCAAGGAAGGCCTTGGCGAGGGCGTCTTCGAAAAGTGGATGCTTGAATACAGCCCCGAGGAAAGACTTGTAAATATTCAGAAGAACTTCCAGCTCGGCGGACATAAAGCAGCCGCCATCGCAATGGTAGCGCAGAAAGCTGACATATATCTTGTAAGTGACCTTGCCGATGAATTCGTAAACAGCATTTATCTTAAGCCTTATCATTCTGTTGATGAAGCTGTAAATGCGGCTTATGAAAAGTGCGGCAAGGATGCAAAAGTAATTGTTATGCCTTATGCAGGTTCTACCGTTCCGGTTGTAAAGTAATTTGATTTCAAAAAGACGAAAAGGATATGTCCTTTTCGTCTTTTTTTATGCCTTAAATACTATATTTAATTGCAAAATTTTGTTTTATAGTGTATGATATAAAATAGTATATAATAAGGATTTTGAAATGAGTATTCTTGAAGTAAAAGATTTAACTTTAATATTGGGTGATAAAAAGCTTTTCAACAACGCGTCCATGCAGTTGTTTAACGGCGACAAAATGGGACTTACCGGACTTAACGGTGCCGGTAAATCCACATTTATAAATATGCTCACCGAAACGGTTATACCCGACCAAGGGCAAATCAGATGGCATCCGAAAACAAAGATATCTTATCTTGACCAGCAGCTTGCCGTAAAGGATAACATTACTGTAATTGAATTTCTGAAGAGCGCTTTTTCCGATTTGTTTGAGATGGAAGCAAGGTTAAACAAATTCAATGACGAAATATCCGTTTGCACAGATGAAGACGAAATGGTAAAGCTATGTACGAAAATTGCCGCTGTAAGCGAGGAATTGGAAGCAAAGAATTTCTATGCAATGAACAGCACCATTGATAAGGTCGCTTCGGGTTTGGGGCTAAGCGCCATAGGTTTGGATAAGGAAATGAGCAAGCTCAGCGGCGGTCAGCGAGTTAAGGTAATGCTTGCAAAAATGCTTTTAGAGCAGCCTGACGTGCTTATCCTTGACGAACCGACGAATTTCCTTGATAAAGAACATATAGAATATCTTACCAAATATCTTATAAACTTCAAGGGCTCATTTATTCTCGTAAGCCACGATTATGATTTTCTTAATAAAATAGTAAACTGTATCTGTGATATTGACATGGGAAGCATCACAAGATATAACGGCAACTTTGAAAATTTTGAAAACATGAAAGCGGCAAAGTACGCCGAATATGTCAAAAAATATAATTCACAGCAAAAGCAGATACACGAACTTGAAGACTATATAAATAAGAATATAGTAAGGGCATCGACCTCCGCAATGGCAAAAAGCCGTCGAAAAAAACTGGAGAAAATTGATGTTTTGGACCGACCGACCGAGATAGCAAAGCCTACGTTTACTTTTGATTATATGCCTCCCGTGGGGAAAACGGCATTATGGGTAAACGATTTGCAGGTAGGTTATACCGAGCAATTGGTTCCGGATATAAATCTTATTTTAAAAGTAGGAGAAAAGCTTGCTGTAACCGGATTTAACGGAATAGGCAAAACTACATTTTTAAAAACTTTATGTGGTATAATACCGGCATTCGGCGGAAGCTTTAAATATACGGATAAGATAAAAATAGGCTACTACGAACAGGAAAACATTTGGGAAGATGGGAATTTAACACCGTTGCAGGAAATAAAAAATCTCTATCCGCGACTTACCGATAAAGAGGTTCGCTCACACCTTGCAAGATGTGGCTTAAGGGGCGAGCTTGCCATGCAGCCACTTAAAACTTTAAGCGGCGGTGAGCAATCAAAAGTTAAGATTTGTAAGCTTATTTTATCACCCTGCAATCTTCTGATACTTGATGAGCCTACAAATCATCTCGATATCAATGCGGTTGCTCAATTAAAGACGGCAATCAAGCAATTTGAAGGCAGCGTTATTTTTGTTTCGCACAGCAAAGAGTTTTGTGAAGAAACGGCAGACAGAATTTTCAGTTTGGAAGCATTATTTGATTAAGGAGTGAAAGTATGTTCTCTCAGGTTTATTCGGCAGGCGTTGAAGCCATAGACGGTTTTGTTGTAACCGTTGAAGTGGATGCCGCCAACGGAATGCCGTCTTTTGATATTGTCGGTTTGCCTGATCTTGCCGTAAGAGAGGCAAGAGAAAGGGTGCGTGCCGCAATAAAAAACAGCGGTTATGATTTTAAGCCGATACGGCTTACGGTTAATCTTGCTCCGGCTGATCATAAAAAAGAAGGTGCTTCCTTCGACCTTCCTATTTTCATAGGTCTGCTTTTAGCGACAAAGCAATTGAGCGTTGACGTAAAAGACTGCGCGTTTATTGCCGAGCTGTCTTTGGGCGGCGAATTGCGTCCCGTTGCGGGCATACTTCCGATGGTTATTGCGCTAAAGGATGCCGGAATCAAGAGGGTGTTCCTTTCGGAAGAAAATGCAAAAGAAGCCGCTATTATTGAGGGAATTGACGTATATGCCGCCGCGAATGTAAATGTTATAATTCAGCACCTAATAGGTGTGTGCTTAATACAAAAGCAGGATACGGTAACGTATAATCCATCGGAATATTATGACGAATATCTCGACTATGCCGATGTTGCCGGCCAGAGTCTGCCTAAAAGAGCAATAGAGGTTGCCGCATCAGGCGGCCACAATATGCATCTTATAGGGCCTCGCGGTGCAGGCAAGAGTATGCTTGCA
>JAZRWQ010000127.1:0-13815 GCA_045599805.1 Eubacteriales bacterium | reverse complement strand
TCCACTCTCCACTCTCAACTCTCCACTCTTGACGGGAGAACGCAGTTCTCCCCTACAACCGAAAGCTGAAAACTACATTATATTATTATAATATATATATAATATTTATATATTCCTATTGTAATATATTCATATATATGTTATAATAAACTATAATTTTATGCCCATCATTTTACGGAGGAATGGATATGTCAACGTTAAGCGATATATGGATGCGTACCCTTGAGCTTTTAAGATTAAAGCTCAACAACCCCGCCACCATGAATGCATGGATAAATCAGATAAAGCTTGTAAATCTTACGGGAGAGACCGCCGTTATGTCGGTGCCCACACGTGTGCACTGGGATATCATAACCTATCGCTTCGCCGGCACTATAAAGGACTGTCTGTGTCAGGTGCTCGGCTTTGATAATCTGGAGGTCTCGTTTATAATTGACGATTCGGTAAAGGAGCCGGAAAAGGCAGCGCCCGAAAAAACGCTGGACGTGCTTCCGATAAAGCCGATAAGCGAGGAGTACACCTTTGAAAACTACGTTGTGGGCAATTCAAACAGGCTGGCTCATGCCGCCTGCCAGGCGGTCGCCAATAATCCCGGCAAGGCGTACAACCCCTTATTTATCTACGGCGGCTCCGGACTCGGCAAAACCCACCTTATGTATTCGATAATAAACGTTGTAAAGACAAACAACCCCTATGCCAACGTTTTATACATATCCTGCGAGGATTTCACAAATGAGCTCGTTTCTTCCCTGAAAAACGCCTCCATGGAGCAGTTCAGGGATAAATACAGAAAGCTTGATTTACTTGTAGTCGATGATATCCAGTTTATCGGCGGCAAGGAGCAGACGCAGGAGGAATTTTTCCACACCTTCGAAACGCTGTATCTTTCCGGCAAGCAGATCGTTATCGCATCCGACCGTCCTCCGAGAGAGATACAGTCACTGTCCGACAGACTGCGCTCCCGTTTTGAAAGCGACCTGCAGGCGGATATACAGATACCCGACTATGAACTGCGTATGGCAATTATCCGCAAGAAGGCGGAAAGCCTTTCCTTGAATCTGCCCGATAACGTTGTTGATTTTCTTGCTTCCAAGCTTAAAAACAACGTCCGCCAGATAGAGGGCGCTCTTAAAAAGATTCTGGCTCTCTCCCTTATTTCCAAAAACCCGCCCTCCATTTCCTCGGCGCAGTCGGCGGTTGCCGATATCCTCAATACGAATGAGCCGATAGAGAGCGTTATTGACCGTATAATAACCGCTGTTGCCCATTATTACAGCGTATCCGTTGACGATATAAAGAGCAACAAGCGAGTTTCCAACATATCCTCGGCGCGTCAGGTATGTATGTATATCATCCGCGAGGTATGTTCTATCTCTCTGCCGCAGATAGGCGAATATTTCGGCGGCAAGGACCATTCGACCGTTCATCACTCAATATCCAAGATTGAGGAAAAATGCAAGTCCAATCCCTCTTTCAAAAATGAGATGAATGACCTTATAAACAGCATAAAGAAAAAATAATTTTCGTTTATTTGACATTATTTTTCCTTTTCCAATATTTCCACATAAACTTTTAAAATTTTCAGTTTCAAAAATGTAAACCGAAAAAACTTTTAAACCTTTTCTTCAACAAGTTTTACTTTTCAACATATCCTTTTTCAACTGTTTAAACCAAAAATTCTCATTCTTTTTAATTTTTGGTATACCGCTTTGAAACCTTTTAAAGCATTTCAAAACTTCAGATACTCCAAATCAGCCTGTAATAAGGCTTTCGGGAGTTTTCAACAGTTTGAAACGACTCTAATACTACTACTATAATAAATATACTTACTTATGTATTAAATAACTTATTCGGGAGGCTCCATTATGAAATTCACCTGCGAAAAATATCAGCTGAGTGATGCTGTAAATCTTGCAGCACGTGCAGTAAGCCCCAAAAGCAATATAGAAGCTCTTGAAGGAATTTTAATAGAAGCATACGGTGAAAGAGTTACCGTTACGGGATATGACCTTGAATCGGGTATTTCCTCGGTAATAGAGGCAACCGTTATTCAGCCCGGCAGAATCGTTTTATCCTCGCATACCATAATGGATATAGTAAGAAAGCTGCCGGAGGACAGTCTTGTATTTGAAACGAACGACAAGATGCTTACAACGATAGTATGCGGTCCGTCCGAATCCACCCTTATAGGAATAAACCCCTCGGAATATCCCGATCTGCCGGATGTGGACTTTTACGCAAAGCTTACCCTTAACTACGACTCATTCAGAAATATTATCCGCCGTACGGTGTTTGCCGCAGCGGTAATAGATAATCGCCCAATCCTTACCGGCGTACTCATAGAGAGCGAAAATGAGGACATACAGGGCGTTGCGATAGACGGATACAGAATGGGCATAGCAAAGGAAAAGCTTATTTCCGGCATGGACAGAAAGATAAAGTTCGTTGTTCCCGGCAAATACATGAACGAAATGGGAAAGATAATTCTTCCCACCGATGAAAAGATAGTTTTGAACGTAAGCGAAAAGCATCTGCAGATGAGAAAGGGCAACGTAACCTATATCTGCCGCCTGCTTGAGGGCGAATTCATAAACTATTCAACGGTTATCCCGAAAGAGGCAAAAACCGTTATTAAGGTAAACACCGCCGATATAATAGATTCGGTTGAGCGCGCCTCGGTAATAATAAACGAAAAGCTGCGCACACCCGTTTATATGCGTTTCGGTGAAAACGAAATAAGGATAGACTGCACATCATCCCTCGGAAAGGTGCACGATAAGCTGTTTGCCGATATAGAGGGCGAGCCGGTTGAAATAGGCGTAAACAACAGATACATGCTTGATGCGCTCCGTTCCTGCGATACGGACGAGATAAATATAGAGATACTTTCAAATATATCGCCGGTAGTTATTAAACCCCGTGAAGGGGAAGACTTCCTCTTTATCGTGGTACCCATGAGAATATGACGGTAGAAGCGCTGGAGGTAAGGGATTTTCGCAACCTTGCCTTTCAGAAAATAGATATCGACAGAAAGTGCACCCTCTTTTACGGAAACAACGGGCAGGGTAAAACCAACATTTTAGAGGCAATATGGCTTTTATCCTGCGGTAAATCCTTAAGAGGCGCTCTCGACAGGGAAATGGTGGCATTCGGTAAAGCATCGGCGCAGGTCAAGCTGTACTGTGAGGATGAAGTAAGGCAGATCCCATACGAGGCGAAAATTTATGCCGATAAGCGGAAAGAGATTTTTATATCGAACGAAAAAATAACCCGCAATGCCGATCTGCTCGGCAATCTGCCCACCGTTCTTTTCGTGCCGGATAATCTTAATATGATAAAGGGCGCGCCCGAAAACCGCAGAAGGTTTTTAGACGTATCCTTATGCCAGCAGTATAGCGGATATTTTAACGCGCTGAGAGAATACAATAAGATACTTGACGGGCGCAATGTGCTTTTAAAGCAGATAGCGCGCAATGAACAGCCGGCGGACGTGCTTGACGTATGGGACAGAGAGCTTGCCAAAAGAGGCGCGAGGATAGCCTTCAAGCGAAACGAATATATCGAAAAGCTTATGCCCATAGCCTATTTTGATCATAAGGAGCTTTCGGAAAACAAAGAGGAAATGAATCTCATTTACGAAAGCTTTCTGGATGAGCTTTATGACGTTCCCTCAATGGAAGAGGAATTCTATTATAAGCTTTCTCAGACGAGAAATGAGGATATATGGAACGGCGTGACCTCCATCGGCTGTCACCGGGACGATATAGAGATACTTCTGAATGACATATCCCTAAAAAAGTACGGCTCGGAGGGGCAGAAGCGCAGCGCGGTAATAACCTTAAAGCTTGCCGAGGGCGCGATAATAGAGGACGTAATGGGAGTAAGGCCGGTATTTCTGCTTGACGACGTTTTGTCGGAGCTTGACGAGAAGCGGCGTGAATATATCGTTTCGAGCATAAGGGATTTTCAGGTAATAATAACCGACTGTCAGAAGAGCGTTTACAAGAACGTATGCCGCTACCGCGTGGAAAACGGCAGAGTTTACGGAGAATGATATGTTTTTGCATTTGGGACAGGACTATGTAATAAACGAAAAGGACATAATAGGCATCTTTGATATAGATACCGTTTCCGCACCGATAACAAAGCGGTATTTCAAAGAATGCGAAAGGCAGGGGCGCGTAATAACGGTAAGCGGGGATCTGCCGAAATCGGTGGTCGTAACGCAGACCGAGCTTGGACGCATGTGCTACATCTCGCAGCTGAGCGCCGCTACATTATATAAAAGACTATCCTCGATAACAGAGCTATGATACAGGAGAATGAAATGGAAGAAAGAAACAATTTTGCACCCGACGGCAACTACGGTGCCGAGCAAATTCAGGTACTTGAGGGACTTGAGGCGGTAAGAACGCGCCCCGGTATGTATATCGGCTCGCAGTCTTCCCCCGGTTTGCACCACCTTGTATATGAAATAGTGCATAACTCCATTGACGAAGCCATGGCAGGCTACTGCAAAAACATATATGTTGACATCCTGCCCGGCGATATCATCAGTGTAGAGGACGACGGCAGAGGCATCCCCGTTGACATCCAGGTGAAAACCGGTCTGCCCGCCGTTGAGGTCGTATTCACGATACTCCACGCAGGCGGCAAATTCGGCGGCAGCGGCTACAAGGTTGCCGGCGGTCTGCACGGCGTAGGCGCATCGGTAGTAAACGCACTTTCCGAATGGCTTAAGGTCGAGGTTTACAGGGACGGCAAAATTCATTATCAGGAATACCGCCGCGGCGTAAAGCAGGCCGATTTAAAGGTCATCGGCGAAACGGAAAAGACGGGCACGAAGGTAACCTTCAAGCCCGATGCCGAGATTTTCGAAGAGCTTGTATACGATTACGATATTCTTTTACAGCGTCTTCGTGAGCAGTCCTTCCTCAACGCCGGCATAAACATCGTGCTTTCGGATAAGCGCGAGGGCATGGAGCAGTCGATTTCCTTAAAGTTTGACGGCGGCATTTCCTCCTTCGTTGAATATATAAACACGCAGAAAGCGGTAAACGCCCTGCACGACACCGTTTATATGCGCGGCGAAAAGGACGGAACCGAGGCTGAGGTCGCTTTGCAGTATAACGATTCGTACAGCGAGGTTATTTTGTCCTTTGCCAACGATATAAAGACCACCGAGGGCGGCACCCACGAAACCGGCTTTAAGACGGCGATAACCAAGGTGCTGAATGACTATGCGAGAAAGTTCAATTTCTTAAAGGATGCCGATAAGAACCTTTCGGGCGACGACACCCGTGAGGGCCTCACCGCCGTTATAAGCGTAAAGCTTACCGATGCGCAGTTTGAGGGACAGACCAAAACCAAGCTGGGCAACGCCTCCATGCGTACCCTTGTTGATAACATAGTAAGCGAAAAGTTTGCCGACTATCTGGAGGAAAATCCCTCGGTAGGCAAGATAATAATAGAAAAGGCGCTTATGGCTTCCCGTGCCAGAGAGGCCGCCAAGAAGGCAAGAGAATCGGTAAGAAGAAAGACGGGACTTGAATCGGGGCAGATGCCGGATAAGCTGCAGGACTGCAACGAGAGAGATCCGAGCCTTTGTGAAATATACATCGTCGAGGGCGACTCCGCCGCAGGCTCCGCCATTCAGGGGCGCGACTCACGCTTCCAGGCGATACTTTCCATGTGGGGCAAGATGCTTAACGTGGAAAAGGCGCGTGCCGACAAGATTTACGGCAACGACAAGCTGTATCCGATGATAGTGGCGCTGGGCGCAGGCATCGGCGACGAATTCAACATCGAAAAATTAAGATACCATAAAATAGTAATAATGGCGGATGCCGACGTTGACGGCGCGCATATCAGAACGCTGCTTTTGACCTTCTTCTTCAGATATATGCGTCCCCTTATCGAGAACGGCTACGTTTATTCCGCCGTACCTCCGCTGTATAAGCTCACAAGGGGCAAAACCGTTAAGGTGGCATACTCCGACGAGCAGAGAGATTTGCTCTCGGCGCAGATGAGAGAGGATAACCCCAACGCAAAGATAGAAATAAACCGCTTCAAGGGTTTAGGTGAAATGGACCCCCATGAATTGTGGGAAACCACCATGGATCCCGAAAAGCGCTCTTTACGCAGGATCACCATTGAAGACGCCGTTGAGGCCGACAGGATATTTGCCGTGCTGATGGGCGAGGAGGTTGAGCCGCGTAAGGAATGGATAGAGAAAAACGCGCAGTATGCCGTTAATATTGATACCTAAGGAGGAACGAAAATGGCACACAACAGAGATTATAAGCCCGAAGATATAATGTTCCCCAATCAGGTAATAACTCAGTCCGAGCTTGTAGGGGAAATGCAGAAGTCCTATATCGAATACGCGATGAGCGTAATCGTAGGCAGAGCCCTGCCGGATGTAAGAGACGGCTTAAAGCCGGTTCACCGCCGCATACTGTACACCATGTATGAGGGCAACCTTACCTCCGACAAGCCCTTCAAAAAGAGCGCCACCTGCGTAGGCGACGTTTTAGGTCACTATCATCCCCACGGCGACTCTTCGGTTTACGAAGCCATGGTAAGAATGGCGCAGGATTTTTCCTTAAGATACACCCTTGTTGACGGCCACGGCAACTTCGGCTCGGTGGACGGCGATCCCCCTGCAGCCTACCGTTATACCGAGGCAAGGCTTTCCAAAATATCCAACGAGATGCTAAGGGATATCGACAAGGAGACGGTTGATTTCGATCCCAACTTCGATGAATCCCGCAAGGAGCCGCGCGTGCTTCCCTCACGCTTCCCCAATCTTCTGGTAAACGGCTCGTCGGGCATCGCCGTAGGCATGGCAACCAACATTCCGCCCCATAACCTCAAAGAGGTCATCGGCGCCGCGATCTGCCTTATGGATAACCCCGAAGCCACCCTTGAAGACCTTATGGTTTATCTCAAAGGGCCCGACTTCCCCACCAAGGGCATCATCATGGGCAGGGCAGGCATCCGCGCCGCCTATGCCACCGGCAGAGGCAAGGTAACGGTAAGGGCAAGAAGCGAGTTTGAAGAGTTCAATAAGGACAGGGTAAGAATAATCGTTACCGAGCTGCCCTATCAGGTAAACAAGCGCCAGCTTATAAAAAATATCGCCGAGCAGGTAAAGGATAAGCGCATCGAGGGCATTTCCGATTTAAGAGATGAAACCGACAGGAACGGCATGCGCATCGTAATTGAGCTTAAAAAGGACGCAAATCCGCAGGTAGTTCTCAATACGCTGTATTCGCAGACCGCTTTGCAGTCAAGCTTTTCCATTATCATGCTCGCGCTGGTAAACGACCAGAAGCAGCCGAAGATATTATCACTTCACGATATACTTAACGAGTATATCACCTTCCAGGAAGAGGTTATCGTTCGCCGTACAAAGTACGATTTAAAGAAGGCGCAGGACAGAGCCCATCTTTTAGAGGGACTTTTAATTGCGCAGGATAATATCGACGAGGTAATCCGCATTATCCGTCAGAGCTATGACGATGCCAAGGAAAACCTCATGAAGCGTTTCAGTCTCGATGATGTTCAGGCGCAGGCAATTCTCGATATGCGCCTTAAAGCATTGCAGGGGCTTGACAGAGAAAAGCTTGAGATGGAATACAAAGAGCTTGAAGAAAAGATAGCCTACTATAAAAAGGTGCTGGGCGATCCGGAGCTTGTTCGTCAGATACTTAAGGAAGAGCTTACCGCCATATCCGAAAAGTACGGCGATGAGAGAAAGACCGAGATACAGGACGTTGCCGGCGAAATCGACATTGAAGACCTTATCAAGGAAGAGGACTGCGCCTTTACCTTTACCCATAACGGCTACATCAAGCGCGTTCCCGCCGATACCTACAAGGCACAGCGCAGAGGCGGCAGGGGAATAACCGGCATGACCACAAGGGAAGAAGACTTTGTGGAGGAATTATTTGTCGGCTCAACGCATGATTATATCATGTTCTTCACCACCAAGGGCAAGGTTTACAGACTAAAGGGCTATGAAATTCCCGAAGGCAGCCGCACCGCCAAGGGTATGAACATAGTAAACCTCATTGAAATGGAGAAGGACGAAAAGGTTTCCGCCATGATATGCGACCGCCCCGGCGACGAGCAGGAGAAATACCTCACCCTCGTTACCAAAAACGGCACTATCAAGCGCACCGATTTTTCCTGCTACGAAAACGTGCGCAAATCGGGCCTTCGCGCCATCGCGCTGGATGAGGGTGACGAGCTTGTAGGCGTAAAGGTAACCTACGGCAGCGACGCCATCATCATCGGCACCCACGAGGGCTACGCAATAAGATTCTCCGAAACCGATGCACGCCCCATGGGCAGAGTTACCCACGGCGTAAGAGGTATTCAGTTAAGAGATGACGACTACGTTGTAGGCGTTGCCATTGATAACGAAAACGCAACCCTTCTTACCGTAACCGAAAAGGGCTACGGCAAGCGCACCGAGATAAGCCAGTATAAGCTGCAGAACCGCGGCGGCAAGGGCATAACCAATTACAGCGTAAGCGATAAGACGGGCAAGGTTGTAGGTCTTCGCGCCGTAACCGAGGATGAGGATATAATGCTTATTTCCTCCGACGGCGTAATCATCCGTATGCAGACAAACGACGTTTCCCTTATCGGCAGAGCCACCCAGGGCGTTCGTCTTATGAGACTTTCCGACGACGTTAATATCGTAACCGTCGCAACCACTCAGCGCGCCGAAGAGGGCGAAGAGGAAGAGGAAGAATAAGTTTTCAGTTTACGGTTTTCGGTTTACGGTTTTCAAAAAAAAGCATCTGCCATAACGCAGATGCTTTTTTGATTTAAAACTTTTTGTTTTTCTTTGATTTTATGCTTAGCGCGGCGAAGAATGCGGCGATTACGGCAACAATTCCGGCTATTATCCAAACGTCGCCCTGCGAAATGGTGGACGGGGCTTCATTGCCGGCGTTTTTTGATAATGCCGAGCCGGTCAAAATTCCGGTCTGCGGACTTACCGAGCCGCCGTCCGGCTTGGGCGAAGGGGTTAGTGTGGGCTCTTCCGGCCGTTCTACCGTTTCCGATTCCGGACTTTGCAAAATTTCGGTATCGGCGCTCACCGTAAAGGACAAACAGGCGCACAGCATTATCAGCGCCGCAAGTATTATCATAAATCTTTTCATCTTAATTCACCTCAGGCTTGTTGTATATACTATATCATATTGTATAGACACAATCAAGAGTGAAGAGTTGAGAGTGAAGAGTTGAGAGTTGAGAGTTGAGAGTTGAGAGTTGAGTTTCGGAGTCCGCAAAGCGGACAAATTAAATCGTCGGCTTTGCCGACACCTCTTCAGCCTTCCCCGTTCCGGGGAAGGGGGACCGCTTGCGGTGGGTGAGGGCGAAAGCTTTAAGGAAGCCAAAAGGAACAGTTCTTTATTACCTCATCAAAGCTTTTGGGTGTTGGTTATTATTACCGCATCAAAGCTTTCGCCCTCATCCGTCTCGGCTATCGCCGAGCCACCTTCCCCGAAACGGGGAAGGCTTTAAGAGGAAACAAAAAGAAGTACGTTAAATAACGTACTTCTTTTTGATTATTATTGTTAGGGACAAAGCGCAGACAAGCATAAATGCGGCGGGGATGAAAACGGCGTCGCCGGTATCCGGGCTTTGCGGAAGATCCTCGTTTTTATACTGCGCGTTGAGCGAGGCAAAAATCTTTCCGAAGCTTTCCAAGGGATCATAGCCCGTGCCGGAGGAAAGCTTTTCGGGAAGCGGCTTGCAGTTAACGGTATTGTAAAGGGCGGTGAAAGCGGCGGTGTAAAGATATTTGTCATTGCCCTTGTTCTCACGGGTGTAGGCGGAGCCGAAATGCTTATAATTTCCCGGGCCGCCAAGCAGACAGCATTCGTCCCAGAACCAGCCGGAATGGTGCTCGCCGTAAACGGCGGCGGCAAAAAGCGGCTGCTCGGCGTTTATTACGCCGGTGTCGGTGGTGAGATATGTGCCGGTTATGTATTTGGGGCTTAATATGTACTGATTTTCGGGATCGCCGGGCAGGGCGTTGAGCTTATATATACTGCCGGTGGTAAACCAGTCGCCGATAACCTTCCGGCATAAAAGGGGCGTTGAGCCGTCCTTGGGCATCGTCTTCTCTCCGGTAAATGAGGTAACTATCCGTCCGGTGTCGGTGATCGTGCCGTAGTTTCCGCTTATGTGCTGTGAAAAATAATCGTGATAGCTGCCGGAAACGCCGCCCGTCTGCAAAACGTACATCAGAAGCTTAAGATGCGTCTCGTCCATGGGCGAGGGCGCCTTGTCGTTGGGGAGAGAAACGTTTATCGCGGAAATATTTGCGCTATCAAAGCGCTTGTAGGAGGCAAGGGGACTTTCCCACTCGGAGGTGTTCACCGTTGCCGTGGCGTTAAAGGAGATATTTGCGTATTCCACAAGGCTGTTTGTGATGTAGCAGAAGTTGTCGTAGCCGGTAAGGCAGTTCGCCTGCGCCGTTTCTATACTGTCAACAGCCTTGCACATGGCATCCATCGCGCCCAGCTTGTCGGCGCTTGTCGCGGTAAGCGATTTGCCCAGCACATCGGCGGCGAATACGCCGTAAACGCCCGTCTTTATCAGCATCTGGTCGCAGAATTCTTCAAGCTGGTCTTTCACCTCATATTCGAATGAATGTGAAAGATAGGTCGCCTGAAGCATGGCGTCAATGCCGTCCTCGGGCGCGCTCAGATGCGTGCAGTAATTCCGGAACTCACGCTTAACGTCGGCGGCAAAAAGCCTGTCGCCGTTTATTTCGGATGCGCCTACTCTGAATACGATGCCGTTTACCGCGTCTATAACGGCGGCGCGAATCTTCGCTTCGGTAATAAACGCCCTGCCCTCGGGCATGAATATCGTCATGCGGTTCGAATCAAAGCCGCTGTAATCGCCCCTGTTCAGGGCATCGGTAACGGTCGCGGTCACGGCGTTTACCATATTTTCAAAATAATTGTCGGCATCCCATTTTACATTTTGGGGCAAAACGCTTTCCTTAAAGGTGAAATACTTTTCGTTTATATATTCTTCGGGAACTTCATTTCCTATAAAATAGGCGGGCGCATCCTTGCCGTCCTTGTCGGGCAGGTAAACTACGGTTATCGAGCGGTTGTCAACGCCGTTTTTGTTGCGGTCGGAGGCGTCATCGTTCACGCACCAGTCGTACAGTCCGCCTGCTTCCATGGCGGAGTAATGCTCCATAAGCATATCCATGCCGTTTTCCATGTGGTCATCGGCAAAGCCGCGCCAGTTTTTGCGCATATCCGATGCCGTCTCGGCGCGGTTGTTGAACTGGGTGGAGGCAAGTATCTCGGTAAGCATGCCCGTTATGTTATTCAGCTTTTCGTCCATAACGGTAAGCTTTTCGTCAATGGTGTTAAGCTGATCCTGTATATGCGCCAGCGCCTGCTCGGTCGGATCCTTCATAACGCCGATAAGCTTTAAAAAGGCAACCGAGCCGTTTACGATGCCAAGCACGGTGCTTATCTTCGTACCCACGCTGAACATGGTGTTGAAAGCGGCGGTTATGCCCGAAGCGTTGGGCAGATTGCGGTTATTCACCGCGCGCGTTACCGCGTTTATGGATGTTGTAACCGTTTCGATGGAAAGATTATCGAATCCGGCGGCGCAAACCGAGTTTGCCGTTATCGAAAACAGAAGCACAAGGATAAGCAATAATGAGATAAGCTTTTTCATATAATCCTTTCCTTTCAAAGCCTTCCCCTTTTGGGAAGACTTTAAATATGAAATCACGAATTGTAGATTTTATCATCCACCAAGCCCTGACGGGAGGCAACAACCATGGTAACGGCGGCATCGCCGGTGGTATTGAGCATGGTGATAACGGGATTGATAAGCGAATACATACCGATAATGATGCTTATTGCTTCCATGGGTATGCCGAGTATCGGCATAAGCATGGCGGTGCATACAAGGCTTGCGCCGGGCACGCCGGGAGCGCCGATGGAAAGGGTTAGCACGGTAATCAGAAGCGTCAGCAGTATATCGGTCGTAATTTCAACTCCGAAGATACGCGCCAGAAAGAATGACGATACTACCATGGAGATGCAGCCGCCGTCCATATTTATCGTTGAGCCGAGCGGCAGCGAGAATGAATATATCTTTTTGGAAATGCCAAGCTGTTTGTCGCAGATATCCATTGATGTAGGCAGGGTTGCGTTGCTTGCGCAGAGGGAGTAGCCCGCAAGCATTGCGGGGTAATACTTTTTATAATAGGTAATGGGATTCTTTTTGCCGAGAAGCAGTATAAGCAAAGCATAAATAAACAGCATTATGAATGCGCCGAGATAAACCTCGCCAATCCACGGGAGCATGGAGGCTATCGTGCCAAGTCCCGTTTGTGCCGACAGGCGCGCCATGGAGCAGAAAGCCGACAGCGGCAAAAAGAATATTATCATCGAGGTCGCTTTGGAAAACAAACTGTTTGCCGTGTCCAAAAAGTTTCTTATGCCCTGTGCCGATTTGCCCATCTTCATTGCCGTGATACCGAAAAGGAGCGCAAGGAAAATTATCTGCAGCATATCGGAATCCAAAAACGATTTGAAAAGGTTGCCCGGCACGATCCCCACAAGCAGTCCGACAATCGAAACGGAGGATGTCTTCGCGCTTTCTATGTAGGTTGCGGCGCTGTCGTTCATTCCGACAAGCAGGGAAGCATTGCCTATCGGCAAAAGATTTGCAATACCGAAGGCAATACCTATCGCCGCAACCGAGGTCACAACATACAGTATAAATACCTGCATCCCCGATTTGCCCAGCATTTTTATGTCGGTCAGCCCGGCAATGCTCGAGCAGATAGAGAAGAAAACAAGCGGCGTTATTATCATCTTTATCGCGTTCATAAACAGGGTGGTTACCGTTTGGAATATATTATTGCAGATATAGTCGTTTGCCGCCTGCGGCAGAATAAGCTGCATTATTAGCCCTACGATAAGTCCCAAAATCATGCCGCCCAAGGTCATTGCAAGGAAACGGCGTGACTTGTTGAACTGCATCTTTACTATGTTTTCGCCGCGCACGTATTTGGAAACGATATTGTCGCCCAGTCTTGCCATAAGCATATTGCGTATGGTATTCTCCGCCTCGGCATCGTCCGACAGCGAGCCGGGAGCGATATCGATATCACCCGGCACTATCGTGCACTGTCTGCCCCTGCAGCGCAGCTTTAGTTCTATGCTTCCGAGGTGCTGAACGGTTATCGTTATCTGCGCGTCCTCATCGGCATTTTCAATAAGCTTAACGAGCGCCTCTTCGGTGTTAAGCGCCGCCTTTAATGCGTCCGAGCGCTGCATCCGCATCGATGTAAGCGTCTGTATTACAAAGTCAACCGCCTTCGGTATGTTTTCCGTCTTCGCGGCTGCGGTAAATTCCTTCATATCTCATCGTCCTTTCCCATGGGTATATTTATAATAATATATTATGATATCACCTTTATCAATAATTTACAATAGAAAGTTTTCAGTTTTGTAGGGGAGAACTGCGTTCGCCCCTACAATTTTTCCTTATTAGCCTTCCCCTCTGGGGAAGGTGGACCGCGCCCTTTTTCGGGGTCCCCGAAAAATTACGGCGTAATTTTTTGGGGAGAGGAGAAATGACTGTTACGGCAGGAGGAAGGGAGGTCTACTCCGTTCCGAGTGAGCCGTCCTGACAGTCATTTCGACGAGATGAGGGTATGAGATTTGATGAGGCAATAATAACCAATACCCAAAAGCTTTGATGCGAGAGTGAAGAGTGGAGAGTGAAGAGTGGAGAGTG
>JAZRWQ010000126.1:0-16970 GCA_045599805.1 Eubacteriales bacterium | reverse complement strand
TCCTTGATAACTATCTTCTTTTCGCCGAGCTTGGAGGTAATTTCTCTTCTGAGCACGCAGTTTTCGAAAAAGAGGCCGCAGTCTCTCATCTCGCCGCCTACGCCTACGATGTAATCGTCGCCCTCCCATCTTTCGAATACGCTTACATTATCGGCGGGAACAAAGCGAAGCCTGCCGTGGAAACGGCTTTCGCCCTCCTCCTCATTGGGGTAATGACTGCCTACGTTGGAAAAACCGCAGGTGTAAAGCATACCGCCGGTGATGGCGCGCAGGAAATTTTTGCCCTTGTGATCGGCCTGTGAAGGATGAACGGGACCTACCTTGGATAAGAAGTTGTAGGGCAAGCCCTTGTATTTTACGTTTACTATGTCAAGGCATCTGCCCTCCATAACCGAATAGGCAAGCTCGCCGCAGGTAACGTCGAGCATCTTTATGCCGGATGCCTTGCCTGCCGTTCTTGTCTGGGGACGTACCTCGGCAATGTTTTTCATATTGTTTACCCGTCTTATAAGCTCTTCTTTGGTATAGTTTTTGCCGTTAAAATATGCCATTATGGTTACCTCCGCATTTATTATAACTGTATTTTATCACCAATCGGCAGACAGTTCAATATAATTATTTTATTATTGGATTGATTTTAAAGGGCTTTTGTATTAAAATATCAGTAAAGACATTTTAGGAGGAAACATCCTATGGATAAAAAAGAAAAGACAGCCCTCAATATTTTTGCCGCCAAGGCACGTCTCCTGGCACTTGAGGGCATTTACTCGGCGCAGTCCGGTCATCCCGGCGGCTCGCTTTCGATCTGTGATATTTTAAGCGTTCTTTATAACAAGATAATGAACGTAAATCCCGAAAAGCCAGACGATCCCGACAGAGACAGATTCGTTCTCTCGAAAGGTCATGCCTGCCCCGCGCTTTACGCAACGCTGGCACTTAAAGGCTATTTCTCCACCGACCTTCTTAAAACCTTAAGAAAACCGGATTCCATTCTGCAGGGGCATCCCGATATGAAGCACGTGCCCGGCATTGATATGTCCACCGGCTCTTTAGGTCAGGGCATCTCCACCGCCTGCGGCATGGCGCTTTCGGCAAAGCTTTCAAACAAATCCTACCGCGTTTACGCGATCTGCGGCGACGGCGAGATACAGGAGGGCCAGGTTTGGGAGGCCGCCATGTTTGCCGCTCATTATAAGCTGGACAATCTCTGCGCAGTTATCGACTATAACGGTCTGCAGATAGACGGCGACATTCACAAGGTAATGTCCCCTGCCCCCATTGACGAAAAGTTCAAGGCATTCGGCTGGAACGTTATCGTTATTGACGGCCATGACTATGACGCCATTGAAAAGGCATACGAAAAGGCAAAGAACGTTTCCGGAAAGCCCACCGCCATCATTGCGAAAACCGTAAAGGGCAAGGGCGTTTCCTTTATGGAAAATCAGGCCGGCTGGCACGGCAACGCGCCCAAGACCGATGACTACAACACCGCAGTAAGTGAGCTTACCGCGAAACTCAATGAATTGGAGGCTAAGTAATATGGGCGATATTGCTACAAGACAGGCATACGGCGAGGCTCTTGCCGAGCTCGGCAAGGAAATGGACATCGTTGTTCTTGATGCCGACCTTTCCAAATCCACCAAAACCGAAACCTTCAAAAAGGCTTTCCCAGAAAGATTCATCAACTGCGGTATTGCCGAGGGCAATATGACCTCCGTTGCCGCAGGTCTTGCCGCTACCGGCAAGGTCGTTTTCTGCTCCTCCTTTGCAATGTTCGCATCGGGCAGAGCTTATGAGCAGGTAAGAAACTCCATCGGCTATCCCCATCTTCCCGTTACCGTTGCCGCTACCCATGCAGGCATCTCGGTAGGCGAAGACGGCGCGACTCATCAGTGCAACGAGGATATCGGCGTTATGCGCACCATCCCCGGCATGACGATAATAAGCCCGAGCGATGCCGTTTCCACCAAGGCATTCGTAAGACTGTGTGCGGAGCATGACGGTCCCGTATATTTAAGGCTCGGCAGACTTGCCGTTTCCCCCGTTTACGAGGAAGGCAGAAAGTTTGAAATAGGCAAAGGCTATCAGCTTACCGAGGGTAATGACATAACCCTTATCGCCACCGGCCTTATGGTACAGGAATGCGTAAAGGCAGCATATGAACTCAAAAGCATCGGCATCAACGCAAGAGTTATTGATATGCCCACCATCAAGCCCATCGACAAGGACATCATAATCAAGGCGGCAAAGGAAACCGGCAGAATAATCACCGCAGAGGAGCATAACATCTTCGGCGGACTCGGCTCTGCCGTTGCCGAAGTGCTTTCCGAAAACTGCCCCTGCATAATGAAGAGAATCGGCGTAAACGATCAGTTCGGCAAATCCGGCAATGCCAAAGAGGTTCTTAAGCTCTTCGGACTTTCCTGCGAAAACGTTGTTAAAACCGCAAAGGAAATGCTTAACAAATAACAACAAAATATCCCCGGCATTTCGCCGGGGATATTTTTTTAAGGTGATATTATGAAAATAGTTTTGCAAAGAGTAAATCACGCCGACGTTTCGGTTGACGGGAAAATCATAGGAAAAATAGGCAAAGGCTTTCTTTTGCTTATGGGCGTATGCGGCGAGGACACCAAAGAGGACGTGGACAGGCTTGTTAAAAAGATATGCGCTCTGCGCATATTCGCCGACGAAAACGGCAAAACGAATCTGTCGCTTCACGATGTAAGCGGCGCGCTTCTTGTCGTTTCGCAGTTTACGCTGTATGCCGACTGCCGCAAGGGCAACCGCCCCAGCTTTATAAACGCCGGCGCGCCCGACCATGCAAACGCCCTTTACGAATATTTTATTGATGAGGCGAAAAAGCTTGTGCCCGTCGTAGAACACGGCGAGTTCGGCGCCGACATGAAGATAAATCTCCAAAATGACGGGCCGTTTACCCTTATACTCGAATAATATGTATTTATTCCCATTTGCATATTGAAAAGACCAAACCGGTGTATTATAATTTAATTACAATAAACTTACAGGAGAATACCATGAACGCATTTGAAATCAAAATAGCCCCGGAAATAGAGTATATCCCGCTTCCCTTAAGCGCAATAAGAACCTTCGCCGGAATGTATTTCAAGGAGTACAAAACGGTTGAAAAAATAGTGCTTGCAACCGAAGAAGCTCTTAACAACATAATAAGCTTCAGTAAGTCCGGCAGAATGGATACCATTGATATCACGGTAAATGCCGAAGCAGGCGAATTCATCGTTTCGGTGCTTGATAAGGGCATCCCCGGCAACTACGAACAGACTCTTAAAGGCGAAGACCGCTTAGGTCTTACCCTTATGAAGAGCGCCGTTGACGAAGCCTACGTTGAAAACTTAGGCATGGGCGGCAGACTGCAGAAGCTTGTTAAATACTACTGCAATATCCCCGATGTTAAGAAGGAAGACGATGCAAACGCATCCAAACCCATTGAAAATGCCGAGCTTACCATCCGCTCGCCCAAGAAGGATGAGATGCTGAAGATCTGCCACGCATTCTACAACGAATACGGTCTTACCTATGCAAACGACATCGTATACTATCCCGAGCGTTACTATGCCGCCGTTGCAAAGGACCAGATACACGCATCGGTAGCTATCGACCAGTGGGGCGGTCTTGCCGGCCACATGGGCGTTAAGAAATGGGACATCGTTCCCGGCGTTTGGGAAGGCGGCATGGCGATAGTTAATAAAAACTACCGCAACATGGGCGTTTTCTCCAAGCTCATGAGACGTACCTACGACTATGTGCATGACGATGCCAAGGGCAAGCTCTTCATCGGCTGCGCCGTTACCACGCATCCGTACACCCAGAAGCTCCGTTTGAAATACGGCTCTCTGCCCTGCGCATTCATGCTCAACGCCATTCCCGCGGAATTTGCGCAGAGCACCTTTAAGGAAGAGGGCAAGCCCACCGCAGAGGCCGTTGCCGGCTCGCTTTTCGATACCTCCGAAAGAAATGTTTATCTGCCGCAGGAGCTTAACGATGCCGCAAAGTATATTTACGACGGTGTTAAGGCCGAGAGAAACATAATAAACGAGGACGGCGCTCCCGAATATGAAATAACCGAAAGCAAATGTGCCTTCAACAGCCGTATGCGTACCGGCGAAATAAACTTCATTAAGGTCGGCGAGGACTTCGCAACCCGTCTCAGCTCCGATTTCTACGAGCTCAAGCAGAACGGCGCCGAAACCGTAACCCTTTACATAACCATGGAAAAGAAGGGCATTGGCAGCGTTTACGAAAAGGCAAAGGAGCTTGGCTTCTTCTTCACCGGCATACTGCCCGCAACCGATCAGGGCGATGTGCTTGTTATGCAGAAGATGCTTTTACACGTTGTTGACTATAACTCCATAGTAACCATCGAGCCCTTCACCGGACTTCTCAACATCATAAAATCCTTCGACCCCGATCAAAAATAAAAAAAGCGGCGCCGGATATTCAATGAATATCCGGCGCTATTTTTTTTGAGTTTACAGCTATAAGCTCATAGTTGTCAGCTGCTTGTATTATTCTGCGGCAGCTTCTTCGGGGATTTCGACCTTGGGGATTTCAACTTCGGGGATTTCCTCCGTTTCTATTTCTTCGTAGTTTACTTTGTTTCTTCCTTTAATCTTTCCGGTACAGCCGAAAACGCATACTATTTCTATCGTGAGGATAATGGCCTTTGCAAGATAGAGCGAGAAGTAAACCACAAGGGTTACTATCTTATATGTGAGAGCATATTCGCCCAGGTAATAGTCTGCGGCGGCGAGGCTTTCGAAAACGCCGGAGAATACCGAATAAAGGCTGAATGCAAAGGGCATAAGACCGAAAACAACTACCGCCGTCTTGGCGATCCAGCCGCTTACCCTGTCGGTAAGACCGAGTATCAGGAAAACTATAAGCAATACGTTTAAGCAGCGGAAAGCGGCATCAAAAAGCAAAGATGCGCCGTCAACGCCTGCGAGGGCATATATTACCGACTGGATAACGGTATCACTTGTAAAGGTGAATATGAAAACGATGATATCGGGAATTGCTATCTTCCATAAGCCTTTGCGGCTGACGGTAAGGCAGATGAGCAGCATTACGATATCGGCGATAAGCGATATTACCGGAAGCAGATGCCCGAAGAACATCGATGCCTGCGAATAGGGATTTGCCGCGCTCGTTACGCTTATGACCAGACTTTCGATAAACGACGAGGGGGTATAGCCTGCGGCAAGGTAGGTTAAATTATTCTGATAGACATAGCCGACTATACTGATGGCAGTAAACAGAACGGCAACTGCGCTTAATATAACCAGCAAAGTTTTTAAACCCTTATCCAATTTCATATTGGTTTCCAATTTATCTCACTCCTTTTCCCCATTATATACTTTTCATACAAAAAAAGCAATAATAAAGCCTTCACACAATGTGAAGGCTTCAGAGTCTCGAAAAACTCGGTCTACCG
Source organism: Eubacteriales bacterium (assembly GCA_045599805.1). Lineage (GTDB taxonomy): Bacteria > Bacillota > Clostridia > Oscillospirales > UMGS1783 > JAZRWQ01. Next base: position 11,494 of record JAZRWQ010000126.1, on the reverse strand, counting down.
GCAATGAAAAAGAAAAAACTAAAATATAGCACTGAGCGGAAATTTAAAAAAAGGAATGACGGGCATTCTGCCCGTCATTATTGCCTTTTTCCGTTCTTTTCCTCTACCGTACCTTTGTACGCCTACGAAGAAAAGAACGGAAAATATCCCGTCGTTTTGTCGACCTTACGTCAGCCTGTCGACTTTATCGACAGGCTGAAGCCTTCACACAATGTGAAGGCTTTATGAAAATTACTTGAATTTTCTGCGTGTTACAAGGGATGCGCCGGCAATGGAAGCAAAGGACATAAGGGTTACCGCAGCGGAAATAAAGTCGCCGGACTCGGGGTTTTCCTCTTTCTTTTCTTCCGGCTTTTCTTCGGGTTCTTTTTCGGGTTCTTTTTCGGGTTCTTCAACTAAATCGTATTCTACGATTGCGTACTCGGTAAGCACCTTATTGCCGCCTGCGTCATCGCAGTACTGATATGCGGAAACCTTGTAGGTTTTTTCGGCATCGTTATACTCAAATACGAATTCGTATTCATCAAGCCATTCGCCGTCATCTTCTTTTACTGAAGCCTTGATAAGAGAGCGCTTATATCTGTCTATAAAGCTTTCTTCTATCTTCTGTGCAAATGAAGAATATTCATCTTCATAACTTGCGGTATGAGTGCCATTGGAGCCGTCGGCAGCATAAATGTGGGTATATTCGTTGCCGATAATCCCCATTTCCACAAAGTCGGATACCTTGCGTTCTTTAGAGTCCAACTCATACACACTGGATTCATTAAGAATCCACTCGCCCATTTCGCTGTCATAAGCGTAAAATTTTACGGTGTAATGAAGCTCGTCCGTATAGATGTATTCCGTCTTACTGCCGGGAACATAGTTAACGCCGTCCTCACTTTCGGAGAACATTATAGTGGTGGTGTCGCCGTTTACCGTGATTTCCTGCTTATGATAGGATTCCTGGTGCATTCCGTCGGCATAATCTATTATCTCCTTGTAAACCGAAGTATTGCCGTCGGCGCTGTATTCGACAGTAGATTCCACTTTGAATGTCATCTTTCCATCGGCATCATATTCGGTACATGTGTTTTTTATCAGTCTGCCCTCATCGTCATAGATTTCTTCGCTTTCACCCTTAAAGTCCGGATTGCCGGTTTCGCTGTCATAATAGGCGTATTCGGAAGTAAGTTTATTGCCGCTCATGCTTACGGAATCTTCGCTCACAAGGATAAGCTCGCCTTCCGAGTTTGCCCTATAGTACTTATTGTTTTCGCCGGTTTCGGTATAAACGGTAATTTCTTTTTCGGTAATAACCATTTCGCCGTCGTTGTTTTCATACTTGGTAAGGGTTTCGGTATTTGTCTTTTCGTCGTACTCGCAAACCAGCTTGCCCATGGGATCGCCGTTGGGAGTGTAGTAGGTCACAACGCGGGTTTTGGCATTCGGTGCAACATATTCGCTTGCATCGGTAAGCGATTCATCCACGTCGATAGATGCGCTTGCGCTTACACTTACGGAAAAGCACGCAAATATCATTATAAGTGCCGCTAATGTCGCAATAAACTTTTTCATTTGTTTTTCCTCCGTTTTGTATTTACCCTTATTGTATCACGTCCGTTTCATTTTTTCAATATAAAAAGCGGACTTTACTGAAACCGAAGTCCGCTTTTTTATTTTATTTGCAAATGATACGCCGTCCGTGAAAAATTTCCGTTTACTGTCCTATTTCTACGCCGTATGTTTTTGCCGCATCCTCGGCGCGGTAATGCACCTCGTTTATCATCCGTTCCACCGTGCCGTTGTTTTGCAGCTTTTCTATATTCTTTCGCGCCTTGCGGGGAAAAATAAGCTTAAGACTTGCCTCATAAAGATTGCCGTCCTTGGGGAAGGTTTCGGAGATAACGACAAAGGCAGCGCCATCCTCCTTGAGAGTGTATTTTGCCGCACAGGAAACACCGCCGAGGTTTCGGTAGATTCCCTCTCTTTCGCCGTAGCTTTCGGATACCTCCCATACATACAGGGTATATACCCCCTGCTTTTCGGTAAGCTCGCACAGAGGATATACCTCGCAGAAGGTACGGGCATTAAGATAAAATCCGCATTCCTTTATGCCCTTCTCGGCGATATATGCCTTTACGGCGCTTAACGCCTTGTTTTCCTTGCCGAAGTTATCGGGATGATACTGCATGCCCCAGGTGGAGAATACAACAGGTTTGCCCTTTTTCATCATTATCAAATCGGTAGTGAAGGCAGCGGCAAACAGCACGATGAGTGATAAAACAGCCGCGACTATCCATATCACCGTACGCTTAACCGCCTTTGCGCGGCGCATTACCGATATGGTATTGCTTTCTGCCTTGTCGGCAAGCTTTTCATCCGGAATATCCTCGCCCTCCATAATCTCGGTAAGTGATACGCCAAGAGCGCGTGAAAGGGGCACGAGCAGAGAAATATCCGGCATATTGTTTCCGTTTTCCCAATTCGATACGGCGCGGGGGCTTACACCGACAATATCGGCAAGCTGTTTTTGAGTATAATCCTTTTCCTTTCTTTTAAGTAAAATATACTCACCTATCTTTTTATTATCCATTTCGTTCACCTCGGTTTGATTTTAATACATTTTCCAAGGGATATAAAGGAAGACCTGCTGTACCCGCACAAAAACGGACGGAAGAAATTCTTCCGTCCGTCATTATTTTACTTAAACATAACATCCTCAACGCTTTTTGCCATGCATTCGAAGCCGTAGTCGCTCGGATGTGTGTGGTCGGAATAACAGATATCCTCTTTAGGCATTATATTCATACCGTCTATCACCGTTACGTTTTTGTATGCGGCGGTAACATTAAGTATGCGCTCATATACCCAGTCGGTATATTCCGGTCTGCCGTCGGTAAGAATGTCCCAGTTGGACGCCCAGCAGGGGGTTATTACGTAAACGGGCACGCCGGGGAACCGCTTGTCAAGACTTTCATAGAATAATTCCACATTCTTTGCTATAACAGCCTTATCGCCTAAAAATACCCAGTCGTTTATGCCGAGCTTAACAAGTATCTTCTGCGGCTCAAAGGGCAGTTCATTCGGAATAAGGTCGTCTCTGTGGTAGTCGCCGCCGATGGAGGAATTGAAGTAATCCCAACCGCAATCGCGGAAAAGACGGGGCGCAAGCGCAAGGGACGGATGAAGGGCAAAAAGTCCCTGAGATATGGAGTCGCCGATAATCAAAAACTTGTTTTCGGGCATTGCAATTTCCTTAAAATCCCCGAAATCGATATTCTTAAGCTTTAAGGTGCCGGCGCAGGGCAGATAGATGCAGATATGCGCCTTGCCCTCATTTTTCTTGGCATAGCGGAATCTGCCGCGGTGAAAAGCCATGAATTTGGTGTACTGATACTCACCGTTTTCCCATATATCAATAACATCGGAAAAGGAATAGTCGCCGCCGCACATGGATTCGAATTCAAATTCGAAGGAGACAACGTCCTTATCGGTAATACATTCGAGAGTAACACCGGCAGGGCTTTTCGCGTAGGGAGATGCCGGATACTTCTCAGCGTACATATCAATGCGCGCATCGGTATAGCGCATGGGGATAAACCAGCCGTCTTCTTCCTTTACATATAAGCAATGATGAAAAAGTTTACTTACTTCCATAATTACACCCTTTCGGCGGCAAACGCCCTTATGAAATCGATCTTTTCCTTATCGGTCGGCATATCGGGTATGGTGGGATAGAACTTTCCGTCCTTTACGGACTTATTGAAAATCGCCTGATACCACATGCAGCCCATGAGAAATCTGCCGTAGATATAGTGCATATGGAATCCGTCACGGCAAAGAGTCTCTCCGCCCTTACTCATATCGAAGCGGGGCGTGCTTCTTAACGCCTGCAAGGCATCGCCGCATTTTATAATGGGCAGTTCATATTTCTTTGAAATCCTTTCATAGCAGGGCACAAGCTTTGCATACATCGTTTTCTGCGAGCAGCCGTAGTTCTCAAAACCCTCGCGCGTGCAGCTATCATCGAATGCCCATGTTTGCATTACCCTGATATCGGCGTTTGGTGCATACTTTTTAACGTAAACCAGCATATTTTCAAAATACGGCTCGTAGCTTTCCTCTATTCCCGAAAGCAAGCTTGCCTGATGCAGAGTAACGATATCCCATTTACATTCGGTAAGCGCCGATTTGATGGAAACCATTCTGCCGGTGGCGTGGCCGTTAAGCTCGTATGAATAAAGCGGCGCATTGGCCTGCGCGTTAAGCCAGTGAGTCTGGAGCGAGCAGCCGCCGATATATAGATTTACTACCTGTAAGTCGTCCCCCATATCCTCGGCTATCTCATGTAAAAAGGTCGTAGCATCAGTTGAAAAGCTGTTGCCGATCGCAAGTAATTTCATTTATTTTACCTCGTTTAAAAATTCCTCAGCCAAGTTTACGCCGAAATCCTTTGCTATTGCTTTAAGTCCGTCATCGGGTATCGTTTGCCTTATGCCCCTGCCGCAGGAAAGGGCGCGCAGGTAAATATCCGCCGCCTTTTCTATTGTGTGCATAAGTCCGAAGGTGGTGTCAAGATCCGGCCCTGCGCAAAAAAGTCCGTGATGCGCCCATACAACGGCATCATATTTATACATAAGCCTGCTTGTGGCGTAAGCTATCTCAGCGCCGCCCGGCACCATCCACTCAACAACGCCTACTCCCTCGGGAAAGACGACGGGACATTCGGTGGCACTCGTCCACAGCGCACGGGTAAAATCCCTGTCGGTAAGCGGCAATACGAAGGTAAGCGCTATCAGAGAGGGAGTATGGGCGTGGTATATCACGCGGCACTGTTTCCCCGCAAGCGCCTTTGCGTTATGATTCATTATATGGGTGGGCAGTTCGCTTGTGGGATTGCCGCCGGCGGTAAGTCCCCAAACGATGCGGTACATATCGCCCTTACCGTTTATTTCGACTATGCAGATATTTTCGGACGGATTAAGCGGCACGTTGCGCATGAATCTGCCGCTGCCGGTAACCAAAAAATATTCACCTGCCATTTCAGACGCGGTTATCTTAAGGCTCTGCCAGTCACGGGGAGAAAAATACTCCCTGCATTCATTTGTTTCTTCTTTTGTAAGGCGATAGCTTAAGTTGCCGCCGTTGCGCTCGTGCCAGCCCTGATCCCAGCCGTCGGCACAGGTGCGGATAAACGCCTTTACTATATCAACATCAAGTATACTCATCTTAAACCCTCTTTGAAAGTACGTCCTTTTCGTACTTCTCTATGCTTTCAAACCATTTTCCGTCCTCGGGTACGCCCTCACGGCGGCAGTATTCCTGCCATACAACGCCGAACGGCATTGTTTTAAGCTCCTCGTTCATCATCATGAGCTTGGTGTAGTTTTTATTTTCCTGCAGCTTTTTCTGCTCATCAAACGGAGTAAGCAAAGCGTACAGAAGCGCCTTCTGCATGCTGCGCGTACCTACTACCCACGCGCTTATGCGGTTTATTGAGGCATCGAAAAAGTCAAGCCCGATAAGCACTCTGTCGATCGCGTCGTTGCGCACTATTTCCTTTGCTATCTCCTTGGTTTCATCCTCAAACAAAAGCACATGGTCGGAATCCCAGCGCACGCCTCTCGTAACATGAAGGGGCACCTTATCGAAAAAGGCGAGAAGTGCGGGGATCTTATCGCTTACCACCTCGGTAGGATGATAGTGACCGTTATCAAGCAGATCGTAAACGCCCTTATGGGTTGCGGCATAGCTTAAATAAAATTCACTGCTGCCTACGGTGTAGGACTCAACGCCGATACCGAAAACCTTGCTCTCCACCGAGTCGATAACGCCGTCCATCTTCTCGGCAAAAATCTTATCAAGACTGTCCTTTAAAAGAAGGCGCGGAGTAAGACGGTCGGCAGGCACGTCCTTAAGTCCGTCGGGCGCCCACAGATTGCAAAGGCATTCTTCGTTCAGTTCCTTTGCAAAATAAGCGGATATCTTACGGCAGGCGATGCAATGGTCTATCCAGAAATCCCTGATTTTTTTATCGGGATGAGAAAGGGTAAGCCCCTTGGATAACGGATGGCTGAAAAGGGTGGGGTTGAAATCTATGCCGAGATTATTTTTCTTTGCGTAATCCACCCACTTTTTAAAGTGCTTCGGCTCTATCTTATCGCGGTCAACGAATCCGTCCTCGAAAATGGCATAGTTTGCATGCAGGCTTATCCTCTTTTTGCCGGGGATAAGGGAGGCTGCGAGCGAAAAGTCGGCGGTAAGCTCATCAAAGGTGCGTGCCGCGCCGGGATAGTCGCCGGTAGCCTGAATGCCGCCGTCAAGCACGGCGTCAGGTTTTTCGAAGCCGTGGATATCGTCGCCCTGCCAGCAATGGATGCTTATGGGTATGGTCTTAAGTTTTTCTATTACCGCCTCGGTATCGATGCCTATTTTGGCATATCTCTCCTTTGCGTATCCATACTCAGTCATAATATTCTACCTCCGTACTGTCCTTAAGGCACTTACGCGCCTCGGTTATATTTTTGAAAACTCCGTCCGATGTCATAAGATACATTATGTTGCCCAGCGCCGTTCCCTCCTTGGGACCTGCGATGACTCTGCGTCCGGTATGCTTTGCGGTGAGGGCGCACAGATATTTGTCCTGCGAGCCGCCGCCCACAACGTTTATTTCGCTGTACTTTTTGCCGGTTATGCTTTCAAGCCCGTCTATCGCCTTTTTGTAGCCTGCGGCAAGGCTGTTGTAGGCGCAGTAGCCTATCTCCGCCGCCGTGCGCGGCACCTTTTGCAAAGTCCTTTCGCAAAAGCCGGCTATTGCCTTTGACATGCTTTCGGGCGCTAAAAACTCTTCGCTTTCGAAATCAACGACAGAGGGGAAATCCTCCGCCGTTTTGGCAAGGGAAATGCCGCAGGCATAATCGGTTATGTTATTTTCTCTGCTGTAATTCTGCATTACCCACATACCCATTATGTTTTTAAGATAGCGGTAGGTGCCGCACACGCCGCCCTCGTTTGAGAAATTCAGCGCGGCGGATTTACCGTCGGTAAAAGGCGTCGTATTTTCTACGCCGAGTAAACTCCATGTTCCGCTGCTTAAGATAACCGAGTCGCCCGTTTTGGGCACGCCGATAAAGGCGGAGGCAGTATCGTGGCTGGGGGATATGGCAACGGCGCAGTTGAAGCCCACTTCCCTTGCGATATCCTCTTTAAGCGGTACTGTGTACGCGCCGGGCTGTACCGGAGTATTTTCAAAAAGCTTCTCATTAAAGCCGAGTGCCTTTATGATATCCTTATCCCAGATACGTCCTTGTGCATTGACAAGCCCCGTTGTGGTGGCGTTGGTATATTCGTTTCGTTTATCGCCCGTAAGCAGATATGTAAGGTAATCGGGAATCATTAAAAAGGTTTCGGCGTTTTCCGGTATATCGGGGCTCTGCTTACTTAATGCGTAAAGCTGGTATATCGTATTTATAGGGTTTTGCTGTATTCCGGTTTTTGAATACAGCTCATTAAAGGGGATAATACCGTGCACTTTATCGGCTATACCCTTTGTGCGGCCGTCACGGTAGCTTATGCAGTCGCCCAGCCTTCTATGGCTTTTATCAAGCAGTACAAAGTCCACGCCCCAGGTATCTATGCCGAGCAGTTTCGGGATAATATCCATTTCAGAGCATTTCTTAAGCCCCTTTACTATCTCTCTAAAGAGATATTCGGGCTCCCAGCAAAGATGCCCGTTTATTTCCTTTATGCCGTTTTTAAAGGAATATACGGGTTTTGTTTTGATAAGTCCGTTTTCGATATAGCCTGCAATCAGCCGCCCGGAGGAGGCGCCTATATCCACGGCAAGGTAGTATTCCATATTATCACCTCGATAATATTATGCATCAAAAAAGAAGTAAAAGCAATGACGCTTTTTTCCGTGCTTATTATCCGCACACCGCGTTTATTATAAAGTCGGTCATGGCGCACAAGCCCTTTTCGTTATTGTCTGTATCGCAATGCTCCATATTTTCGCTTATCACCGCTTTAATGTTTTTGACTTTCATTTTTTCGATAAAGGGCGCATATTCCTTTTCGGTTATACATGTATCCCTGCCGCCGAAAAGGGCGAAGACGGGGATATCGGGAAAGTCGGCTATTCTGTAAATGGGAGAAATGCCCTTTAAAAATTCCGGCATCGCTTCCTCTTTATCAATATGCGCGTCCATTATCGCGCGGCGGATATAAAAGTTATTTTCAAAATGCGCTCTCGTATCGGTAACGGGGCAGTTCATGGCGCAGGCACTTGGCTTTCTTTTGCCGTCAATGCAGTACATGAACGCCGTCATTCCGCCCATGCTTCCGCCGGAGGATATAAGGGGGATATCATCGGATAATGCGAGCTTATCGTATACGGCATCCAATACCTGCTCGGTGAATTTACGGGAATTGTCGCTGTACCACGCCCATACGCTGAAATACGGGAATACCCACGCTATCCCCTTTTCGCCAAGCTCGCTTGCCTGACGGGGACTTTTTTCAAATACCGTATCATCGGTAAATCCGTGAAAACAAACGCACACCGCCCTTACGGGATATGTAAGCGTATCAAGATTTACAAAGGCGTAGTTTTCAAGATTGTCCTTTGTTATATGCGTCATATCATCACCCATTAAACTATACTATGATTTACAAATTTATGCAAGCAAAAAAATAAGCCCGGAAAAACCGGGCTTATGGTGCTTGTAAGTTTAAGCATAATTATTCCCCTTTCTTGATAAGAGAGATGGGATTTATTTTTGACATATTTATAAACATACCCGCAAAGGTCAGCACAAACAATGCTATAACGAATACGACCGATGTAACACCGCTGAAAAATACAGTATCTCTTGCCATGGGGCGCACCGACTGTGCCGAAAGAACACCCCACATCGCACCGATTATTCCGCCCGAAATAAATATGATACAATTGGATATAAGTGATATACCTATGGCTTTTCTCCACGGCATACCGCATGAGAAATAGATGCCATATATTCTCCTATTTCTTTCCAAGGACAAAAGGTTATACCCTGCCACGCCGATAACAAGAAGTGCCGATGTAATAATCAAATGAACATCATATTCGTTTGTACCTTTTATATAATTGCTGTCTCCCGCCTTGGCAATTTCACGCAGATCGTGAACTTTTCCCACATTTTTGAGCTCTTCGCGCCATTCGTTAAGCATAGAATCGTCATCACAAACAATGGCGGGCCATGTCTGCGATGTAATTGAGTTTTCACGAACCGGGTTACCGTTAATATAAATCTGCGGAGTTAATACTATAACCTGATTTTCGATTTCCGTCCAGTTAAATGTATCATAAAGAACCGATTTTACCGTAATCGGGACTTGCCCGTTCAGGAAGAATTTTGAGTTATTATCCAACACGCCGATGATTTTAAAATTCAACTGAGGCATATATTCATTCGATACGGTATATCCTGCCTTAAAAACTTCGCCGCACTTCAAATCAAAAGCGTTAAGCATATTCCGACTGACAACAATAGGTATATATCCCATTTCATTGTAATCCACGCCGTCCTGCCACTCATCAAGTCCGATCCCTTCGGATATTTTCCAATTATAATCCTTTATAAGTGACGGGCTCAGTGAGCGGGCAGTAATATATGTTGCCATATTGTGTTCTTTGGTATATTCTGTCTCGTTAAGACTGATAATACAACTACCCTCAAAAAGCAAATCGTAATTACCGCTTAAATTTTTAACCGATGTATCAAATTCCCTGCCCGTTTCGGTACATTCACCGTTAAAGCCGTAAAAGGGCGAATATGATTCCTCTATAACCCTGCTTGAAGGCTCAACAATAAAAACCTCTTTATCTCCGAAATATTTATCAACCGCACGGTTATTGGCGTTTCTCTCGAAATAATACATCGAGCAGTATGAAAAGGAGAAGGCAACAAACATAACCTGAAGCATTATGATAACTTCGCTTAATATGTTTTTGGAATAATTGCAAAATACAAGATAAGTATTTTTAAGTCCTGCTTTCTTTGCAAATAAATGAAGAGGAAGGATGCTCTCATCGTTATCCGGCTGCTTTCTCCCATACTCGCGTATAAGATATATCGCAATAAACGTACAGGATATCGCGATCAACACAGTCAATATTATCAAATAACTTTTAAGACCGATATATGATACGCTTTCATTCCAAACAGTTTTTTGAACTATTCGCTTTGCAATAAAAAATCCGACAGTATATGACAGGATAATATATATCGAAAATTCCATACATGACACTAACGCTATACGCCCTTTTGTTGCACCTAATGTCATAAATATACTGTTTTCATGCTTATTGCACTTCAGAACAAATAAAAATAAGGCTATATTATTTATAAAACTCAATGCAATAATCAATAAATATATTGCAAACTTGCTGATGAATTGCACGGTATACACGCTTTTTGAAGCATCCATTGCGATGCTTTCGATGTTTAACGGATTAAACCCGCTATCCGTCAGATATTCGCTAAAGCTTTCAGCCATGCTTTCTTTCTGTGATTGGCTTATTGCCGAAATAAATCGCACACGAAGAAGATCGGCTGAAATATCCATATCAAGAAAGTTATCATAGGTTATAAAAATTCCAAGCGCCGCTCTGTCACCATAGTCATAGTCGGCGCGTTTTTCCGTTAAGGATTCATCTTTTTCAATTCCGGTCGCAGCATATTCCGCCAAAGAAATTCTGCGGGAGCTGAACAGAGATGCAGAATAATTATCGGGCATATAGGTTCCGCATACGGTATACGTACTGTCCAAAACAGTAATCTCATCACCGATATTATATTCTTTCCCGTTAAGAATACATGGCACTACTGCCTTTCCGTCAGAAACCCACTCGCCTGTATCAAGATGTATCCTTGCCTCTTTTGCTTCGATCCCTATCAGGTCAATATTTTCGCTTTGAGTGTTCATGGCGCAAATAAAGTCGATATCGTCTCCGCCTCTTATATAAAACCGTCTGAAAAAATCATAAACGGTACTGTAATCATTCCCGGTATTGCCGCTGTAATCCAATATTCTGTTTATTCCGGTATAGCCGGAAACGGTATTTGCCAAGGCATCGGATTGGGCATAATAGACATTAAGCGCTGTCGATGTTACGATTATCCCGAACAGTAAAAGCAGCGCCATAAGGGTATGCTTTGTGAAAAATCTTTTTATATTGTGCCATAACAGAATAATAATTTTCAACATAATTTCACCAATCAATACAGGGGCGATAAATACCGCCCCTGTATACTAATGTTAATTAACTACATGTTCCGTAATATGTTCCACTACTTTCGCCACAAGTTTTCATAAATTCACCTTTCTATTGGCACATATAATCACCTGGCAATATGCTTAATACTACGGAGTTATCCTCCGTAAACGGTTTATCCGATGAAGAAGGGCAAAAGCTGATAACACTTGAACTGCTGCCGTTTTGTATACCGGTCACATTTCCGCTCAG
>JAZRWQ010000125.1:0-17309 GCA_045599805.1 Eubacteriales bacterium | reverse complement strand
ACCGACCGAGAAGATTTGGTTCGCTCAATTGAAAACTACATTCATTTTTACAATACAAAGAGATACCAATTCAAACTGCATTGTATGACACCGATGGAATTCCATGCGGCTTTCGCCGCATGAAAAATTACACCCCTGCTGCGCAGCAGGGGTGGAATCCAAGTCTATTCAATAAAGTTTTTGTTTTTTCGTCTGTCTGCTTGACAGGGGGCACATCATAATTATTTCGCAGGCTGTTTTTTTGTAAAATTTTCGCAGATACACGGGTAAACGTGCAACATAATTCATATTATGTTGCACAATGAGGTGAAAAACGGCGGCAATACGCACTTTTGTATTTTTGTTTCAATTTAATATAATAAAGCGTTAAATTGCTATTTACAAATCAAACAAGTTATGGTAATATATTATTACCTAAAATGGGTTTTTAACAACATAATATGAATTATGTTTGAAAAACTCAAAAATTAAGAAAAGGAGAACAAATATGAAAGGCACAAAGAAAACTCTGCTTGTCAGCATTCTTTCGCTGGTGCTTTGCGTAGCTATGCTTCTCGGAACTACATACGCATGGTTTACCGACAGCGTACAGAGCGGCGTTAATACGATTGTCGCAGGCAATCTCGACGTTGAACTGTATCACCAGAACAAGAATGTTACACAGGCAACAAAAGTAACCTCAACCACTAATGACCTCTTTAAAGACGTTGCAAAGTGGGAACCCGGCGCATACGCTTACGAAACCTTCACCGTAAAGAACGAAGGCAACCTCGCACTTAAGTACAAAATGGCTCTTAACGTAAGCAATTTCACTTCCTATAACGGTCATAACCTTACGGAAGTACTGAAGGTTGCCGAGCTTGAAAGCGTTCCCGAAAGCCGTGATGCAATAACAAACGGCACGCCGCTTAAGGATTGGCAGCTTAACGCAGCCGATACGCCGCTTGTAGCGGGCGCTTCCAAGACCTTTACCGTTGCTATTTACTGGGAACCCGGTGAAAACGACAATGACTTCAACATGAACAATGGCCGTCCTCAGCCTCTGTCCATTGAATTCGGCGTAAACCTCGTTGCTACTCAGTACACAAGCGAATCCGACAGCTTCGGCACCGATTATGATGCAAATGCTTCCAATACTCTTGCAAATGTAAAGAAGTATGAAATCAAGCTCGCAGCCGCAACCAAGGAAGAAACCGTAGCTGAAACCGGAATTACAACAATTGAAGTTAATGCAACTCCGACTACAAGTACGGAAGAGGACAGACAGGAAACAAAAGTTGAATTCCCCGAAGGCGCACTTACAGCAGGGCAGAAAGCTAACCTTGAAGTTAATACTACAAACTCCCTGTTCAACGTTACCGCAACAGGCGCTAAGGTAGCTTCTATCGATCTTAATCTTACAGTTAACGGCGAAAAGGTAACAAGCTTCAACGGCAAAACAGTAACCGTTACTACGTATATTTCCGCAGGCCTTGATAATGTACAGGTATCTTATAACGGCGTTGGCGATGCTCCTAAAAATGTAAATTATGAAAAAGAAACAGGTAAACTCGTATTTGAAACCAACCATTTCAGCGAATATGATGTAAACGGTAGTGCAGTTGCATTCGCACTCGGCGAAACCGACAGCGGCTTCACAACTTATACGGAAGCAGCAAAGGCGGCAAAGGAAGAAACGAATGAAAACGTTGTAATCGCAAAGGGCGCTGACCTTGAACAGGCTGTTGCGGAAGCAAAAAAAGAAGGCGCAGCTTTCGAAATCCCCGACGAAGTAATCGAAGAATATGTAGAGAAGAATCCCGGTAAGAAAGAAGTTGTTGAAGAATTCGCAGCTTGCGTTGACGGCAAATATTTCTCATCTTTCGGTGAAGCTCTCCAGGCAGCAAAAGACGGAGATACCGTTAAACTTACCGGTGATATTACGAATAACACCACAAATACCATTAATAAATCAATAACTGTTGACCTTGGTTCAAGTGTTATTTCCGGCTCAAAGGGTTATGTTGTAGCGGAGGGTAAAGAAGTTAAATTTACCGCTACTACCGGTGGCCTTGATATCAGCGGCACTGATCCTGTGTTTAAAGTAAATAAGGGCGCATCCTTAACTGTTACGGGCGCAAAGATTACATCGGCAGGTACGGCAATTTCTATTGCTAATACCAAAACCGAAGTTCCCATGAAGGTTACCATTAACGAAGGTACTTCAATAACTGCACCTACCATAATGTCGCTTGATGCGTTGAATGGTTATTCCGGTGCCAAGGTGGAAATCAATGGCGGTAAATTTGTAGCTACCGCAAACGGATCTTATGTAAGACCTATGAACTTGGGCGGCGCCAATGTAACTATTAACGGCGGTACATTTGAAGCTCCGAACTCTACAAGCTACTGTTACTTTATAGATGTTTCCGAAAAATACAATACGGAAACAAAAACCTATGATGTTGGTAATGTAACCATCAACGGCGGTACATTCAAGTCTAATGCAAATTATGGACGTGTAGTTTATGGTTCAATAGGTGATTATCCTAACAGAGTACCGGGCAATGTTATTATTAACAACGGTAGATTTGAAATGACTAATACTTACGGCGTAATTACTGATATAGGTGCACATGTAGTTGTTAATGATTGCACCTTTATAGGCGGTGGACGCAATGTCTTTTCAATAGGCAGTAACAACACAACAGACAGAACTATAGAAGTTAATGGCGGTAGCTATACAATATCTCCGAGTATGTCTACTTGGAATATTCCTCTTGGTAGCTTCGCAGGCAGTTATCCTACCGATACAGCACCAGTTGGTAAGGTAATTCTTAAGGGTGGCACTATTAACAGCTACATCTGCGATGGTTCAAAGATAGACGGAAGTAATAGCGTAGACCTTGTTGCAGAAGGATATCATGTTGTTGACAATGGCAACGGCACGAAGTCTGTTGTAGCAGATAACTAATAAATCACAGTATTAAAAAATGGCATCCCGTATGGGATGCCATTTTTGTTTACGTAATCATTTCTTTTTGAGCTTCATAAGCAGGGATTTGAAATCTATCTGCGACATAAGCACGGCGATAAACATAAGCACGCAGCCGAAAAGCTCTTTGGCGGTGAGGGTTTCGTGGAGAACAAGCCAGCCGGCGAGTACGGCGAAAACCGATTCAAAGCTCATAAGCAAAACGGCAAGTGTCGGTTCAACGTGCTTCTGGCCGAGTATCTGCAAAGTAAACGCCGCGCCGCTTGACATGATGCCGGTGTAAACAAGAGGGAAAAGGCATGCCTTTATATCGCCGAGTGAGGGCGGCGCTTCAACGATGAGCGCGACGATAAGCGTCAGTATACCGGCGACGAAAAACTGCACGCAGGAAAGCAAAACGCCGTTGCAGCGGGGAGCGAAAATGTCAACGCAAAGTATGTGCAGGGTGTAAACAAATGCGCAGCCAAGCACCCATAAGTCGCCGGACGCAAGGGAAAAACCGCTTGAAATGCATAACAGATACATTCCCACAATGGCTACGCCAACGCTTATCCAAACGGTGAACGGAGGACGGCGCTTAAAGAAGATAAAGCCGAAAACGGGAACCATTACGATGTAAAGGGCGGTGATAAATCCGGCCTTGCCGGCGGCGGTGTATTTCAGGCCTACCTGCTGAAGTGCTGCGGCGACAGCTAAAAATACGCCGCATATCGCGCCGCCCTTCAAAAGCAGCTTCTTGTCAAGACCGCGGTTTTCCGGCGTGCGCTCAAATAGAAAGCCTACCGGCAAAAGAACGATAGCGCCGATAAAGCAGCGGATGCTTGTGAAGTAAACGGGCGGTATGTAGTCCATACCCAGCCGCTGCGAAACAAAGGCGGTGCCCCAGATGAATGCGGCAAATATAAGCATTATACTGCCGCTTAGTTTTTTAGACATTTTCATATATCCTCTTTTTATTATTCTTCTGTCATAAACAGTATGCCGATGCAGTTGGGACCGCAATGGCAGCCTATCGTGCAGCTTGCTTCGGTGTAGTAGATATTGTCAAAGTCAAGGGCTTCCTTAACTGCCTGCGTTGCAATGTCAACGTACTTTTGTTCAACAGCCGTGTAGGTGATAAAAATTTTGTCGGTTCTTACCTTGCCGTAGGCGTTAAGCATATCTTTAACATACTGCGGCAAAACCTTGGCAAGGTCGCCTCTGTATTTTTTTGCAACGCTCATGGCACCGCCGGCGGTGCTGTCAACGGTAACGCAGGGCTTCAGCTTCAGAAGGTTTGCGCCAAGTGCCGCAACGGTAGAGCATCTGCCGCCTGCCGCCATGAATTCAAGCGTGTCAAGCACAAAGCTTGAATGAACCGTAGGTGCAAGCTCGTTCAGCTTTTTTGCGATATCGGATGCGCACATGCCCTCTTCGATCATTTTTGCCGCTTCTAAAACGAGATGTCCCGAACCGGTGGATAAATTCTGCGAGTCAACAACGTAAACGCCGCCAAGCTCTTCTGATGCAAGAATGCAGTTGCGGTAGGTGGAGGATATCCCCGAGCCTAAATTGATATGTACTACCTCGCATCCGTCGTCAATAAACGGCTTCCAGAAATCGGTAAGGTCGCCGATATTGAGCGCCGAGGTTTTCGGTAAAATCTTTTTGTCCCAATACGCCTTGTATATATCCTCGGTGGTGATGTCAACGTTGTCGGAATATTCCTTGCCGTCGAGAGTTATATGGTAGGGCACAAGCTGTACTCCGGTTTTTTTGATAAGCTCTTCGTTGAGATCGCAGGTGCGGTCAGAGCAAAGTATAACCTTTTTCATTTTTTGCCTCCGTGAAAGTTCATAATACGTATATTTTAACAAATAATATATGTAAAGTCAATTATTTTAGAATCCGCTTCTGCGCCCTTGACAGGGCATATTCGCTTTTGATAAAATAAAAATATCATTGAAGGAGGTATGTATTATGAATCCCATTATCGGTATAATGATTATAGTCATCGCCGCAATAGTTATTCTTACAATACTTTTCAGTTTCGTTCCCCTCGGCTTGTGGATAAGCGCCCTTGCCGCCGGCGTTAAGGTGCGGATAATCGACCTTATAGGTATGCGCTTAAGACGTGTCGTTCCGGCAAGGATAATAAATCCCCTTATCAAAGCTACCAAGGCGGAAATCCCGCTTGCCATAAATAAGCTTGAGGCGCACTACCTCGCAGGCGGCAACGTTGACCGCGTTGTTGATTCCCTTATAGCTGCGCACCGCGCCGATATCCCCCTTGAGTTTGAGCGCGCCGCCGCAATAGACCTTGCCGGCAGAAACGTGCTCGAGGCAGTGAGAATGAGCGTCAACCCCAAGGTAATAGAAACGCCGATCGTAGCCGCTATCGCGAAGGACGGTATCGAGCTTAAAGCCAAAGCGAAAGTAACCGTACGCGCCAATATTGACCGTCTGGTAGGCGGTGCAGGCGAGCAGACGATAATCGCAAGAGTAGGCGAGGGCGTTGTTACCACCATAGGCTCCGCCGAAAACCATAAGGAAGTCCTCGAAAACCCCGACCGTATCTCTCAAACCGTTCTGCACAAGGGACTTGAAGCAGGCACCGCTTTTGAAATTCTCTCAATAGACATCGCCGACGTTGACGTAGGCAGAAACGTAGGTGCACAGCTTCAGACCGACCAGGCGGAGGCCGATAAGCGCATTGCCCAGGCAAAGGCGGAAGAACGCCGCGCTATGGCTGTTGCTACCGAGCAGGAAATGAAAGCCGCCGTGCAGGAAATGCGCGCCAAGGTTGTTGAGGCCGAGGCGGAAGTGCCCCGCGCAATGGCGCAGGCGTTAAAGGACGGTAGACTTGGCGTTATGGATTACTACAATATGCAGAATGTTATCGCCGACACCCGCATGCGTTCATCTCTTGCCGAGGAAGAAAAGGAAAAGAACTGATGACGAAAAAGGAAATAAAGGCCGCGATGAAAAGGGCAGTCGATGCCCCCGAAGCAGCCTACAAGGAATTCCCCCTCAGAACTGCGATTTTGGCAAAGGAAATTTTAGCCAAACCCAAATCGAAATCCAAAATATAAAAAACACCTGCATATCAAGCGATATGCAGGTGTTTTCAGCCTGTCGATAAAGTTGACAGGCTGGCTGGTGTCGACAAAACGACGGGGTATTTTTCGTTCTTTTCTTCGTAGGCGTACAAAGGTACGGTAGAGGAAAAGAACGGAAAAAGGCAATAATGACGGGCGAAACGCCCGTCATTCCTTGTTTTTGCAGACTTGTGCTTTATATTAAGCTTGAAAATCTTTTTCATTGCCGGTAGACCGAGTTTTTCGATACTTTAAAAACACCTGCATATCAAGCGATATGCAGGTGTTTTATTGTACTGATTTTATTCTGCTGCGGCGATGGATTCGCGAAGTACGTCTGCCGAGCGAGCCATGCCTTCCTTTTCCTTGTCGTTTAAGGGAAGCCGGATAACTCTTACGATGCCGGTGCGGTTTACGATGCAGGGCAGACTGAACGCAACGCCTGCGTATTCGCCCTCTTCAATAACATGGGAAACGGGGATAACGGCGTTTTCATCATCAAATATAGCCTGAACTATCATGGAGGTAGCCATTGCTACGCCGTAGAAGGTAGCGCCCTTGCCTTCGATGATGGTTGCGCCGGATTTTCTTGCCGTTTCGGAAAGCGCTTCAAGATCAACATGGATGCCGGTTTCTTTTTCAAAGTCTTCAAGCTTTTCGCCGGCTATCGTCATCTGGCTGTAAATGGGAACCTGGCTGTCGCCGTGCTCGCCTAAAATGAAAGCCTTGATGTCGGTTACGTTGGTTTTGCAAAGATTTGCAAGATGATATCTGATGCGCGCGGTGTCAAGACAGGTGCCGGTGCCGATAACCTGATTTGCAGGCAGGCCGGTTTCCTTTCTTATAACGTAGGTCAGCGTGTCAACGGGGTTGGCAACAACGAGGATAATGGGGTTCTTTGCGTACTTCATTATCTCCTTGGATATGCTTTTTGCAATGGCAACGTTGGTCTTTGCAAGCTCAAGTCTTGTCTGACCGGGTTTTCTGCCAACGCCTGCGGTAACGATGATGAGGGAAGCATCGGCGCATTCCTCATAGCCGCCTGCGTATACGTTTACGTTTTTGTAAAAGCCGGTGCCGTGCGCGATGTCAAGTGCGGCGGCGTTTGCTCTGGGCATGTTTATATCAACGAGAACTATCTCGTCTGCCTGTTTTCTTACCATAAGTGTGTAGCAAACGGCCTCGCCTACGTTGCCCGCGCCTACTACTACTATCTTTTTCTTCGGTGTTGTGAGGTTCATAGTTATCTCCTTATTGTAAAATCGTTTTCACATTATAGCATTTTTTATGCCAAGTTTCAATACCCTACGAAAAAAAACGCCGTAAATGGGTATTAAAAGATAATCAAAGCGGTTTTGATAATAATTTCAGATAAAAATACAAGCATATTATCCCTATATTTTCTCGATCCTGCTGCGATCCGGCATAAAAATCACTTGGTTTTTATAAATCAGAACATTGTGCTTATCAGCTCGTCCGCGGTTATTTTGCCTATGTATTTTGCAAGGTCAATATCCTTCAGGCGTTCTCGTATCGCGTCCTCCGTATGCATAACTCCGGCAAGCTTTCCGTTAAGCTCCGCCATCTCGCCGTAGGCGAAAAAGTCGCCGTATATGGCGGCGGATTCTATTATTTCATCTTTTACCGTCATTGTGACCTCAATCAGTCCGCCGTCGAATTTCGCGCACTTTTTAAAGGTGTATGCGGGATTTTCACCGAAATTCCAATGCCATGTGGAGTACTTTTCGGTGTAAAGCTTTTCTATTGCGTCAATGTCGTCCTCGGTAAAATAATATAAGGGCGCATCGGGATATTCCTTTGCCATGTATTCAAACAGCCCGTCCATAAAGTCCGAAACATCCATTTGTCTGTTTATATGGCTTTGGATATTGGTAACTCTTGCGCGTACCGATTTAATGCCCTTGGAGGCAATCTTTAATGGGTTTACCGTAAGTGCCTTGGAAAGGTCGGTCATATCCGTGCCGAAAAGCAGTGTGCCGTGGTGCATGAACCGGTTCTGGTATTTGGTCTGCGCGTTGCCGGAAATCTTCTGCCCGTCAATGGCGATGTCGTTTCTGCCGGAAAACTGTGCAGGCGCGCCGAGAGTGTTAAGGTAATCTATTATCGGCGCGGTGAATCGCTGGAAGGATATGTCGTCTTCATCATTTACGTTGGCAATAAAGGTGAAGTTTATGTTTCCCAAATCGTGAAATACTGCGCCGCCGCCGGTAAGACGGCGAATTACCGTGATATTCTTTTCTTTAACATAGTCAACGTCTATTTCGGAATAGGCGTTTTGGTTTTTGCCTATGATAATGGAGGGTGCATTGCGCCAAAGAAAGAATATTTCTTCCTTTTTATGCTTTAAAAGATATTCCTCGGTGGCGAGGTTGAAAGCGGGATCAACGCTTTCGGTAGTAACGAGTATCATATTTGCAACTCCTTAAAGAGCATAAAATCGCTTGGCGGATTTATTTTTGATATAAAGATACAGAATAATGTCGGCTGCAAAGATAATGACGCAGAATACCAAAAGAGGCAGCCATACAGGCAGAACGATATCGAGCGCAATAACGGTTATCGTCATTATAACGCCGCCTATCATGCCGCGCAGCATACCGATGAGGGTTGCGGACGACTGCTTTATAGGCTGTGCTTCATTCTGCCAGTCAAAGCTCGGCAACATGAAATTTATGAATGTGCCGAAGAGCGCGTCGAGCGCACAGGAAAGCAGAATGAGTATAAGTCCGAAGAGCACCGACAGCGCATCCGGATGTACAAAAGGTATAAGTACAATGGCGCAGAGTATCGGCATGGGTGCGCAAACAACAAAGTGCGCCTTTCCCTTTGATAAAAGAAGCTTTCCCGGCTCTACCGGCAAGGTCTTTAATATCCACAGGCTCTTGCCCTCAAGGGAGAGCGAGCAGGCGGAAATAAGGCTTATGCCGTTTATTGCGCATATAACGCATACGGCGGCGGGATATATAACGCCGGACGATAAGCCTATTTCGCTCACCGCAGGCGCAAGCGCAGGCATTTTTATTATGGCAAAGACAAGCGCTATCGGCAAAAGCAATACCGTAATGCAGGAGTTCATCATATAAATCGATGATGATTTGAGCTTTAAAAGCTCCTTCTTTACCATGGATTTCGATGGCGTGCTTATCTTTATTTCGGCTTTTTTGCCGGACGCGTCGATTTCCGTGGCTTTGGATGTGACTATTTTGATAAAGCTCTTTGAAATAAGCATGCAGCAAAGGGCAAACAGGGCGGTGCACAAAAGCGCAAAGACGATAAACAAAAGAGGATTTTCCATGCCCTTGCCCAAGCAGAAGAAGGGAAGTATCCAGTATTTTATCGCACCGGCAACCTTTTCCCCGTTATCGGCAAGCCGACTTATATACTCGCCTATTTTCGTATAAATCGAGAAATAAATTACAAGAAAAGCTACCGAGAAGATAAGTGACAGTATGTTTTTCTTTTTGGTTTTTGATGTTATGAGTGCAAGGAGATATCCTATAAGACAGCATAGCGTTACCGAAAACATGACGGTAAAGAAATAACCGAGAATGAATGCGATAGCGCCCCATATGCTGCCGCCTATAAAGGCGAGCCGTATAATGCCCGAGGGAATGAATACGAAGGCACTTAAAACGGCGTTCATTATAACTATTGCGCCCATTCTTGCAAGCATGATGTATTTCGGCGGAATTGGCATCGATAATAACAGCTCGTTATCCTTTGCCAAAAACAGCTGGTTCATCGTCATAAACGATGAGCCGAAAATGCTTATCATCACCGCGACAAGTCCGGTGAAGGCGAAATACAGCCAGTCGACTCCGGCTTCGTGGTAGGGCGTGCAGAGGGAAAGGAACATGGCACCGAAAACAAAGAAAAATACAACAGCAAGATAGCCGTAAAGAATTATCATCAGTATGGCTTTGCCCTTGCTGAACTCCTTGTTTTTGTTCATAAACAACTGTTTAAAGGACAAAAACTGAAGCTTTAAAAGTTTACCGAACATTTTAACCCTCCAGCTCCATGAATACGTCCTCAAGAGACGTATTGCCTTTAACTTCATCCATTGAGCCGGAAACGATAAGTCTGCCGTCCTTTATTATGGCAACCTTGTCGCACAGCTTCTCGGCAACCTCCAGCACATGGGTGGAGAAGAAGATAGCACAGCCCTCATCGCACATGGCGCGCATAAGCTCCTTGAGCTGATGCGTTGCCTTGGGATCGAGCCCTACGAACGGCTCGTCCATTATTATAAGCTTGGGATGATGTATAAGCGCGGCTATGATGGCAAGCTTCTGCTTCATGCCGTGGGAATAGGATGCGATGGGATTTGCAAGCTTGCTTTTTATCTCCATCATTGAGGCATACTTGTCTATATCTTCTTTTCTGGACGATGCCTCAACTCCGTACATATCAGCAACGAAATTAAGATACTGTATGCCGGTCATGAATTCGTATATGTCCGGGTTGTCGGGTATATACGCCATAAGCTTCTTTGCTTCGATCGGGTTTTCGGTTATTGATATACCGTTTATGAGGATCTCGCCCTTGTCAAACTGCAGTATGCCGCAGCAGCATTTTATCGTTGTGGTTTTGCCTGCGCCGTTGTGGCCGATAAATCCGTATATTTCACCGGGAGCGATGTGCAGCGTAAGATCATCTACCGCCGGTCTCGTTTTGTAAATTTTCGTGAGATTGTTTATTTTAAGCATAATAAAGCACCTCCGTGATTTTACATAAGTATAACATCACAAAGGTGCTTAATGCAAGGAAATCGAGGGGCTTTTGAAAATTTTTATTCGTTTCCCACAATCTCGTTGTCGCTGCGGAACAGTAACGAAACGCACCACACCGCGCATAAAGCCACGATGGCGTAGATGATATTCGAAAAAATCTCGCTTTGACCGGTAATATAGGACACGAGATTAAAATCGAATATACCCACAAGCCCCCAGTTAAGTCCGCCGATGATAAGACCTATAAGCGCTATTCTGTCGATTATTCGCATAGAGTTCATCCCTTTATAAAGAATTTCAATGCTATTATCCGCGATTTTCCCGATAATATTCCTCTTTTGCTTGTTATATGAAAAAAAATGTGCTAAAATCTATACCGAGGTGGATAATATGACTGATATATACATAGTAAGGCATTGCGAAACCGTTGCAAACGATGAGCATCGCTTTGCCGGCATTACCGATGCCGATATTTCGGAAAGAGGCGCACGTCAGCTTGAATGTCTTTCCGAAGCGTTCAAGGATATAAAGCTTGATAAGGTGTATTCCAGCTCTCGTATAAGAGCAAAGAAAACCGCCATGGCAATGAATAAATACTCAGGTGCGCCCATGGAAATCGACGATGCCTTTTTGGAAATAAACCTCGGCGACTGGGAAAATCAGATAGTTGAAAGCGTAAAGAGCGAGGCATTGCGCATTTGGGTGGAAGAGCCCGAAAACGGCTGTCCGCCAAACGGTGAAAGCCGTGATGAGGTCGTAAAGCGCGGCTGGGCAGGACTGCAGAAGGTAGTGCGCGAAAACGAGGGAAAAACCGTTGCCATTGCCACCCACGGCGATTTGCTTCGCAACGTATGCCGTGTACTTTTAAAGGTGCCGAGAAACCGTCTTATCGAGGTGCCCACTCCCGGAAACGTTGCCCTGAACCATATCCGTTTCAAAACCCCGGACGACTGGGAGATAATAACCTACAACAGCACATCTCATCTTCCGCCCGAGCTTATAACCGAATGGAAAGAACCCAATGTAAAATAATACGATAAAAATATGCACGCGACAGCGTGCATATTTTTTTGCGTAAGGTATTGACAAACAATACTATGCGTTGTATAGTATTATATGAAAGGAGGTATGTTATGGACATACAGCTTAAAAGAGGAATTTTGGATGTGTGCGTGCTTGCCGCAATAAGGGGCGAGGACTCATACGGCTACAAGATAATAAAGGATATGAAGCCGTATATGGAGATATCCGAATCCACCCTCTATCCGATTCTGCGTCGGCTTGAGGCGGCGGGAATGCTTACGGTGTATTCGCAGGAGTATAACGGCAGACTGCGCAAATATTACCGGATAACCGAAGACGGACTTAAACGAATAGACGATTTCCGCAATGAGTGGGCGGAGGTTATGTCGGTATATCGGTTTGTAATGAAGGAGGAGGGAGAAAAATGACAAAAAGTGAATTTTTATCGGGACTTGAAAAGCGCCTTTCCGGTCTGCCAAAGGATGATATGGAAAAGTCGCTTGAGTTTTATGGCGAAATGATAGACGACCGCATGGACGACGGTATGAGTGAGGAGGATGCGGTGGGCGCTCTGGGCGATATGGAAAATATCGTTTCCGAAATATTAAATGAAATCCCGCTTGCGAAAATAATAAAGAAGAGGATGGCTCCCTCCCGCAAGCTTAAAACATGGGAGATAATCCTCCTTATTCTCGGCGCACCGTTATGGCTGCCGCTTGGTATAACGGCTGCCTGCCTTGTGCTGGTGCTCTATCTTGTTATATGGGTTGTTGTTATTTGCATATATGCCGTAAATCTTGCGCTTTTTGCCTGCGCATTGGGCTTTGCCGCATACGGTGTTTACGGTATTATCGGCGGCAATGTTTTAAAGGGCATATTCTATATCGGTCTCGGCATCACATCTTTGGGGCTCGGGCTTTTCTGCCTGCTTTTAAGTAAGGTGGCAACAAAGGGCGCGATAGCCGTCGGCAAGGGCTTATGGCTTTGCATAAAGCGTCTCTTTATGGGAAAGGAGAAAAACGATGACTAAAAAGGGTATATTTTTAATAATCGCCTGCGCAGTACTGCTCTGCGGCATCGCCGTTTCGGGTGTCGCGCTGTGGTATACCGATTTTGATTTCACATCCCTCGATGATATTTCCAAGCGTGAGATACTTGAAAGCAGCGCTGTTATAAATTATATAAATATAGATTCGGAAAATGCCGTCGTAAATATCATGCCCTCTGTCGGCAATAACTGCATCGTGGAGTATGTCGGCGCGGATAAGGATATCTGCTCGGCGTCTGTTTCAACCGGCAATCTCATGGTAACTCAGAAAAACGCTCCCGAATCCTGGGGCTTTGCGGCACCGCGATTTTCCGAAGTAAGGATAGATATTTATATTCCGGACAGCTACTACGAACTTTTTAATGTGGAATCGAAAAGCGGCAGCGTATCCGTTTACGACGGCTTTTCCTGCAGAAAAACGCATATAGAAACCGAAAGCGGCTCCGTGAGCATAAGCTTTTCGGACAGCGACAGCGGAACCGTTGAAATATCCGCCGAAAGCGGCTCTGTCACGGTACGCGGTATAAGAGACTGTGAAAGTGTTTGCCTTAAAACCGAAAGCGGCAGAATAAATATAGCCGATATCTATACCTACTATCTCCGTGTGGAAACCGAAAGCGGCAGACAGGAGCTTTCCGATATCCATGCCGTAAGAACCGATATCGCATCGGAAAGCGGAAGCGTTTCCCTTAAAAATGCCGTTTCTCAGGCGTTCCTTAATATCTCAACAAAAAGCGGCGCCGTAAGCCTTAACGGCGCAGACTCATCCGAAATAAACATCGAAACCGTAAGCGGCAGGGTAGAGGGAAGTTTAATATCGCCGAAGATTTTCGACGTAAAATCTTCAAGCGGCAAAATAACCGTTCCGAAATCACAGGGCAGAAGTCTTTGCAATATCCGCACCTTATCCGGCTCGGTAAACATCCAAATAAAATAAAACACAAACAAAAAATGCTCACTTTCGTGAGCATTTTTTTGTAACTATGTGCAACTCCAGTATTTCTTCTCCTGCTTTTTTGCAAATGGAAGCAACGCTTCATTTACAATTTTCCACCAAGGGATTAAGATTATAATGAATTACACGCAAAAAATAAGAATTTATCAAGGAGATGATATATCATGGCGCATGGTCACTGTTAAAATTACAATTAGGAGAAAAAAGCATACGTTAGCACATATATAATTTACAATGTTTTATGCTAATAATTAAGAGGTTAATGGGGATGAATAAGGAGGCTTTTTATGAAATTGAGGACAAGAGTTTTTACACTTCTGATTACATTGATGATTTTTACACTTTTTGCAATTCCTGCTTTTGCGCTAAGTTTGAATCATGCTAATCGATATACTTAAACATATGCGTATGTCAATTTATCAGGAAGTTGTTGTACTGGTTCTACTTTGAGAAAATCTTTGAAAGTTCGCGCAACCAATAGACCAATATTAGAACCAACATCAGGAACATTTTATACTTATAGTGATTACATAGAGAGAGATAGTAGTTCAGTGTACGCTGAAGCTCATATTTTAAACACTAATTATGCTGTTATTGGGGCATCACACTATTGCTATGCAAAATGTAGTAATTGCGGTGCAAACACAGGTGCTTACTATGCATCTAACCTTCCAAATACAGCATATCCGTACCATTAAGCATTATAGATTTAATGGTAGTCAACGACTATTTTTTAATTGAGTAAAATATAATTTATTTCATCCCCGTTAACATACATAAGGAGCTGTTTACTATGATACGAAGACTGTTTTTTGATGCAAAATCTCTTGTAAAAAGGCGTTGGTTTTTTGTCTTGTTGTTATGCGGCATGACAGTTGGCGCGTTTGCGCTGATAACATATTATGTCGCATCAACAGAGGATTTGAAAAACCTGGATGCAGTATTTATGACAAATTATGTTATTGAATTCAGAACCGATCCCGATATTTATTCCGGAGATAAGCTATTGGCGCTTATAGAAGATGATAAGTTGCCGGAGGTATATTATGCCGATGTTGTTTCATATTCAAACCCGGATTACGATGTTTTTGCGATATACTATAATGAAAATTATGATGCATCATATTCCGGCAGATTTATCGGTCCGGACGATATGGGGAAAAGAAATGCCGTTGTCACCTATGGGCTTCAGGATGATGAAATAAAAATAAACGGGAATAAATTTAATGTTGTCGGCGTGGTGGCAAATGCCGGGTATGCACCTGATATTTATGACTATCGCCGTATACCAAACGGTGAAGAATACGTTGCGGGTGTTGAATATATGCGTGATGCGGATATTGCAGACCGACCGGAGAACGGAGTATTTATTCCTCTTGATATGATAGACGAAATAAATGCTCTCCCGAATTATTATCACATCACTTTTAAGGAGAGCCTTACAGATGCACAGCGAAGTCGATGCGAGGAAATATTGTCGGAAGCATTTGGAGAGGGTTACATTGAATTTACCGATATGACTCCGTACAGCGAAATACACTCATTCGTAAAATACGTAAGGCTTCTTATATATGCCGTTGCAATCTGCTTGGGGCTTGTTAATATTATTGCCTTATTCAATTATTTTCTTGAAAGCAACAGTAAAAATTATGCCGTATATAAAATGCTCGGCGCATCAGACAGGGATATATTTTTTATAATATCCGGTGAGCTTTTGCTTTTAAGCATAGTATCTTTTGCCGTCGGCGGTATACTGTCCTATTTATTTGTAAAATACTCTGGCTTTATAAATAATCACTTATCAATAAGCGTTTACGAAATATTGATTTTGTTTACTGTATATTTCCTTATCGCTTTTTTGCTTGGCACAAAAAAGATAAGAAAAACATCAAAATCAAGCGCGGTTTCATTGAATAAGAAAAATACTGCATCTCAGCGCGGCGATAAAAATGTTTCTGTTTCCAATAAGCATATATATCTAATGTCTTTCAAATACTGTAAATCCACAATTTCAGGCACATTATCATTGGCATTTTTATCATTCGTGTGTGCATTCACATTTGTGTTTGCAATGAGCTATGTTGCGGAAAGTAACGTTTTCGGAAGATATGTTTCCGATATATACGATTATAAAATAGGAATATTCTGCGGCAATGAAAGGTATAGCAATGGATATTTGGAAGCAAGAGCGAATAATGACATTGAATTTATAAATTCGTGTAAAGATAAACTGCTGTCTTTGCAGGGCGTGGAAAAAGTCGGTGAATATACAGAACTGCCGTTTTTTGCGAAAATAGGTGATGATACTATACAATGCGAATTCGGAGACAGAACATTCTGGGAAAATTCTCAATATCCGCTATATGAAGGCTCGTGGCAGCCGCTGATAGACTACAACGGTCAAAGGACGATACCGATAGTAGTTGACTATACAATGGGAAAGCGTTATCCCGTGGGAAGCGATATAACCATTGATGTGTGTATTGAATATATTGAAGAAATCGAAGGATACTTTGAAGACGGACTTCCATACGGTCATGCCTATGAAACATACGAGCCATTCTCTTTCACCGTTGTAGGAATACTTAAAGATGATGTGTATGTAATGGCACCAAATCCAGACTATCAGATGGGTGCTCCGATAACTCATTATTTGTGCAGTCCGTCCGATATATATGAAGACGGATTTTACGGAATGATTTTCTTACCCTATTACAGCATCGACGGAATATCTCCGGTGTTTACCGATGAATTCAGCCGTATATGGTACGTCTTTGCAGACGATAACGCAGACAAATATGTTGAAAACTGGAATATCGAAATAGAGGATATAGGTAAGATAGATACATTCGGAATAGCGGTAAGATACTATAATGAAAATTATCGCAGCGGCGGAGGAAATACGTA
Organism: Eubacteriales bacterium; assembly: GCA_045599805.1. Classification (GTDB taxonomy): domain Bacteria; phylum Bacillota; class Clostridia; order Oscillospirales; family UMGS1783; genus JAZRWQ01. The sequence goes on along the minus strand of JAZRWQ010000125.1, from coordinate 571 downwards.
TTTTATGCACTCTGTTATCAGCGCATTGATTTTGATTTTCGGCGTAGGTGGATATTGTGTAATAATTTTCTTTTCCATGAGAAGACAGTTTGGTATATACTATATGTCCGGTATGCCGTGGAGTTATGCTTCTGCTCTTATGGTTGCAGGTAATGCCGTTGATATAATGCTTCCCGGACTGTTGGGCGCGGTATGCGGAGTTTTCACAACAAACCTGTTAAGAAGCTTCAGTTCTGAAAGCAATATTATTTCACTACTTTCCGGAATAGCTCTTGTAAGTGCAATTTTTATTATTACATCTTCGGCATTTGTTTTGTATATGCAGAATAAAACGCCGACAAATCTTATTAACAAGGAGGCACAATAATGTTACAGCTAAAAAACATAGTTAAGAAATACAACGAGGGCAAGCCGAACGAGGTCGAGGCGCTGCGCGGTGTGGACTTGACCGTGGAAAAGGGCGAGATGATCGCCATAATGGGCCCCTCCGGCTCGGGCAAATCGACGCTTTTGAACATCATCGGCTGTATGGATACGCTGACTTCCGGCAGCTATCTTTGCGACGGCGAAG
>JAZRWQ010000124.1:0-6509 GCA_045599805.1 Eubacteriales bacterium | reverse complement strand
CAAGAAATTGGCGGATGAAAATAAATGAAGATCTACAACACCTTATCAAGGAAAAAAGAAGATTTGAAGCCCTTAAAGGAAGAATACGTAGGCATTTACTCCTGCGGACCTACCGTTTACCAGTATGCGCATATCGGCAACCTGCGCACCTATATCTTTATGGATGAGCTGCGCCGTGTACTTAAAAGAAACGGCTATAATTTAAAGCACGTTATGAACATAACCGATGTGGGACATCTTACCAGCGATGCCGATGACGGCGAGGATAAGATGGCAAAAAGCGCACGTCTTATGAAAAAGGATCCGTATGAGATTGCCGAATATTTCACCGGCGTATTCTTAAAGGATATTGACCGTCTTAACATCACCCGTCCCGAGATAATCACCAAAGCTACCGACAACATCCCACAGATGATAAGCTTTGTTGAGGGACTGTGCGACAAGGGCTACGGATATGAGACCTCCGACGGCATCTACTATGATATTCAGAAATTCGACGGTTACGGCAAGCTTTCAGGCAACAATCTTGACGACCTTATGAGCGGCGCAAGGGTTGACGTAAACGATGAAAAGCGCCATCCCGCAGACTTCGCCCTTTGGAAAAAGGCGCCCAAGGAGCATATAATGCAGTGGCCATCTCCCTGGGGCATGGGCTATCCCGGCTGGCACATCGAATGCTCGGCAATGGGACTGCGCTTTTTAGGCGAGCGCTTTGACATCCACACCGGCGGCGTTGACCATATTCCCATCCACCACGAAAACGAAATCGCGCAGTCGGAAGGTCTGCTCGGTCATCCAATGGTAAACTACTGGATGCACGGCGACTTCATGCTGGTAAACGGCGGCAAGATGTCCAAATCCCTCGGCAACACCTACACGATAGACCAGCTTATCGAAATGGGCTATTCTCCCCTCGTATTCAGATATTTCTGCCTGAACGCACATTACCGCAACAAGATAAACTTCACCTTCGACAGCATGGATGCCGCAAAAAAGGCGCTTAAGAACCTGCACAAGGAGGTTGACAAGCACAAGGGCGCAGACGGCGTTGTAGCCAAGGAAGTTCTTGAAGGCTTCAAGAAGGATTTCGACGAAGCGGTAAGCGACGACCTGAATATCCCGAAGGCGCTGGGCATCGTATGGAATATGGCGAAATACGAAACCAAATCGGATGACATCTATAAGCTCATCCTTGATACCGACAACGTGCTCGGTCTTGACCTTAACAAGGAATTTGAAGAAATCGAAGTTAAGAACGATGATGACGAGCTTGCCGCAAAGGTAGAGGAAATGCTCGCAAAGCGCGCCGAAGCACGCAAAAACAAGGATTTTGCAACAGCAGACGCCATAAGAAACGAGCTTGCCGAAATGGGTATTGAAATAAAGGATACCCCGCAGGGAGCTACCTGGACAAAGAAATAATCGGAGAAAATTATGAGTTCCTCACCGGATATACAATATATAAAGGGTGTTGGTCCTTCCAAAGCCCGGCTTTTCAACAAGCTGGGCATTTTTTCCGTTGACGACCTTGTAAGCTTTTATCCGAGAGGATATATGGACCTTTCCCGCCCCACGCCTATTGACGAAACGCCGCTGTTTACAAAATGCTGCATAAAGGCATGCATCGTGAAACCGGCAAAGCTTATTAAGCGTTTTAAGGGCATGGAAATATACAAGGCCGCCGGAGCAGATGAGTCGGGCGAAATCGAGCTGATATTTTTTAATCAGAAATACTCCGCCCTTGCCCTGAAAACGGGCAGTGACTATTTCTTTTACGGCGCGGTAGGCGGAAATCTTTTGCATAAGGAGCTTGTAAACCCGTATATTGAGCCCTGCGCAGGCAGAAATGATGCAGGGCTTATTCCCGTATACCCGACAACAACGGGACTTTCGCAAAAGCTTATACGCAAAACGGTTTTGCAGGCGCTTGACAGCGCGGACTTTTCCTCAAAGGAAATACTGCGTGACGACATACGCATGGAATACACCCTCGCACAGCGCGAATATGCCCTTAAAAACGTACACAATCCAAAGGACAGCGCCGCCCTTGAAATAGCGCGGAAACGCCTTGTTTTCGAAGAGATGCTTATTTTTAACGGCGCATTGCAGGCTCTTAAAAAGGAAAGCAGGAAGGCTTCCGGGCACAAAATAACAAATACCGATGTGCGTCCCTTTATAAATCAGCTTGGGTTTACACTCACCGATGCACAGAAGCGCGCCGCAAACGACTGCGTAAGAGACATGAAATCGGGGCTGTGCATGAACCGCCTTATACAGGGGGACGTTGGCTGCGGCAAGACCGCCGTTGCCTGCATATGCCTTTACCTTGCCGTAATAAACGGCGGTCAGGCAGCCTTTATGGTGCCCACCGAGGTGCTTGCCAATCAGCATTTTGCCGACCTTACAAAGCTTTTTGAACCGCTTAACATTACCGTGGGACTGCTTACGGGAAGCATGACTGCTTCCAAGAAAAGAGAAGAGCTTGAAAAAGCAAAATCGGGGCAGACGCAAATTATCATAGGCACGCACGCACTTATTTCGGAGGGCGTGGAATTTAACAACCTCACCCTGATAATAACCGACGAACAGCACCGCTTCGGCGTAGCACAACGGCAGGCGCTGCAGAATAAGGGCAAAAATCCGCACATGCTGATAATGAGCGCGACACCCATCCCCCGCACCCTTGCCATGGTTTTATACGCGGAGCTTGACATTTCGGTTATTGACACCCTGCCGCCCGGCAGAAAGCCGGTAAAGACCTACGCGGTAGGCAGGGACAAGCGGGAGCGTCTATACGGCTTCGTTAAGAAAAACATTGAGGAAGGCAGACAGGCGTACATTATATGCGCCAAGGCGGAGGACGACGAAAAGAGCGACCTTGTGAGCGTAAAAGAGCTTACGGAAGAGCTGCAGGGCGGCTTCCTTGAAGGAATAAATATCGCCTACATCCACGGCAAAATGGCGCAGAAGAACAAGGACGCGATAATGAACGGGTTTGCAAACGGCGAAATACAGGCGCTTGTATCCACAACGGTAGTGGAGGTTGGCGTAAATGTGCCGAATGCCACGGTAATGGTTATCGAAAACGCCGAGCGCTTCGGGCTGTCCTCACTGCACCAGTTAAGGGGCAGAGTAGGCAGAGGCAGCGAGCAGTCATACTGCATACTGCTTTCCGACTCGGAGGGTGAAAACGCCCTTTCGCGCCTTGACATTATGACTAAAACCAACGACGGCTTTGAAATAAGCCGCAGGGATTTGGAAATACGCGGCCCCGGACAGTTTTTCGGCACCCGCCAATCGGGACTTGTTCGTTTCCAGATTGCCAATCTGATGACAGATATGGCGGTTATAAGCCTTTCCAAGGAATGTCTTGAAAGGATACTGCACGACGATCCGACGCTTTCAAGAGCCGAAAATAAGCCCTTAAAAGATGCAATAGGAACGGTATTGAAAAGCTACATCACATAAAAAGCTCTCCGACCGGAGAGCTTTTTATTTTACTGCTTTTTATCTTCTTCTTTTTTCTTTGTCAATACTTTTTTAACGATACCACCGGCAAGCATTAAAATGCCCGGAATTATTAAAACTAACGGCCATGCCTCCCCATCAGATATCAAAAAAATAAGTCCCAATACAATGGCAATAGCGCCCCAGACAATAAGCCGTGTTGTTCCTCTAGATGGCTTATTCGAAACAGGAACCTCCTGTGTTAATTCACCGGAAGGTGCGGTATATGTCGGCTGATCAATAGCAATATGAGCTCTGCCTGACCATGAAGCATTGATCCTTACTGGAGTATTATCCTCGGGCACATAAATAGTTCTGTCATAGTTGATTTTCCCGATTTTCAGCACAATATCATGTTTACCTTTAGGCAGATGATATGATAATTCCTGACCGCTCATGTAAACATCCTTGCGATTGGAATAACAAAGTCTTGTGACCATTTGAACCGAATTGTCAGTAGAATGATACGAAATAAATAAATTAGGATCATTGCTTTTATCAGTCTTATTTATAATAGTTTGGGTAATTTCAACCTTTTGCGCTGCATTCATTACCTTTGTACCGCATGATTCGCAGAATATAAATTCTTTGCTGTCATCAACAGACATGGTTGCTCCGCAATTTGGGCATTGAAGTTGTATTAACATAATGATTCTCCTTTAAGCAATATCTATTGCAGCATCTACTATTTTTTTACTGCATCTTTCCATAACCGTATTGAAATATGATATTTCTTCATCATTCAAGTCCGCGCTGTTCCAATCGTCAGCTTTTACGCACATCTCGGTGTATTCCTTAGTAATCTTTAAATAGTCCAACATCATAGATGCCTGCCCTGATGGATTTGCGTTATAATCGGTCATAAATTTCACATACGCATCTATACATTCTTCATAGGAATCAAGAAATTCTTTTAACTCCTGTCTTACTCCCGGTACTGGTGGATTTGAAGATGATTCAGTATCTAAACCCATTTGATCTTTTATATCTGCAACACCTTTGTTCCAAATGTCCTTTAAATCCTGCTCTGCATCCTTAATCGCCTCGATATCAGATGCAATGTCCGATGCCGTGACTTCAGAGGATTCGGAAATTTGCGATGACTCATCCTTTGATTCTTCACTTGGTGCGGGCTCTTCCCCGCATGCCGCAAGCGAAAGAACAAATATCATCGTCAAAAATAATGCTAATAATTTTTTCATGATACAATTTCCTCACTTCTAAACTTTTTCAAATATTTACCTTTTTAAGGTTAATTATATTTTAGCGAATTTTTCGCTAAATGTCAATAGCGAAGTTTCCGCTATGACATACTATGTATGAGGTGAGAATGATGTATCGAAGAATCAGAGATCTGCGAGAGGACGCCGATATGACGCAAACGCAGATAGCTAAAATACTGCATTGCAGTCAGCGCGTATACAGTAATTACGAGCGCGGCGATATTGATATTCCTACCTCCGTTCTTATTGCCCTTTCCGAAATACACCACACAAGTGTTGATTATATTCTGGGGCTGACCGACAACAAGGAACCATACAAATAAAACCCTCCGAATACGGAGGGTTTTATTTGTTTTCAAAGACTATTTTTTCAGATTGTCGGCGGTGAGAGTCATGCTTGCCGCATCAAGCATGCGGTCAATAGTTTCTGCGTCCATACTGCCATCGCGCAGGAGGATATCTCTCACCGACACGCCGCTTTTCAGCGATTCCTTGGCAATTTCTGCGGCTCGGCGATAACCTATATACGGCACGGCGGCCGTGATGATACCGACTGACGCGGCAACATTATCCGCGCATTTATCGGCATTTGCACGGATTCCCTTAACACAGTTCCCGGTAAAGGTAACGACAGCGCCGGTAAGTGCTGCGATCGATTCGAAAATATGATAAAAAATAACGGGCTCAAAAGCATTCAACTCAAGCTGTCCTGCCTCTGCGGCAGCCGATATCGTTGCATCGTGTCCTATAACAAGAAATGCCGCCTGATTGACCACCTCGGGTATGACGGGATTGATTTTCCCCGGCATTATTGATGAGCCGTTCTGCATTGCGGGCAAAATGATTTCCTCCAATCCCGTACGCGGTCCGCTTGACATAAGTCTTATATCGTTTGCTATTTTGGAAAGCGCAACGGCTGCGGTTTTAAGTGCCGAGGAAAAGGCAACGAAACAGTCAATGTGCTGAGTTGCGTCAATAAGGTCATCCGCACGCTTCAGCTCGTACCCGGCAACGCACGACAGCTCCGGCACTATATTTTTCAGATATTCGCCTGATGCGTTGACGCAGGTGCCTATCGCCGTACCGCCGATATTTACAATATGCATTTCCTTTTCGGCATCCGCTATTCTTTCACGCGAACGTCTGACGGCAGAAGCATAGGCGGCAAACTCCTGACCGAGACGTATGGGAACGGGATCCTGAAGCTGCGTACGCCCCATTTTTACTATACCGTCAAACTCCGCGGCTTTAACAGACAATGCGTCCTCAAGGTCAACAAGCGCCGGCACAAGCTTTGCCGTAAGGTTTATTACCGTCATTTTGCCTGCCGTCGGAATAACGTCGTTTGTAGACTGACAGCGGTTTACCGTATCGTTCGGGTGTACAAGGGAATAATCCCCCTTGGTGCCGCCCAACAGCTCGATTGCGCGGTTGGCAATCACCTCGTTGGCATTCATGTTGGCGGACGTGCCCGCCCCGCCCTGCACTGCATCAACGATAAATTCTTCGTGCAGCTTACCCGATATAATCTCATCACAGGCTTTGATTACGGCATCGGCAACCTCTTTTTTTATCAGCCCGGCGCGGCAGTTTACTATTGCGGCAGCTTTTTTTATTCTTGCCATATTGTTTATAAATTCGTAACGAAGATGCGCACCGGTAATTTTAAAGTTCTTCGCTCCGCGCAGGCTCTGAACGCCGTAATAGGCTTCGGCAGGTATCTGCATTTCCCCTATTGAATCGCTTTCTTTTCTTGTTTTTACACTCATAGCACCCTCC
>JAZRWQ010000123.1:0-14006 GCA_045599805.1 Eubacteriales bacterium | reverse complement strand
CTATTGCCGACAGCCGCAAGGTTGCGGTGGGCGATAACGCCCGACTTATGATATTTTCTCTTGAAGGGAAAACCGCGGCGCTTGATGTGCGCTTTTACATAAACGAAAAAAACCTGAGCGCCGCCGATGAAATACATGACGGCGACTATGTTACCGTGCGCGGCAAGGCTTCCGAAGATACCCGCTCCGGCGGTGTTGTGCTTAAAGCATATTCCATCGTGGGTGCCGAAAGGGAAGAAAGAATTGATATTAGCGCTTTGAAACGAAGCGAATTACATATCCATTCCTCCATGTCAACGGCTGACGGTCTTGCGTCTCCCGAAGCCATCGTCGAAAGGGCGATAAACTGGGGACTTCACGCCCTTGCCATAACCGACCACGGTTGTGTGCAGGCATTTCCTAAAGCGCTAAAGGCTGCACAGGGAAGCGATTTGAAGGTCATATGCGGCATGGAGGGATATTTCGTAAACGACAGCGAAGCGGCAGTTTACGGAAGCTCCGATATCGGGTTTAAAGATCGTTTTGTTGTTTTCGATATAGAAACCACGGGCCTCAGTGCATCCTCCGACCGTATAACCGAAATCGGCGCTGTCGTTTTAGAAAACGGAGAGCAGAAAGAGATATTCGGCACCTTTGTTAATCCCCATATGGCAATACCGCGGAATATCGTTGAGCTTACCGGCATAACCGATGCTATGGTAAAGGATGCGCCGGATGAAAGGGAAGCTCTTGAAAAATTCTTCGATTTTATAAAAGACGGCGTGCTCGTTGCGCATAACGCCAATTTTGACTGCGGCTTTATCCGTGCCGCCGCAAAAAGATGCGGTATGGATTTTGATTATACTTATATTGATACCGTGCCTATCTGCCGCAGCGTATTTCCCGAGCTTAAAAGTGTAAAACTCAATATCGTTGCCGAGCATATAGGCGCTTCCGAATTCAATCACCACCGCGCCTATGACGATGCAAAAGAGCTTGCCGAGATATTCGTTTATCTTATGAACAGGCTCAGCCGTTCGGGCGACGTTACATCTATCGGTGCAATAAACGCCGCACTTAAAGGTGACTCCGTAAGTATTCAGCGCTCATCCCACATAACTCTGCTTGCAAAGAATAAAACGGGACTTGATAATCTGTATAAAATAATATCGCAGTCCTACGATAAATATTATCAGAAATATCCGATAGTAACCCGTTCTTTACTTGAGCAAAACCGTGAAGGCATTCTTGTCGGCTCATCCTGCTGTGACGGCGAAATATTCAAAATGTTTCTTGACGGCAGAAGTGATGAGGATATCAAAAACGCCTGCCGGTTTTACGATTATCTTGAAATACAGCCCTTATCGAATAATATGAATATGGTCGACAGCGGCTATCTTACCGAGTCCGACCAGTTGAGAAAGATAAATTCCGGAATAATTCAATACGGAAAAGAGCTTAACATTCCCGTATGCGCAACGGGTGATGCGCATTTTCTCGAGGAAGAGGACGAGCCTTTGCGCGATATCGCTCTTGCCGTGCGCGGCAGCCGTTTTGATCATACCAAGGGCCCCGTATATTTTAAAACATCAGATGAAATGCTGGCGGACTTCGAATGGCTCGATAAGGACACCGCAAAGGCGCTCGTTATAGACAACCCGAATGCCATTGCCGATATGTGTGAAACCATGTCAGCATCATCAAGCGGTGTGAATTCCGCCGAAACCGATGTAAGCATTGACAGATTTCTTCCTATTATAAATAATAATGACAGCCTTGGCAGAAGACTTGAACGTGAAATTAATCATATAAAGAAAAACGGGCTTGAAAATCTGTTTTTGTTTGCAAAAAGCATATCCGACCTTGCCGAAAAAGAGGGTTATCCTTGCGTATTCTGCGGTGATATCTGCACATATTACACCGCGTTTTTAATGGGACTTACCGATATAAATCCGGATTTGTATGAAATGGATTTTGAGCGTGATATCAATCCGGCAAGGATAGATGTGTATCTTATCCCCGAATTCAGATATATCCTTATGGATAAAATCAATGAGCTTTTCGGCGAAAAGCACTACTTTTTCGGCAGCGAAATTGAGTATATGCCGCAGGAATCCGTGCGCGGATATATTATGCGCTATGAGGAAAACAATCACGCCGCTGTGCGTTCTTTTACTGCAAAAAGGGTTGCCGAGGCGTTGAAGTCCAATAAGCGTCAAATGATTATCACTCCTGAAAATATGTATATCGTACCAAAAAATATGGACTATTTTAATTTTTCACCGGTATATAACTATTTTCAAAGTGGTGAGAATCTGGGGCCGATGTCTCATTTTGATAATGATGCGCTTTCGGGCGAGCTTAACTGTTTGAGGTACGAAAACGATGCCGATGCAGTGGCTCTGCGATATCTCGAGCTGTCAACGGGTGTTAAAGCGTCTTCGGTAAATACCGAGGACAAGGATATATTCGCCGCTTTCGAAAAGGTCGACGGCGTTATTTCCGACGGACTTGAGGGGATTGACTGCGCAGGTAAACTTCGAACAGCGCTTACATCTGTGCCGAATTCCGTCTATGATATCATCCGTGCCGGATTTGCTCCCACCGAGGCGCTGACCGTCTGCCGCCTCATATGGTTTAAGATTAATTTTCCCGACAAATTCTACGCCGCCGTTTTTTCCGCATCCGGCGCCTCCTCCGAGATATTTACTTCGGGCAGGGATGTTTGGATAAAGGGCTTTTCAAAAGAACCGTCGCGTGAAACTACCGCGCTTAAAGCTCTTTACGATATGTCCGAAAGGGGAATGAAGCTTGCGGGATGGTCGCTTTACGATTCGGCTCCGTTCCGTTTTTCTTCCAACGCATCGGGAATTCTTCTGCCGCTTTCGATGATAAGCGGTGTAACTCAAAAGGATGCTCTTGCCGTCGAGCGTGAGAGAAATAAAGATGAATTTCTCTCGGTCGACGATTTGCGAATGCGCTGCGAGCTCTCAAAAGAAGCCGTTTCGGGCATGCGTGATGTCGGTTTATTCGAGGGTATGGATGAAAATGCCCAGCTTAGCATGTTCAATTTGTTCTAAATCAGGAAATTTTTGTGCAAATTGCACATAAACACCCCTTAAAATTACCTCAAATCCTCTGTGTTTTTGGTGAATTTGACTTGACAACACAGGGGTTTTTGTACTATTATTATATTAGCTTTTTATGTATGATAAGGAGGTAAAAATATGTACGCTGCAAGAGTTGTGGGAACTGTTGTTTGTACCTCAAAAGAAGAAAAGCTTGTCGGTCTTAAAATGCTTGTTGTTCAGCCCGTTAACGTTCTGAACATGAAGAATGACGGCAAGTGTTCCGTTGCCATTGACGCCATCGGCGCCGGTTACGGAGAAATAGTCCTCGTTGTCGGCGGTTCCTCCGCAAGGCAGACCGAGGTTACTACCAATAAGCCTGTAGATGCCACTATTATGGCAATAGTCGATTACATAGAAATCGAAGGTAAACTCACCTATGAAAAGGCAGTTGCCGATGCCAAGATCGCATCGCCTGCAAAATAAGGCCGGGTGATTATATGCAGCTGGCAAGAGTAATAGGTTCCGTGGTCTGCACAAGGAAACTTGCCGATTTGGAAGGCGTAAAGTTTGTCGTTATGCAGCCGCTTGATTCATCCGGTGCGGATTCCGGAAGCCCTTTAGTCGGGGTTGACAGTATCTGCGCAGGTGTCGGTGAAACCGTATTTTACGCAAAAAGCAAAGAGGGCGCTATGACGCTTCCTACTCCTACAGTATGTGCTGATGCCGGTGTTGCCGGTATTCTTGACTATTACTACACTACGAAGAAGGTCGAGGAATGACATTTGCAAGAGTAGTGGGGAATATGGTCTCCACAAAGAAAAAAGAAGATCTCGTCGGTCATAAGCTTATGATTGTTCAGCCGCTTGATAATTACGGCAAGGACACCGGCTCCGAAACCATTGCCATTGATACGGTCGGTGCCGGGATAGGTGATCTGGTCATTATCATAAGCGAAGGCTGGGCGGCGCGCTGGTGTGCAAGAACGCCTAACCGTCTTGCTCCCATGGATGTCGTCATCGCCGGAATAATCGACGAATACGTAACGGAAGAAAATAAAATATATCAAAAATAGAGGTGTAACAAATGGAAATGGATGTTAACAAGCTCATTGAAGAGATAGCAAGAGAAGTTGTACGTCAGTCCGGCAGCGCATGCACCGCTTCTGCTGAACCCGGTCTTGCACATCCCGAACTTGCAAAGTACTTTGACCATACCGTACTTCATGCAAATACCAAAACCGAGAAAGTTGAGAAGTTCTGCGATGAAGCCGCAAAATATCATTTTGCAGCAGTTTGCATCAACCCCACTCATATCGCTCTCGCTGCAAAGCGTCTTAAAGGCACCGGCGTAAAGGTTGCAACCGTTGTCGGCTTCCCTTTGGGTGCAAATACTCCCGAGGTTAAGGCGTTTGAAGTAAGAGACGCTATCGCAAGAGGCGTTGACGAAGTAGATATGGTTATCAATATCGGCGCCGCAAAGGATGGCAACTGGGCACTCGTTAAAGAGGATATCAAGGCAGTTGTTGATGCCGCACGCAGCGCAAGCAGATATATCGGCGTTAAGGTTATTATCGAAACCTGCCTGCTTACCGATGATGAAAAGGTAAAGGTTTGCGAAATTTCGAGAGATCTCGGCGTTGACTTTGTAAAGACATCCACCGGCTTCTCCACCGGCGGCGCTACCGCTGAAGACGTTGCTCTTATGAAGAAGACCGTTGGCCCCAACGTACAGGTTAAGGCTTCTACCGGTATCAAGACTCTGGAAGATGTTCAGAAGCTTGTTGCCGCAGGCGCAACCCGCATGGGCTCCAGCGCAGGCGTTAAGGTAGTTACCGGATCCGATCATTGCGGAAACTGTGCCGTTTGCACCAAGTGCAAGGACAATTTCAAATAATAAATAAACAAATTTTTAGAAAAGGGTGATATAAATGGCAGATGCCGAAAAAAGCGCCCTCGCCATTGCCAGAGCGAAAGAGCTTCTTCAGAAAGCCTATGATGCACAGAAGCTGTTTGCCGATTTCGATAATGAAAGAGTAAACCGTATCTGCGAAAACATGGCAAGGGTAGGCTATGAAAATGCTGAGCGTCTTGCAAAAATGGCCGTAGAAGAAACCGGTATCGGTAAGGCTACGGATAAAGTCATCAAGAACCAATTCGCGTCCAAGAATATGTTTGAGTTCATCAAGGATATGAAGACCGTTGGTGTAATAAATGATGATCCCGTTCGCAAGGTCGTTGAGATTGCCGCTCCCATGGGCGTTGTAGTTGCTATTATTCCTACTACAAACCCCACATCCACGGTAATTTTCAAAACAATGATTTCCTTAAAGGCGAGAAACTCCGTTGTTATCTCTCCGCATCCCCGTGCAATCAAGGCTTGCTGTGAAACCGCAAGACTGATGAACGAAGCTGCAGTTGCAGCAGGCGCTCCAGACGGCCTTATTCAGTGCCTTGATGTTGCTAATATGGATGCCGCAAGCGAGCTGATGCACAACGAAAAGACTTCCGTTATACTTGCAACCGGCGGCCCCGGCCTTGTAAAGGCTGCATACTCCTCCGGTAAACCTGCTTTCGGCGTTGGCCCCGGCAACGTTCCCGCTTTCATCGAAAGAAGTGCCGACATAGATCTTGCAGTTGACAAGATTCTGGCAAGTAAAACCTTCGACTACGGTACCATCTGCGCTTCCGAGCAGTCTATTGTAACCGAAAAATGTATCGCAAATCAGGTTAAAGCCGCTCTCGTTCGCAAGGGTGCGTATTTCGTATCCGGAGAAGAGAAGGACAAGCTTTCCAAGACCGTTATCAAGCCTCAGGGCGGCGTTAATGCCGATGTTGTAGGTAAAGATCCCAGAGTTATCGCAAAGCTTGCAGGCTTCACTGTTCCCGATAGCACACGCGTACTTATCGCAGAGCTCAATTCCGTAGGTCCGCAGGAACCCCTGTCTGCTGAAAAGCTTTGCCCCGTACTCGGCTACTATGAAGTAAACGATTGGATGCAGGCATGCGAGCTTTGCTTCGAGCTTCTTAACTTCGGCGGCAGAGGCCACAGCCTTTCCATCCATTCCAATAACAAGGATGTAATCATGGAGTTTGCCATGAAGAAGCCCGTATTCAGAATCCTCTGCAATACTCCTTCTTCCCAGGGCGGTATCGGTTATACTACCGGACTTTCTCCGTCTCTTACCCTCCGCTGCGGCACCTTCGGTAACAATATCACTTCCGATAACGTTACTCCGCTGCATCTGATCAACACCAAGAGACTTGCTTATTACAATCCCCCTACAGGCTTTGTATTGCCCACCGCAAACAATGCCGCACCCGCAGCAGCTGCAGCTTGCAGTGATTGCGGATACACCCACGCAGACATCGTTGCCGCTGTTGAAAAGGCACTGCGTGAATACAAAGGTTAAGAGCGAAAGCGCTTAATATAAAAAAAGTAAATTTTTTAAACTATCTTAATAGGAGGTACTATTATCATGGAAGCAATCGGATTGATTGAAACAAAAGGTCTTGTAGCTGCTATCGAAGCTGCTGACGCAATGGTTAAAGCTGCCAATGTAAAGCTTATATCCAAGGAGTACGTAGGTTCTCAGATGGTTACCGTTATCGTAACCGGTGAAGTTGGTGCCGTTAAGTCCGCTACCGAAGCAGGCGCAACCGCAGCAAAGAGAATCGGTACTGTTGTATCTGTACACGTTATTCCTCGTCCCCATTCTGACGTTGATGATATCATCAACCTGCTGCAGAACTAATTTCAGAAAAGGAGAATATAGCTATGTTAAAAGAAGCATTAGGTATGGTTGAAACCAAGGGCCTTGTTGGTTCTATCGAAGCTGCAGATGCTATGGTAAAAGCTGCAGATGTTAAACTCGTAGGCAAAGAAAAGATCGGTTCCGGTCTTGTAACCGTTATGGTAAGAGGCGATGTAGGCGCTGTTAAGGCTTCTGTTGATGCCGGCGCAGCTGCTGCCGCAAGAGTTGGCGAACTCTTCGCAGTTCATGTAATTCCCCGTCCTCATGATGACGTTGAACTTATCATACCTCACAAAGACTAAGTTAGTTTAATTGCCGATATTTCGTACATAGCCCTCGGATAACGAGGGCTATGTACCCACGTCAAATTACGGCAGATAATTTACGGGGGAAAGTAAATGGATAACAGTATAATTACAAATTTAATATCATTGATAGCATCCAAGCTCACCGGCTACGGATACAATACGGTAAACGAAAAGCCCGTTCCTTTGGGCGTTTCCAACCGTCATGTTCATCTCAGCGCCGCTGATCTTGAGGTTTTGTTTGGCGCAGGTTATCAGCTTAACCCCATGAAGGATCTTTCTCAGCCCGGCCAGTACGCCGCCAAGGAATGCGTAACCATCGTAGGCCCTCGCGGCGCTATCGAAAATGTAAGAATTTTAGGCCCGGTAAGAAAACAAACTCAGGTCGAGGTAATGAGAGGCGACTGCTTCAAGCTCGGTGCATCCGCACCCGTTCGTGAATCCGGTGTCCTCTCCGGCAGCGCACCTATTACAATAGTCGGCCCCAAAGGCTCGGTTTATTGTAAAGAAGGTTTAATCGTTGCCAAGCGTCATATCCACATGACTCCTCAGGATGCCGCCGCTTACAGCGTTAAGGACGGCGATGTTATTTCCTGCCGTGTAAACGGCGAGCGCGGAATCGTTTTTGATAACGTTGTGATCCGTGTAAGCGAAAAATACGCGTTGGAAGCTCATCTGGATATGGACGAAGCAAACTGTGCCGATCTTAAAAACGGCGATTCCTTGTACGTAATCACCGGCAATTTCGGCAAAATGCAGGATATAAACAAACCCGCAGCGCAGGTTATTGAAAAGAAGGAAGAAGTTAAGCCTTCCAAACCGGTCATCAGAAAGCCGGCGGTTTCCCTTGTAACCGAGGAAATCGTTCGTGCGGCAGCCGCTAAAGGCGAAACCGTTTATGTGACCGAAGACGCGCTCTTTACGCCTCTCGCGAAAGACGCTATCAGCCAGTTCGACGTTAAGGTCGTAAAGGCGTAAATTATTAGGGAAGGGTGAAAAAAATGGCAACAGTTATAACTCAGATAGAAATGATGAGATTCCGCGGTGCAAACCGTGCCGTATTCCCCGTAGGCACTATTCTCACTCCATCCGCAAAGGACTGGGCAAAGGAGCAGGGAATAGAGGTTAAATTTGAAGACGAGCCCGCGCAGGCAGTATGCTCTGCCCCCGCAGTTCAGGCTCCGGCAGTAAGCGCGCAGGCATCTGCAGGCGCTTGCAGCGATAAACTTTCCGCAGTTGTTAATGCCGTATTAAAGGCATACAAAGAAGCAGGAAAGTCCTTTAACAAGGAAGATATCATCGCTTCCGTTGAAGTTACCTTAAAGGCAATTTCAAACTATAAAAAGTAATTTTTAACCTATTCACTATTACAGAAAGGTTTGAATTAAATTGAGTAACTCAGAAAATAATCAAAATTCAAATATACCGGCATTGGCTTTAAATGCAGGTCTTGTCGGCACCGGCGGTGCCGGCCTCCCCACACATGTTAAAATTTCTGCAAAGGCCGAATTCGTAGTGGCAAACGGTGCCGAATGTGAACCCATTCTGGAGACCGACCGTCATCTTATGCTCAATCACCCCGAAAAGGTAATTGAAGGTATGCGCCTTGCAATGGAAGCAACCGGCGCTCCCGTTGGCATTATCGGCATCAAAGCCAAGCATCAGGACATTATCGCCAAGTTTGAGGAGCTTTTGAAAGGTCAGAGCGCTATCCGCGTTCATCAGCTTCAGAACTTCTATCCGGCAGGCGACGAGCAGGTGCTCGTTTACGAAACTACCGGCAGAGTAGTTCCTCAGCAGGGCATACCCATTGACGTTAAGGTTGTTGTAAATAACGTATTTACGCTCTCTCTGCTTGCAGATGCAAATGAGAACAAACCTTATACCAGAAAGTATATAACCGTTACCGGTGAAGTAAATACTCCCTGCGTAGGTGAAGTTCCCTTAGGTATCTCGATAAGAGAAGTCATCGATAAACTCGGCCACGGTGCAAAGATTTCCGATTTTGCCGTAATCTCCGGCGGTCCCATGATGGGCAAGGTTGTAAAGGATCTTGACGCTCCCGTTACCAAGACTACCGGCGGTCTTATCGTTCTTCCCAAGAACCATAAAGTCATCGTAATGAAGTCCACCGATATCAAGGCTGATTTCAGCAAGGCAAAATCTGTTTGCTGTCAGTGCCATCTGTGCACCGATATGTGCCCGAGACACCTTCTCGGTCATCATCTCGCTCCCAGCAATTCCATGCGCGTTCTGCCTTATATCCAGGGCAACTTCACAATGGAAAGCATCCAGCAGGCAGCTCTCTGCAGCGACTGCGGACTCTGCCAGGCATTTGCCTGCAATATGAATCTTTCGCCTAACCGTGTAAATACATATTACAAGAGCATTATGGCTCAGAACGGTTTCCGCGCAAACTTAAAGGGTGAAGCGCTTGACCCGGTAGGGGAATTCAGAAGCATCCGCAAAGCTCCCACCTCCCGTCTTATTGAGCGTCTGGGCATCGGTCAGTATAACAAGCATCTTCCGTTCGTTCCCGGCCTTGTTGAAACCTCCAAGCTTACTCTTCCTTTGAAGATGCATATCGGTGTTCCCTGTGAACCCGTTGTAAGCGAGGGCGATGAAGTATCCGAAGGTCAGCTTATTGCAAAGGTACCTGACGGCAAGATGGGCACCAACCTTCATGCTCCTCTGAACGGCAAGGTTGTTGCAATAAACGATTCCATTGTTATTGAAGTAAAGTAAGGAGTTGAGATAAATGAGAGCAATAGGTGTTATTGAAAGTTCCAGCATAGCAAAAGGTTTTGAAATCTGCGATGCTATGGCAAAGGCATCTCTCGTAGATATTCTTGAAGCATCCCCGATTTGCCCCGGTAAATATATGATCATAATCGGCGGTCTGGTTGCCGATGTAAAGAGCTCTATTGAAGCCGGCATGAACATGGCAGGCGAATGTATGATAGACCATCTTGTAATCCCCAATATCGACGATCAGGTTTTCGAAGCCATCAACAGAACTACCGAAGTAGGCAACGTTGAAGCAATCGGCATTATCGAAACATATTCCGTATCTTCCGGTATTTCTGCCGCAGATATCGCTGTTAAGGCAGCCGATGTTGAGCTTATCGAAGTTCGTCTTTCCCGTGGTATGGGCGGTAAAACCTTTATCCTCATGACCGGTACCGTTGCCGACGTTAAGTCTGCCGTTACCTCTGCCTGCGAGATAATCGAGCAGGACGGTCTCCTTGCCGCCTTCTCCATCATCCCCGCACCCCACGAAGATATCAAGAAGTTCTTATTCTGATTACGTTAAAATTAAACGGAGAGTGATAAACTCTCCGTTTTTTTGTTGTATAAATGTTATCTTTGTACTCTTCCGTGCCCGTCACCGTTTGCAAGTTTTTTTACTTCATCAGCGGTAATTCTGTTGAAGTCGCCATCAATGCTGTGCTTTAAAACAGCAGACGCAACGGCAAAGTTAATGGTGTCGCTGTTATTCATGTTTTCAGAAAGTGAATATACAAGACCTGCTCCGAAGCTGTCTCCGCCGCCTACACGGTCGGTTATGTGCATGCTGTACTTAGGTGAAAAGCAACATTCATTTCCGTCATAAAGCAGTCCGGAAAAAACATTGTCGCTTGCGCTGATGCTTTTCCTTATAGTGAGTGCAGTTTTCTTGAATCCGTATCTGCTTACTAACTGTCGCGCGATTGAAATGCATCCGTCGTTGTCGGGATCATTCAGATTGAAATTGCTGTTTTCCGGCAAAACATTGAAAATGTCTTTCGCATCTCCGGGGTTAGTAATACATATGTCAATATATTTGCAGAAATTTCCGATAACCTTGCTTGCCTTTTGAGCAGTCCACAGTTTAGAACGATAATTGCTGTCAAAACATACGGTAATACCGCGTTTTTTTGCTTCAATGCAGGCTTCCGTGCATATTTCCGCAAGCGTTTCGCTCAGCGCAGGGGTTATTCCGGTAAAATAAAAGAAATCGGCGCCTTCAAGTATTGTTTCCCAGTCGAAATCCTCTTTTGATGCTGTTTGTATGGAGGAGTTCTTCCTATCGTAAATACATATGCCGGGCCTTTGCGATGCGCCCTTTTCAACAAAATATATGCCTATTCTGTCTCCTCCGCGTGATATCTGCGACGTATCTACGCCGAAGTATCTTAACTGATTTATGGCACCCTGACCAATCGGATTGTCCGGCAATTTGGTTATATATTTGCTTTCCATACCGAAGTTTGCAAGGCATACCGCGGCATTTGCTTCAGCGCCGCCGAAGGTTGCCTGAAGCTGGTCGTCCTGAAAGAATCTGTAATATCCGTTAGGGGATAATCTCAGCATTATTTCACCGAATGTAACTGTCTTACTCATTGCTGTTATCCTTCATTCTTTTAATTGATTCATTTACGAAAAAACTGCCGCCAACCGCAGCTACTTTATCCAAAGCGAGATATTCATCAAGATTATCCGTATTTATTCCTCCGGTGGGAATGAACTTAATCTGCGGAAATGGAGCGGAAAGTGCTTTAATCGCTTTTATGCCGCCGTATACATCGGCAGGGAAGAACTTAACTGTGGTCAGTCCAAGATCTATTGCCTTCATAATATCTGACGGCGTAGCGCAGCCGGGGTAATACGGGACATTGCTTTTTCTGCATATTTTTGCAACCTTTTCCGATATTCCGGGTGAAACGATAAATGCCGCGCCGGCCTTTATTGCCTCTTTGCATTGTTTCTTATTTATAACCGTTCCTGCTCCGATATTCATATCCGGATAGTGTCTGCGTGCATAAATAATAGCATCCTTTGCGCAGACTGTGCGGAAGGTGATTTCGGCGCAGTTGATATTGTTGTTTTTAAGCGCAGTTAATATTTTATCCGTCTCGGACAAGTCGTTTATTGTTACGACCGGTATGTATCTATCCATATTTCAGCACCCGCGTTTTGATTATTCAATATCACTTAAATCAACCTGAATAAGAATTGCTCCGCGGTCATTGCGAATTTCGCCCTCATAACTTGCAGTAGCAATAATATTCAGCTTTCCGTCGTTCTCAATGGCACAGGGGTAATGGCACATTTTGATTCCGTCCGTTTTACTGCAATCCATAAGCACAATTTCTTTTGTAAATCGCACCTCGTTCTTTTCGCTGAAAAAAGTTCAAGCTTTGATCGGTCGGGATTTTCGGTGTTTGCTATAAGATAAAATCTGTTGCCGGAAAGCTGTCCGCAATATATTTTTGAATTAACATACGGGATATCATGCCCGATAGGTAAACTCCAATGTTCGCCGAAATCCTCGGAAATATAAACGAGCGGAACATGTCTGTGGTCATTGCGGCAAAACAGATATAATTTGTCTTCACAGCATATAACAGTCGTTTCCGGATGAACAAGGGTTTCGCCGTCGGGAAGTATGCCGTTTTCCGCGACCTTGACAAGCCGCCATTCATCATCGATTTTGCCGCTGTCGGAAATCAAAACGGCAGGCGTTCTCGGAAATCCGTCAAGCTCCGCCACTCTTCCGGGAATCATAAGCTTTCCGTTCGGCAGTGAAACAACGTTGGTGTTAAGCTTGAAGGGTATGGGGCGCGACCAAAGAAACTCAAAAGCATCTGTCGCAGGATTCAAAACATATAAATCCAATGAATGCATATGGTCTGCCGATACCATTTGGTTTAAAAACAGATACAGCTTTCCGTCACATATGCCGTAAATCGGCGGACAGTACAGTATTTTGCCGCTTTTATCATCCGCTATGATCTCCGGCTCACTCCATGTCTTTCCTCCGTTATATGAGCGGCGGCCGACGATCGGGGTGTATCCCACCAGCTCCTTCTCTTTGCAATTATACCATGAGGCGTACAGTATGCCGTTATATTCGATAATAGCGGCTTCATGCAGAAAATATCCGTATTCATCCCCGGGATCATGTACCCTGATATAACTGTCTATCCGTGGATTCTCATATAGCTTTGGATTGTCCAGAATATGCAGTGACGGCATTTGCGCCGCCAGAAGCATATCATCCAAATCAAAAAATTTGTGCATCGTGTGTCCTGCACAGCGATTGCGGAAGTCGGACGGAGTTTCTCCGGTATTTTTAACGAACACTTCAGTAAAATAACTGACGCTGTCAAAACCGCAATCAAGGGCAATTTCGGAAATTTTCTCACGCGTTTCCAGTAATTCATGCACGGCTTTTTCCAGTCGCTTAATGTTGCGGAACTGGTTTAAGGATTGTCCCTGATTTTTTTTGAAAAGGTGAGAAAGATAATAGTAACTTATATGAAACGTTTTTGCGATCTGTTCCAGTGTCATATTTTCGGTCAGATGCTCAATAAGATAGTTTTTGATATTCCCGAAAAACTCAAGGTCGTCCATGTCGGCCAAAGCTTTTCCTTGCTGGATCAGTTTTATTATTTCAATCAATGTTTCATTGTTTTTGGTTTCGCAGAATGACTTAATCAGGCTGTCAAGCTTTACCGAATCAATAAAGCATCGAATCCTGCCGTTGAATTCAAGATAATCAAATAGTTCCGAGATAATATTTTTATCATCGCTGTTTTCAGTTAGGATTTTTGCTATATCTTCGGCGCTTTGTTTTTTTATCATAATCGTTTCCCTCCGGACTGCATCTGTAATTATAATACCATTCAAAGGAAAATCAGTCTATAACAATTTTGCTTTTTTCCGTATACTGCTATTATTTTCATTTTATTCAATGGTGCTTTGATTCCCGCCAACCGTCGCCGAAAAAAAGCAAGGTCGAATCCCCCAAGGGGACTTCCTCGCTTCGCCATTGCTCGCTCAGGGCGCCCGCCGCTGCTTCGCAGGCGGTCTCGACGCACCCGCCAACCGTCGCCGAAAAAAAGCAAGGTCGAATCC
>JAZRWQ010000122.1:0-18571 GCA_045599805.1 Eubacteriales bacterium | reverse complement strand
GTCCGTTTTTTTTATCTAAAACAGCACCAGACTAAGACCAATTACAAACATACCAAGCATTATGCCGATTACAACATGGTGGTTATCCCCATATTCTCTTGCCATTGGCAAAAGGGTATCAATAGAGATATAAACCATTATTCCTGCAATTGCCGCGAACAAAAAGCCCAAAGTGGTATTATTAAGGTAATTTCTTAAAAAGAAAAAGCCCACACCCACACCGGACGATGATCCGTCCTTTGCATGCAGACGCGACACATCGCCGGATCCCGAAGAGGATTACATACAAAACGAAACGGAAAACCGACTTATTTATCTGTGTGACCGGCTTAAAGAACCCTACCGCACAACGGCGATACTGCATTTTGTAAGGGACGCAAGCATAGAGGAGATAGCGCACAGGCAAAACGCGCCGCCGGCAACCGTTCGCACGCGCATACACCGGGCAAGAAAACAACTGCAAAAGCTATGGAAGGAGGATATATATGCACCAAAGCGATGAAAACCTGATAAGGCTCAAATTCGGGAAGCTTACCGAAGGCGAAAAGACTGATGCGGCTGAACATATTTCGCAGTGCCCATACTGCGCCGAAAGATTTTCCGCGCTTTGCGAAAGCGACATTATACCCCTTCCGAAGTCGGAAAAACAGAAGCTTTTGAAAAAGGCAAGGATATATCATCCGATAAACCGGAAACAACGCGAATTCAGAAACTACTGCATAAAAACCTGCATAGCCTGCATTTGCGCGATAGCGATGGTTGCCTTCTTCAAAACGAGCAAATTCAGTCTTGCGATAAAATTACCCGACGGCAAGGTTACCAAAGAACACTTCAATCAAAAACTTGACACTATGAAAGAATTTTTTACATTTAAGGAGAACTTCGACAATGAAAAGACGAAATAAGGCACTTACGGTTTTATTCTCTCTCATTCCCGGGTGCGGGCAGATGTTTCAGGGATTCATGGTATGCGGACTTGAACTTGTAGTGGGATTTTTCGGCGCGATAATGCTGGGCTCCGTCACCGATATAGACGAGCTTTTCCTTTTGCTTCCGATAATCTGGGTCTATTCCTTCTTTGACTCGATAAACAAGATGTCTTACGATGACGAGAAATTCGCAGCCGCCGAGGATAAGCTTATCTTCAATATAAGAGGCATTACCGCAGGCAGGGCATTTTACCGCGTATGCGGCATCGTGCTTATCGTAATAGGCGCTGTCGCCGTATGGAATATGATTTCGGGTTCAATACTCGGCTTTCTCGGAAACACAATGACAAACGATCAGGATTACTATCTCATAGTTGACATAGCTTACAATATTCCCAAGGCGATATTTGCTCTGCTTATTATCGCAGGCGGCATTATGCTTATCTGCCGCAAGAAAAAGGAGATAGACAATGACAACGCAGACAACGAATAAAACCTGCTATGTAGGCAGATATACCGCGGGCATTTGTCTCATACTCGGCGGCGTGCTATACATAGTATCGCTGTTTACCGATTTGATCCGCTTGAACTACGCGCTTAAACTGTGGCCGCTTATATTTATCGGCGTGGGAATCGAGCTTCTTATAGGCGCGGTGCGCTCAAAAGGAGAACGGATACACTATGACTGGCTGTCGGTCGTGCTTGTATTCCTGATGACCGGATGCGCCATGGCACTTCTGTTTATGGACTACATAACCACTTTTATGATAAAATAAACCCGTTAAATATGTATTTATTTTACTTTATTTAAAATATCTCAAAAAATACCATAAATATGGCTTAAAGACGCAAAAGCACCGCGATAAGCTTTTATCGCGGTGCTTTTGTATTTATGAACAAAGATTTTTTGTAAGTATGTCCTGCTTGAAAGATGATTTTGCTTCTGTACCGGTATAAAATCCGGCATCGGATGTAATCAAATATTTACTATAAAATATGGATATTATTCATATTTATCATAATCGTCCATAAAATTATACTCTTCACTACCCTTATGGTAGCCTATTATGGTGGATAAATTCACATCCTCAACGCTTCTGAAAATGTTTATTTCTATCTGCTTATCCGTTTTGCGCATATCTCTTATAAGCTCTTTTATAAGCTGGCGCTTGGAATCGCCCACGCCGTCGCCGCTCTCAAACATATCCTCGGTAAAGCGGCAGGCGCATTGCAGAAATTCAAGTCCGTTATATTTTTGCCAGGCGATTATATGGTCCTCATGCACGCAGTAGAGAGGACGTATAAGCTCCATGCCGGGGAAGTTTGACGAATGGAGCTTGGGCATCATGGTTTGCACCTGCGCGCCGTAGAACATACCCATAACTATGGTTTCTATAACATGGGAAAAGTGATGCGCGAGCGCTATCTTATTGCAGCCCAGTTCCTTTGCCTTAGCATAAAGATAGCCTCTGCGCATACGGGCGCAGGGGTAGCAGGGATTTTTCTCTATCTGTGTTACCGCATCAAAAATGGGGCTTTCGAATATCTTTACGGGGATATGCATAAGCGCGGCATTATCCTCGATCTTTTTGCGGTTCTTTTCGGTATAGCCGGGATCCATAACGATAAATTCAAGGTGAAAGGAAACGTCGCCGTGGCGCTGTAATTCCTGCATAAGCTTTGCAAGCAGCATGGAATCCTTGCCGCCCGAAATGCAGACGGCGATCCTGTCGCCCTCGTTTACCATTTTATATTTCTTTACGCCCTCGATAAATCTGTTCCAAATGGTTTTGCGGTAGGTCGTTATGAGACTGCGTTCAATAAGCTGATATTTTTCCATTATTTAAGTCCCGGCAAAATCTTTTTGTAAACGTACCAGAGGCCGATTTTATCGGGAGTCTGTTCGGGAAGCTGCCAGAAGTCGTAGCCCGGATAGTTATTGCCTTCAACTATGCAGGGACCGTTTTCGGAAATGGCAACGTCCCAGCCCACATAGCGTATTTCGGGAACTTCCTTTGCCGCTTCAAGGGCAAGGTCGATTGCCTCATTTATATAAGGCAGCTTATACCCCTCGAATACTATGCCCGTCCACGGATGCTTATCAAGCACCTCAAGGCGGCTTGTATGTCCCACGCCGGTAAGACAGCCCTTTTCTCTGTCCACCATTACGCACATACCGTCATTCTCAAGATTGTCCACGAATTTGCCCTTGTCACCCATCTTGAGAGTGCAGTAGATACAATGGGAATCACCGTTATCGTCAACAACGGTAACGATACGGAAGGTGTTTATTGCCAGCGGATAAAGCATGCTTATTTCGGGATGCTGCTTTATGGCTTCCTCTAAAAGGCCGAACTTCTTCTCGGGATTCTTAACATAATCGTAAAGTGCCTTTACCGATTCAAAATCGCTTACCTTAAGCTTTTCTATTCCCTTGCCGGAAACGCCGTTATTGGGCTTTGCAAAGATTATTTCCTTATCCCGGCAAAAGCTTTCAAGGCTTTCCGGAGTCATATCCTTTACGATAAGCACATCTCTGCGCAGATATTTCATGAAACGCTTAGCGAAATAATCCTTATCGTCAAACATATAATCGCAGTCGTCACGGTTGAGACGTGAGATTATGCGCTTATTGCGCATGCGGGTAACATAGGTGTCACGCTGCCTGGCGTTCATATTGTAGAATGCGAAAATGGAGTAGTCATAATAGCCCGCGCCGTAACGAACAGCGCACCAAAGCACGTCAAAAAACATAACAAACTTTGATTTGCCGCATTTTTCATGGCATTTATCAAGCACATTGAAAAACTTTTTAAATCTTACACCGGTGATGACCTTAAAGAAATATTTTATTTTCCCCATGATTTCTCCTTACTGTCTTGCCTTGCGGCTTCTGCCGTTTCTTGCTGTGCGGATATCGGTGCCGATAAACGGTACGGTTATAAATTCGCCGGAAAGACGTGAAACTATGCTTTGCGGATAGTATGCGCTCAGGGTTTCGCCGTCGATATTCGAGCTTACTATGGTAGGCTTATGTGCGTTTATGCGGTTATTGAGAAGAGTATATATTACCGATATGGAATACTGGGTTATGAATTCGGTACCCAGATCGTCAATTATCAGCAAATCGCAGTCGGTATATCCGTCAAGATCGGAGGGAGCATCGGGCTTGCCGAATTTATAGCTTTCAAAAGCGTCGATAATATTCTGCGCCGAATCGTAGATAACGGTATTCCCCTTCTGCATTACCTCGCCGGCAATGGCGGAGGAGAGGTATGTTTTGCCCAGCCCCGTAGCGCCGTTGAAGAAGAGGTTGCCGGAATTTAAGGAGAATTCCTCGGCGTATTTTCTGCAAAGCTCGAAAACCCTTTCCATTATCTTTCTCGGATTTTTACCGTTTGCGTCGGTCTCATCGGCGTAATAGTCGAGCCTGAAATTTTTAAATGTCTCCTTTTCGAGACGTGCCGAAAGATTGGAAGCGCCGGCGCTGAGCTTATTCAGCTCTTTGATGTAGCAGGTGCAGGGCTGATTCTTATAAAATCCGGTGTCCGAGCATTTTTTGCATTCGAATTTGAGCTCAAGATAATCCACAGGGTAGCCTGCGGCAACAAGCAGCTCTCCGCGTTCGGCGCGAAGGTCTACCGCGGCGCTTTTTATTTCGGACTTCTTTAGGTTTTTGCCGCCCATAACATTCATTACCATTTCGCGGTATTTCATGCGCGTGAGATTGTCTATCTCCTTTATGCGCGGCACCTTTTTATAAACCTCGGCTTTACGCAAAGCAAGCGCCGATTCGGCATTTTTGCGGCGGCTGTCAAATATTTCGTTGACTTTTTCGATTAGTCTTATGTCGTATGCCATACTATTCCTCCTCGCCGTCCATTATCTCCCAGAACGGCACGAAAAGATCGTCTTTGTCGATGGAAACGGTACTGTTGTTTTTAAGCTTTTTATTGTCCGCCGCCTTGGGTTTTGGCGCATTATTCATCTCATCGGCACTCTTCAGTCCCTTTTTATAGGCGCTTTCAAGCACGCGGTTCATATACGGAAAGGATATTTTTCCGGTATTATCCGCCGACTGCTCATAAGCGTAAACGATCTCGCTGAGCCCGTAGCCGAATTTATTCGTCCAAACCTCGATGAATCCTTTTTCCTTGGTGGTGAGATTGCGCTCGCCGAGTCCGAGTGCGCTCTTGATTTTCCCTTCAAGCTGTTTTGCCTTTATAAGAGTATCGGCCTTTTTCTGTGCCGCCTCCAGAGTGTATATCTGCTCATCCGACCATGAAATGGCGGTTTTTTCTATATACTTCATATTTGTTTTGCCTTCACCGGCACAGTATTCCAAAAGAACAACGATAACGCTGTCGGGCATCCCGAGATAATCATATATCGAAAAGAGCGTGTTTATATCGTTTTCGTTAAGCAGCTTGCCTAAAATCTGCTCCGCCGCCGTGCGAAGTGCACACCATTTCTTATCGCTTTCGGCGCGCATGGCAATCGTTTCGCTGTTGTATGAGGGCAGTCTGCCGTTATCGGAGGTTCCGGCAGCAAGAACAAGGCTGCCGCCGCGGCGCATGATCACGCCGTTTTTTATCCAGAAATTAACGGCGCCGTCAATTTCGCTTTGGGGGATACCGGTATCCTCGCTTATTCTGTCGGCATCAAGAGCCCTGTCTTCATTGCGTATGAGATACAAAAGAAGCTTTAATTCTTCCCCGCTTGCCTTTTTTATGTATCTGTCCACTACTGCGCTCGGCAATACTATGAAATTTTTCATTCCGCCGCCTGCAAAAAGATATGTAGACATGGCTTTTCCCCTTTTTTCTGACGATTTACATTAAATTTGGTTACAAAAACCGATTTTATGCTATGTTACTATACCACATAAATTACAATAAAACAAGATGTTTCACAAAAACCAACGAAAAAAGTATTGTAATGGAATACCATATGATGTTAATATATATGATACCTATATTACTAATGGAGGTATTAGTATGGATTATTTAGTTTATCTTGCTCCCATCGGGGCGCTTGCTGCACTTATCTTTGCAGTTATCCTCGCCCTCAGAGTAAAGAAGCAGGACGAAGGCACGGATGAGATGAAGCGCATCTCCGGCGCTATCCGCAAGGGCGCCAATGCGTATCTTGCACGTCAGTACAAGGGCGTTGCGATCTTCTTCGCAGTTGTTTTCGTAGTTCTGCTCGTTCTCTATTTCGTTGGACTTATGTCCATCTTCATTCCCTTTGCTTTTGTGACCGGCGGTATCTTCTCCGCTCTGGCAGGCTTTATCGGCATGAAGATAGCCACCGCTTCCAACGCGCGTACCGCTAACGCAGCACGCAAGAGCATCAACACCGGTCTGAGAGTTGCATTCTCCGCAGGCGGCGTTATGGGCTTCGTTGTTGTAGGTCTCGGTCTTGCATACATTTCCGCATGGTATTTCGGTCTGCGTGCATACTTCGGCACCGACGCAAATGCCGATCAGCAGATCGCTTCCGCACTTACCACCTTCGGCATGGGCGCTTCCGCATTCGCACTCTTCGCAAGAGTCGGCGGCGGTATCTTCACCAAGGCTGCTGACGTAGGCGCTGACCTCGTAGGCAAGGTTGAAGTAGGCATCCCCGAAGATGACCCCAGAAACCCCGCAGTTATCGCAGATAACGTTGGCGACAACGTAGGCGACGTTGCAGGCATGGGCGCTGACCTTTTCGAATCCTATGTAGGCGCTATCCTTTCCTGCTGCGCACTTGCAGTTTCC
Source organism: Eubacteriales bacterium (assembly GCA_045599805.1). GTDB lineage: Bacteria > Bacillota > Clostridia > Oscillospirales > UMGS1783 > JAZRWQ01. The sequence goes on along the minus strand of JAZRWQ010000122.1, from coordinate 11,880 downwards.
GCAAACTACGGCGTAATCGGCATGGTAGTTCCCCTCGTTCTCGCTGCAATCGGTATTTTCGCCGCAATCATCGGCTCCTTCTTCGTAAGAACAAAGGAAAATACCTCGCAGAAGGTTCTGCTCGGCGCACTCCGCCGCGGCACCTGGGGCGCCAGCGCAATCATCGCTGTTGCTTCCTACTTCCTTATCAGATATACTCTTAAGGACATCGGCCCCTTCATCGCCATCATTGTCGGCCTTGTTGCAGGCGTACTCATCGGCTTCTTCACCGAATATTTCACTTCCGATACTTATAAGCCCACCAAGAAACTGGCAGGCAACTCGGTAACAGGCTCTGCTACCATCATTATCGGCGGTATTTCTCTGGGCATGGTTTCCACCGTCATCCCCGTTATCATCGTAGGCATTTCCATTATACTTGCTTTCAAGTTCTCCGGCCTTTACGGTATCGGCCTTGCAGCAGTAGGTATGCTTTCCACCCTCGGTATCACCCTTGCAACCGACGCTTACGGTCCGATTGCAGATAACGCAGGCGGCATCGCAGAGATGGCAGGTCTTGAACCGGAAGTAAGAGAACGCACCGACGCTCTCGATTCTCTGGGCAACACCACCGCAGCTACCGGCAAGGGCTTTGCAATCGGCTCCGCCGCTCTTACCGCTCTTGCTCTTATCGCTTCCTTTATCGAACAGGTTAAGATTCAGGTTCCCGAATTCTCTCTGGCAGACATCAACCTTATGGATCCCTACGTAATGGTAGGCATCTTCGTTGGCTGTATGCTTCCCTTCATCTTTGCCGCTCTTACCATGGAATCCGTTGGCAAGGCCGCACAGAGCATCGTTATTGAAGTTCGCCGTCAGTTCAAGGAAATCGTGGGCATCATGGAAGGTACTGCAGAACCCGATTACGCAGCATGCGTAAATCTGTGCACCAAGTCAGCACAGAAGGAAATGGTTCTTCCTTCCGTACTTGCCGTATGCGCTCCTATCGTAGGCGGTTTCTTCCTCGGTGTTAACGGCGTTGCAGGTATGCTTTTAGGTTCCACCGTTTCCGGCTTTATCCTTGCCATCATGCTTTCCAACGCAGGCGGCGCATGGGACAATGCCAAGAAGCACATTGAAGCAGGCAACTTCGGCGGCAAGGGCAGTGATTGCCACAAGGCAGCCGTTGTAGGCGATACCGTAGGCGATCCCTTCAAGGATACCTCCGGTCCCTCTATCAACATCCTTATCAAGCTTGTTTCGGTAGCAGCTATCGTATTCCTGCCTCTGATCATCACCATTGCTTTGGTATAATCAAAAAACATTTAAAGAGCAGTCGCAAGACTGCTCTTTTTTGTTGCATTAAATTGCCGTTTGGGGTACAATAACATTAGTAATATATTAAGGAGCTTACTATGGATTTAACCGAAAAAATGCTTTCCTCCGAGCTTATCTACAACGGAAAGATACTTGATTTATACCGCGACAAAATCGAGCTGCCCGATAAAAAATGCGCCACACGTGAATACATAGCTCACCGCGGTGCCGCAGCCATTATAGCCTTTGACGAAAATAACGATTTTCTGCTTGTTAAACAGTACAGGTATCCTCTGCACAAAGCCATTCTCGAAATACCGGCAGGCAAGCTTGAAAAGGGCGAAGACCCATACCCTGCCGCAATAAGGGAGCTTGAGGAGGAGACAGGATATAAAGCAGGCAAACTCGTATCTCTCGGCGCAATGCACCCGACGGTAGGCTACAGCAGCGAAATAATATACCTGTATCTTGCAGTCGACCTTGTGAAAACAAATCCTCATCCGGATAACGACGAGTTCATCGATCTTGTGAGGGTGTCCGAGGATAAACTTTGCGACATGATAAAAAACGGCGAAATAACCGACTCCAAAACCATAGCTGCATATTGTAAATATAAACTTATAAACGGGAAGAACTGACATGGAAAATACAAAAAAGAATTTCTTTTGTCTGAATGACAAAAAACCGCTTCGGCAGTATTTATTCGTATTTACGGCATCGCTTATAATTGCGCTTATAATCTTTCTGCCGTACGTTATACTCGACGGCGGATACTTTAACTATATAGGCGACTTTAACGTTCAGCAGATACCCTTTTACATCGAAGCCAATGAAGCGGTACGAAACGGCGAAATAATGTGGAACAACACCACGGGACTGGGCGTCAGCCTTATCGGCTCATACGCTTTTTACCTTATAGGCTCGCCCTTTTTCTGGCTCACTTTGCTTTTGCCCCTCAAATGGGTACCGGCTTCCATTCCCTTCCTTATATGTATAAAGAGCGCCGTTGCCGCCGCGACCTCATTCGGCTACCTCAAAAGAGTTGTCAAAAATAAAAACTACGCATTTATCGGTGCGCTTTTATATGCCTTCTCCGGATTTTGCCTCTACAACGTATTCTTCAATCACTTCCATGACATAATAGCATTCTTCCCTCTTATGCTCACCGGGCTTGAAAAATTGCTTGACGAGGGCAAGCCGGGGTATATGGCGTTTGCCGTATTTATAAACGCGCTCACTAATTACTACTTCTTCGTTGCCGAGGTAGTATTCGTTATAATATATTTCTTTGTGGGATTTTTCTGCAAAAAGTGGAAGGATCTGTCATTAAAGCGTTTCGGACTGCTTGCCTTTGAATCGGTTCTGGGATTTTTAATGGCGGCGGTCATAGTCCTGCCTGCGGTGCTTGCCACCTTACAGATAGACCGCGCAAACGAAAAGCTTTCGGGCTGGCGTCTTCTTGTTTATTCCGAGCCGCAGCGTCCGCTGCAGCTTATCGAAGGGCTTTTCTTCCCGCCGGAGGTATGCTCGATAACCAATATGCTGCCCGATGCGGGAGCCAAATGGGGCTCGGTAAACGCATGGCTGCCGGTATTCGGCACGGCAGGTACGCTTGCCTATATCGGACAGCGCAAAAAACGCGATTTCTATTCATATATGGTAATAATACCGGTGATAATGCTGTTTGTACCGGTGCTCAATGCCTCGTTCCAGTTATTTTCCTATAATTTCTACACGCGCTGGCTGTTTGCGCTTGTGCTTATGATGAGCACGGTAACGATAAAAGCGCTTGAGGACGTTTCATTCAAAGAGTGGATGTGGGGAGCGATCAAATCGGCGATAGTCATATTGGGGCTTGCGCTGCCGATAATGCTTATTAAAAATCCCGAAACGGGAACGCTGGGGATTTGCGGCGATGTTCCCGAGCTTATGGCGCAGACGGGCATGGCGATTGCCGGGCTGCTCGTGGGAATACTGGGCGTATATGCGGTAAAGATGGGCAAACAAAAGGCAATGACGATACTTTGCTCGTTTACCGTTGCATTCGTAACCATTTTCGGCTGTTACTATATAGGACTTTCAAAGATGCACGGGCATATAAACGATGACGATGCCTTTACAAATAACTATGTGCTGGGCAGATGGAACATGAAAACGAAGCTGAATGACGGAGAAAGAATCGACGTTGTAAACTGCGAAACGAACGCGCCTCTTTTCTGGAATATGCCATCCCAGCGGGTATTCCATTCGATAGTGACCGGAAGCGAATTTGAATTTTACGATTGCATAGGTATATCCCGAGGCGTAAAATCCGATGCCGACTACCGCAACTATGCATTGAAATCCCTCTTTTCCGTCCGCTATATGTTCGACGGAAAAGACGAAATGCCCATGTACACCAACTTTACGAAAATAGGCAAGGACGGCAATTTTAACCTTTACGAATACAAAAACTACATCCCCATGGGCTTCGGATATGACAAATACATCACACGAAGCGAGCTTGAAGAGACATTCCAGACAAATCTTCGCGACGATATAATGCTGGATGTTCTCGTTGTGGAGGATGAGGATGAAACAAAGGTTTCCGATATTCTGCAGCACGCCGTGCCGGATAAACTGTATGCCGAAATAAACCTTAATGAAAACAGCCTTGCAAGAAAAGAAGATTCCTGCGACAGCTTCAAATACGGCAAAAACAGCTTTAATGCGTCATATACCGGCGACAGAGAAAACATCATTTTCTTCTCCGTACCCTATGACAGCGGCTGGAGCGCAAAGGTTAACGGGAAGGATACGCAGATACTGAAAACCAACGCGGGCTTTATGTCCGTACGCACGGAAAAAGGCACAAATGAAATAGAATTCCGCTACGAAACGCCCGGGATCAAGACAGGCGCCGCCGTATCCGCGGCAGCTATTGTACTCTTTGCGGCATACGCAGTTTTCGGCACGGTTTTATATAAAAAGAATAAGAATAAAATATCGTAGACAAAATTATATCAATGTGGTATAATTTTTTCGGGTGGTACAATGAAAATCAGCTTTGAAAACGGCGGTGTGCTTATAAGTGAAACTATGGATTTCGACGTGGCCCGATCCTGCGAATGCGGTCAATGCTTCCGCTTTTTTGAAAAGGACGGCGACTATGTCGGCGTAGTTCAAAATAAAGTCGTAACGCTGTCTCCGAGGGCGGACGGGTGTTTTATCCCGGATGTTTCAAAGGAGTATTTTGAGGCGGTTTTGCGTCCCTACTTTGACCTTGACAGAGACTATGACGGTATCGTTAAAGAGATTTGCGAAAACGATAAGGTCATGCAAAAAGCCTGCGAATACGGCAGAGGCATTCGTCTTTTTAATCAGGACACGTGGGAAACGCTTATATCATTCATTATTTCGCAAAACAATAATATACCGCGCATAAAGGGCATAATATCGCGTCTGTGCGCGCTTTGCGGCGAGGATATGGGTAACGGATACTACTCCTTCCCCACACCCGACAGAATGAAAGACCTGACCGCTGAGGATTTAGCGCCTCTTCGCGCGGGATTCAGGGCAAAGTATATTATTGATGCCGTAAAAAAGGTAAACGGCAAGGAAGTGGATCTTGACATTCTGCCGTCTCTTACCTATGACGAGGCAAAAAAAACACTTATGAAAATATGCGGTGTGGGCCCCAAGGTTGCCGACTGCGTACTGCTTTTCGGCGCGTCCCATACCGAGGCATTCCCCATAGACGTATGGATCAAAAGGGCGCTTAATGTTCTTTATCCCGATAGGAACGGTGCCGATTTCGGAATTTACGGCGGCATCGCCCAGCAATATCTTTTCGTATACGCGAAAGATAACATCAAAACACAAACGGAGGTAAATTAAAATGTTGGTATCCGGTGAAGTTATATTAAAAAATGCACAGAAAAACGGCTATGCCTGCGGCGCATTCAATATCAATAACATGGAAATTTTACAGGCGATAATCGCCGCCGGCGAGGAGGAAAGGTCCCCCCTTATTCTGCAGACGAGCGAAAGCGCAATAAGATACGCAGGGCTTGACTACCTTTCCATTATGGCAGTTCATGCCGCAAAGAAAGCAAGCGTGCCCGTTTGCATAAATCTTGACCACGGTTTGAAATTCGAAACGGTTGAAGCCTGCCTGAAAAACGGCTGGACAAACGTTATGATGGACGCTTCCTCCAAGCCGTATGAGGAAAACATAGAGATAACCTCAAGGGTTGTTAAAATGGCCCATGAAATGGGCGTTTCGGTTGAAGCCGAGCTGGGCAAGCTCGTAGGCATTGAGGACGACGTTAAGGTTGAAGCCGCCGATGCCATTTACACCAACCCCGATGAAGCCAAGGACTTTGTTGAAAGAACGGGCATAGATTCGCTTGCAGTTGCCATCGGGACGGCTCACGGCAAATATCACGGCGAGCCGAAGCTTGACTTTGACAGACTTAAGGCAATAAGAGAAAAGGTTGATATCCCTCTTGTACTGCACGGCGCATCCGGTCTTACCGAAGCACAGCTTAAAAAGGCGATATCCCTCGGCATCTGCAAAATAAACATTGACACCGATATCCGTGTTGCCTTTTCCGACGGCATCAAATCCGTGCTGGCAAAGGATCCCAACGCTTACGATCCGCGCACTCTGTGCACTCCGGCACGTCAGCTGATGAAAGAGGTTGTGCAGAAGAAGATGCAGATATTCGGCTCTTCCGGCAAAGCAGACTTATTTTAAAAAAATAACGGCGGTGATAATATGAATATTACCATGGAAGCGGATTACGCATTGCGTATAGTTTATCTTTTTTCCGGCAACAACGTTAAAACCGATGCGAATACCTTATCCGAAAAGATAGGAGTTTCATTGCGCTTCACTTTAAAGATACTGCGCAAGCTGCTGCTTGCAGGCATAGTAAAATCATACAAGGGTACTCACGGCGGCTACATGCTGGCAAAAGAACCGAGCCGGATCAGCATGTATGACGTTATCACCGCTATTGACGGAGACCTGCCCGTAAACCGCTGTACAAACGGTGTTTATGAATGCCAGAACCCCAACGTTAAGGGTGGTATGCCCTGCGCCATGCGCCATATTTTTGCCGAGATTAGCGTTGATTTAAAGAAAAAGCTGTCTGCGGTAACCTTTGATAAATTATAGAAAAATAAAAATAAGGGGAAATATCATGGAGAATTTTAACTTTTATTACCCAACGTCAGTATATTTCGGCAAAGGAAGCATTGAAAAGCTTCCCAAAGCGCTGAATGATATCAAAAAGAACGCCAGCATACTTATGGTATACGGCGGCGGCAGCATAAAGCGCCTTGGTATTTACGACAAGATACTGGAATTATGCGCATCAAACGGCAACAGCATAACCGAGATGTCCGGCATTGAGCCCAATCCGAGACTTAACCGTGTTATCGAGGGCATTGAGATCGCCAAGAAGGAAAACATCGACATCGTTATGGGCGTAGGCGGCGGCAGCGCCATTGACACGGCAAAAGCCATCGCTTATTTGCGATATGCCGACACCGATCCGTGGCAGACGATATGCGACCGCAAAATACCCGTTGAAAAGGCTATGCCGGTGGTTGCAATTCCCACACTTGCCGCAACCGGCACCGAAACCGATCCTTATGCCGTTATATCCAACCCCGAAGTAAACGGAAAGATGGGCATAGGCTCTGACATCGTGCGTCCCAAGGCCGCGATCATGGATCCTACCTACACATTCTCGGTAAGCAAGTATCACACCGGCGCAGGCACGGCGGACATTTTAAGCCATTGTTTTGAGTGCTATTTCAGCGTTGCAAAAGGCTGCTATCTGCAGAAGCGCGTTTGCGAAGCCGTTATCAAGACCGTTATTAAATACGGCCCGATAGCATTAAATGATCCGGAAAACTATGAAGCACGCTCCAACCTTATGTGGGCAGCAAGCATGGCAATCAGCGGCGAGACGGCGCGCGGCGCCATCAACACCGGCTGGAGCTGCCACCCAATTGAGCACGTTATCAGCGGATATTACGATATAACCCACGGCGCAGGTCTTGCAGCTATCACTCCCACCTGGATGAGATATATTTTGTCCGATGAAACGGTTGACGATTTCGCCGCATACGGCGTAAATGTTTGGGGCATCGAAGAGAGCAATGACAAGTACGCCATGGCAAACAAGGCGATTGATTTGACCGAGCAGTTCTTTATATCCCTCGGTATGCCCGTAAATCTTAAGGACGCCGGCATTCCCGACGAAAGCCAGATTGAGGCTATGGCAAAGTCCGTAGGCAAGGTAAGCGGCTACGTTAAACTCGACGAACAGGATATACAGAACATCCTTAAAAAAGCATTCTGATTATAAAAGCATAAAAAAATTCCTCCCGATCGGGAGGAATTTTTTTTACTAAAATCAATCGGCAATATTAACGGTTATCCTTGCAATATTTTTAAATTTCATAAACCAGATCCATATTTTCCATGCAGCGTTTGTGCTCGCTGCCGGTAGAAACGATGTAGATTCGCGTTGTGTCTATGCTGCTGTGGCCCATAATATCGGCAAGCTTCACGATATCCTTATTCATATCGTAAAAAATGCGCGCAAAAAGGTGCCGCAGATTGTGGGGATATACTTTTTCCTCGGCAACCCCGGCATCGTTACAAAGCGATTTCATCTGCCGCCAGACAACGGTACGGTCAATCGGTTTGCCGGAGGATGTTATGAATATCGGGCCGGATTTGATATCGCAATTATGGCAGTAATCAAAAAGCATTTTCCTTAGCCGGGGCACCAGAAACACAACGCGGGTTTTGCTTTTGCAGCGAACTATCGCTTCGCCGTTTTCAAGAGCATCGTAAGTTATATAGGCAAGCTCCCCTATGCGTATACCGGTACAGCATATCGTCTGCAAAATCAAATACAGCTTATCTTTGCCGCCTTTCAGCGCGGTATTACATAGGCGCTTATATTCAGCTCGCGTAAGCTCGCTTGATTCGGCGCAGTATATCTTCTTCTGCGTTTTGAAAAATTTCACACAGCAATCTTCCCTGCCGATAAATTTAAAGTAGCAGTTCAGCGAGGCAAGAGCGGAATTTGCGCTGTTTACCTTGTATTTTTCAATGAGCTTGTTTTTGTAGTCTATTACCACGTTTTTTTTAGCTCTTTTGTGCCGAGATATTCGAGAAATCTTTCTGCATCACGCAGATATTTTTCGCGCGTATTTTTGCTTTTCTCATCAAGGATAAGCTGTTTTTCAAATTTTTTCAGTGTTTTTTGACCTTTCATTTTTTCTCCTCTTTTCTTTAAAATAAAAAAGCCCGTGTCTGACGACACGGGCTAAAATTTATTCGATTAACCGAAATTCTTTTTGAAGCACTCATCAACTTCGTCTCTGGTAGGAATGGAAACGGAGGTACCCTGACGGGTAACTGCGATGCCTGCCATGCAGGTTGCATACTTGATGGCGGTTTCATCGTCGAAGCCTTCTGCAATAGCTGCAGCGAAAGCACCGTTGAAGGTATCGCCTGCGCCGGTGGTATCAACAGCTTTAACCTTGATAGGCTTGATGTTGATTTCCTTCTTGCCGTCGTAGAAATAAGAGCCCTTGGAGCCGAGAGTCATAAGAACGGCCTTGCAGCCCTTCTTGAGAATAAGCTCTGCAGCCTGTCTTGCTTCTTCGAGGGTTTCAATCTTTTCCATGCCAACCATTACGGCAGCTTCGGTTTCGTTGGGGGTTACATAGTCGATATCCTTGTAAACCTCGTCCGGCTTATCCATCATGGGAGCGGGGTTAACGATTATCTTCTTGCCGTATTTTCTGCCGAGGCGCAGGAATTCGAGGATAGCATCGGTATTGGTTTCATACTGGGTAAGTAAAACATCGGAAGACTTGATCTCTTCTTCTGCCTTGTCGATTTCTTCCTTGGTAAGGGTTGCGTTTGCGCCGAGGATAACAACGATTCTGTTTTCGCCGCGTTCCTTGTGGATGATGATGGGAGCGGCACCGGTGGAGGTATTTTCATCAACGAAAACATACTTATCGCTGATGCCTACGTTCTTATAATGTTCGTAAGCGTTGGTTGCGAAAGAGTCCTTACCAACCTTGGTGATCATAACGGTTTCAGCATTGAACTTTGCTGCTGCGGTTGCCTGATTGGAGCCCTTGCCGCCGGGACCGAGCTTTAACTCGTAACCTACTATAGTCTGACCGTCAACGGGGAATTCGGGGGTGTAAGCAGCGATATCCTGAATATAGCTGCCCATTACTGTAACTTTACCCATAATTATATCTTCCTTTCAAAAATTACTTTTCTATATCTATTTCGAAGTACCAGGTTTCCTTGCCGGATGCCTTCAAAACGGAGTACTGATTTCTTTCTCTTGCGCTGTCCGGACGGTCAAAGGTGCCGGTGGCAATTTCCATAGCAGCATTGGATATGCCGTGGAATTCGCCGTCATTCAGCCACATACCGCCGTAAGGAACCTTCTTTTCATCAAAGCGGAACTTAAGGGTTCTGCCGTCGGAGGGATAATGATAAGCAATCCAGCCTTCGGGAAGAGGATCGCAGAAATAATACTTCCATGCGTCGCCCTTGCCGGGAACGAACTTCTTGTTTTCATCAACGCGGGTAACGCCGTCCTTGCCGTAAGGCAGGGTTACGATGTCGTTTCTGGAGCCGTACTTTTCGTTATCGGAAGCGAATACGATTTCAGCCTTGCCGCCGTCCTTGAACGGAGTGATTACTCTGCCGCCTTCTTCTGCAACTGCCATGAAATGAGCAGCCCAGATATAGTCGATATCGGTATCGCAGAGGTTGGTGATGGTGAAGTCGATACGCAGACCGCCTCTTTCATTCTCGGTTATCTTCTTTTCGAAGGTAATGGGAAGGTTTGAAAGACGGGTATATGTATACATAGCATCGCCGTACTTGGTGAACAGGTGAGGAATACGGGATACCTCGCCGTGGTCAAGATACTTAGCGCCCTTCAAGGGACCGTCGGGGATTTCCCATGGGTCGATGGTGGGGAACATGTCATCATAGGAGTCGCAGGATGCCTCAACATAGGTGGTATCGGGACCTAAATGACGATAGGTGGATTCTTTTCTCTGTTCGAGATAATCCTTGCCGTTTTCAAGGCAAACGAGGGATATAAGCTTACCGCCCTCACCGGGTAAAAATGTGGCCTGCAGTTTATCGGTGGTGATAACTACGGATTTTACATCCTTGTACAGACCGTTAGTTACTTTGAAGCTCATAGCACAGAAAAAGAGGGATATTTTATACCCTCTTTCCTCCTTTCAAAATAAATATTGGGCATAAATATTTAATTTAATAATATCACATATTGCAGCCAAAAGCAAAGACTTTTTAAAAAAGAGCGCGGAAAAAATTTCCGCGCTCTTAGTCTAAAAAGTCAATTAATATTTCTTTCTTGCAGTATAGGTAGTGTGCAGAAGCTCGTGAGACTTATGTCCGCAGGGCTCGCCGAAGTACTCATCATAAATCTTCTTAATAGAAGGATTCTCATGAGACTTTCTTAAAGGCTTGTTTGCATCTTCCTTGTAAAGAGCTGCGGCACGCAGTTCCTTAACGTTGAGATACATACGCTCGGTAGCGGAAACGATAGGCTGACCGCCGCCGGTTACGCAGCCGCCGGGGCAACCCATGATTTCGATGAAGTCATAGGACTTTTCGCCGGACTTAACGGAATCCAACAGTGCCTTTGCATTGCCGGTACCGTGAGCTACGGCAACCTTAACTACCTTACCGTTAAGATCAACCTCTGCTTCCTTAACGCCTTCGATGCCGCGAACTGCGGTAAATTCAACGTTTTCAAGAGTCTTGCCGGTTACGATTTCGTAAACGGTACGCAGAGCAGCTTCCATAACGCCGCCGGTAGCGCCGAAGATAACGGCTGCGCCGGTGGAATCGCCGAGAACATCGTCAAACTCCTCATCGGGCAGACGGTTGAAGTCGATACCTGCCTGCTTGATCATTCTTGCAAGCTCTCTTACGGTGAGAACGGCATCAACATCCTGCAGGCCGTCATGAGACAGCTCGGGACGCTTAGCTTCAAACTTCTTTGCGGTGCAGGGCATTACGGATACAACAAAGATGTTCTTGGGATCGATGTTGTTCTTTTCAGCGAAATAGCTCTTGATTACGGCACCCAGCATTTCGTGAGGAGACTTGCAGGTGGAAAGGTTGGGGATGAATTCGGGATAGAAGGTTTCGCAATACTTGATCCAGCCGGGAGAGCAGGAAGTAATCATGGGCAGAGCCGCGTTCTTGTCGTTAAGACGCTGCAGAAGCTCGGTGCCTTCTTCCATAATGGTAAGGTCTGCTGCGAAATCGGTATCGAATACCTTGTCAAAGCCCAGTCTTCTTAAAGATGCTGCCAGCTTGCCGGTAACGAGAGAGCCGACGGGCATGCCGAATTCTTCGCCGAGGCCTGCTCTTACTGCGGGAGCGGGCTGAACTACTACGTACTTTTCGGGATCGTTGAGAGCTGCCCAAACTTCATCGATGCTGCTCTTTTCCTTAAGAGCGCCTACGGGGCAGGCGGTGATGCACTGGCCGCAGTT
>JAZRWQ010000121.1:0-7936 GCA_045599805.1 Eubacteriales bacterium | reverse complement strand
GAACTTCATGCGTATTTTGCAAATCAAACTCCGTCTTACAAAAACGAATACACGGGTATGTTTGAAGGTTATAACCTGATAATGCTTACTTGCGAAGGTTTTTCTCCTATGGCGGTAGATGAAAACATAACTCCTACTCTCTATAAGCTTACCCACAATGGATTCGTTTTTAATAATTTTTATACTCCGATATGGAATGTAAGTACTTCCGACGGCGAGTATGTTGCCTGCACGGGGCTTTATCCCAAGCCGGGCGTATGGAGCTTTGAGCGCAGCGGCAAACAGCAGAATGATATGATGTTCTGTCTTGGTAATGTGTTTGGTAGTTTAGGATATTCTACAAACGCTTATCATGACCACGACTTTGAATACTACGGCAGAAACTTCTCTCATCCCAATATGGGCTACGATTTCAAGGGTGTAGGCAACGGACTTAATATAGATGTAATCTGGCCCGAATCCGATGTTGATATGATGAACGCATCTGTTCCCGAATATATCAATAACGAAAAATTCCACGCTTATTATATGACTGTAAGCGGACACCTGGAATACAATTTCGGTGGCAACAATATGGCATCAAAAAACAAAGATGCCGTACTTAATCTTGATTTGCCCGATGCTTGCAAAGCATACCTTGCCTGCAATATAGAGCTTGATAAGGCGATGGAGAATCTTATAGGACAGCTTGAAGCGGCAGGAAAGCTTGATAAAACCGTAATCGTCATGTCTGCCGACCATTATCCCTATGGGCTCACAACCGAGCAGATAAGCGCATTTTTAGGCCATCCTGTTGATGAGGAATTTGAACTTTACCGTAATCACCTTGTAATCTGGAATTCAGCTATGAAAGAAAACGTTATTGTCGATAAAAATTGCTCGTCAATAGACATTATTCCTACTGTTCTGAACCTCTTCGGTGTTGAATATGATTCAAGACTTCTTATGGGCAGAGATATCCTTTCAACATCCAATAATTTTGTTATATTTAATGACGGCAGCTTTATAACCAATAAGTGCATGTATAATTCCAAGACGAAAGAGATAACGAATCTTACCGACGAAGAGGTGGATGACGCATATATCCTCGGCATGCAGACGGTTGCCGCTAACCGCCGCAATGTTTCTTCCGCGATACTTACTTATAACTATTACAGTTATTTGAGATAACTCATATAATAAAGCAAAGGAGAGTTTTTTTATGAAAGTTTTATTGTTAAACGGCAGTCCTCATACAAAAGGATGTACATACACCGCCCTTTGCGAAATAGAAAAAGAGCTTAACAAGCAGGGGATAGCTACCGAAATTTACGATGTGGGTAAGGTAATATCCGGCTGTTTGGGTTGTGGCTATTGCAGAAAAAACGGCAAATGCGTTATGAGCGATGACAAGGTGAATGACTTTACAGAAAAAGCAAAATTTGCCGACGGATTTATTTTCGGCTCACCGGTGCATTATGCCTCTGCATCCGGAAATATAACCTCATTTCTTGACAGAGCATTTTATTCTGCCTCAAAAGTATTTGCGTATAAGCCGGGTGCCTGTATTGTTACCTGCCGCAGAGGCGGCGCAACTGCGGCGTTTGATCAACTGAATAAGTATTTTACAATATCAAATATGCCTGTCGTTTCATCACAGTACTGGAACATGGTGCACGGCAATACGCCGGAAGAGGTCGTTCAGGACCAAGAGGGTATGCAGATAATGCGTACACTCGGTAAGAATATGGCATGGCTTTTAAAATGTATCGAAGCAGGAAAAGATTCGGGCGTTGAATTACCCGAAAAAGAAGATAAGGTAATGACTAATTTTATCAGGTAATAACATGGATGATAAAACCAACGTAATGCGTTTTCTTGACAGCAAAAAGATATCATATAATCATTATGAGTATTCGCATGGGGATTCGGCTGTTGACGGCGTTACCGTAGCCTCACTTATCGGGAAACCGATTGAAAATGTATTTAAAACTCTTGTTACCGTAGGCAGTGATAAAAAAATATTTGTTTTTGTTGTTCCTGTTGCAAAAGAGCTAAACCTGAAAAAAGGAGCAAAAGCAGCAGGGGTAAAAAGCATAGAAATGCTTAAGGTTTCCGAAATAAAGAATGTTACGGGATATATCCGCGGCGGATGTTCTCCTATCGGAATGAAGAAGCTTTATAAAACTTTTATTGATAAGTCGGCAGTTGAACGTGACTCGATAGTATTCAGTGCAGGCAAAATCGGTGCTCAGGTTGAACTGCCGCCGCAAGTATTAGCAAAGCTTGTTAATGCGATTTTTACAGATATTACCGATTAACTGAAAATTTGGTATTGACATTTATCGCGCCTTGTGCTATCTTATTAAAAAAAGATAGAGGCGCGGTCTGTCAGGAGTAATTCTTGTTGTTAACGTTTACCGGACGGATAAGAATAAAAGGGAAGATCGCCGAAGGCGGCTTATGGTAAAAAGCTGACCTGGCAATGCAGATAAGATTTGTATTGCTGTCGCATTTATGCGGAGAGCTATCCAATAAAAACAACTGTGGTTGTTTTCATATGGATCAGATAGTTACTTCGTAGCTATCTTTTTTATTTGTAAAAAAGGAGTATAAAAAATGAAGAACACAATTTTTACCGGAGCAGCCACAGCAATCATAACCCCCTTAAACAAGGACGGAGTTGACTTTGAAAAGTTCGGTCAGCTTATTGATTGGCAGATTGAAAACGGCATAGATGCCATCGTTGCCGCAGGTACCACGGGTGAAACCGCAACTCTTTCCGATGAGGAGCATAAGGCAGTTATTAAATTTGCCGTAGAAAAGGTCGCAGGCAGAGTACCTCTTATCGCAGGTACCGGCTCAAATGATACTGATTATGCAATCGGTCTTACAAAATATGCATGCAGTGTGGGCGCTGATGCCATTCTGCTCGTAACCCCGTATTATAATAAGGCAACCCAGCGCGGTCTTATCGAAAGCTTTACTGCCATTGCCGATGCAAGCACCAAGCCCGTTATCCTTTATAACGTACCGTCCCGTACCGGCTGCAATCTTCTTCCGCAAACCTGCAGTGTGCTTGCCGATCATCCTAATATTGTTGCAATTAAGGAAGCAAGCGGCAACATTTCACAGATTGCGCAGACTGCCGCTTTGACCAGAGGCAGACTGGATATATATTCAGGCAATGACGATCAGATAGTTCCCATCCTTTCTCTCGGCGGCAAGGGCGTTATTTCCGTTCTTTCCAATATCATGCCGAATGAAACTTCACTTATCTGTCGCAAGTATTTTGAGGGCGATGTTGCCGGCAGCACAAAGATGCAGCTTGATTTATTGCCGCTTATCAATGCGCTTTTCTGCGAGGTAAATCCCATACCGGTTAAGGCAGCCGCCGCCGCAATGGGATTCTGCGAAAACTACTTAAGACTTCCGCTTACAACGATGGAGCCGGAAAATCAGGAAAAGCTATATAAGCTTATGCGTGAAAACGGTCTTAATATATAAGGACGGACAAAATGAATATTTTACTTAACGGTATAAACGGCAGAATGGGACAGCAGCTTCGCATTTTAGCCGATAAAAACTACAAGGACGCGCATATTGTCGGCGGCGTTGATATTTCCGCCGGAAATCTTGATGTGCCTGTCTTCTTAAGCTGGGATGACGTTAATGTTGAGTGCGACTGTATAGTTGACTTTTCAAATCATAAAAGCGTTGAAACAATGCTTCCGTATGCAATTAAGCATAAAATCCCGGTAGTTGTGGCTACAACCGGACATACTGATGAGGAAAAACAACAAATAAAAGATGCCGCAAAATCAATTCCCGTTTTTTATGCCGCAAATATGTCGGTAGGCATTGCGCTGCTTGCGGAAGCCGCCGTTAATATTGCAAAGGCAATGCCGGATGCGAATATCGAAATAATTGAAAAGCATCACAACAGAAAGCTTGATGCTCCCAGCGGCACAGCGCTTATGCTTGCGGATGAAATTAAAACCGTGCGTAAAAACGCGGTATACAATATAGGCCGAAACGGCCATGCGAAGCGTACCGAAGAAGAAATAGGCATTCACGCAGTAAGAATGGGCAATATAGTAGGCGAACATGAAATAATCATAGGCACCGATTGTCAGACCATTACACTAAAGCATGAAGCGCATGACAGATCGTTATTTGCCGAGGGCGGCCTTACTGCGGCTGCATTTTTAATCGGTCAGCCCGCAGGGTTATATGATATGAAAGATATGCTTAACGCATAAGGAGCAGATAATGAAAATTGGCATATTCGGTTACGGAAATTTAGGCAAGGGAGTGCTGAATTCAATAAAACAGAATCCCGACCTTCAGCTATTCGGTATATTTACACGCCGTGATCCCAAAACACTGGACGCAGACGGTGCGGACGTTTATAACGCAAATGACGTACTCAAATACAAAAACGATATAGACGTTATGATAATCTGCGGCGGCAGCGCAACTGATCTTCCCGAAATGACGCCGTATCTTGCCGAACACTTTAATGTTGTAGACAGCTTCGATACTCATGCGGATATTCCCGCGCATTTTGACAGAGTTAACGGGAACGCTGAAAAAAGCGGTCATACGGCCATCATTTCCGTTGGTTGGGATCCTGGGATGTTCTCTCTTAACAGGCTTTATGCCGAGGCAATTCTGCCGTCCGGCAATACCTATACCTTTTGGGGTAAAGGCGTAAGTCAGGGACATTCCGATGCGATTCGCAGAATTGGAGGCGTTGTCGATGCAAGACAGTATACCGTACCTGTTGACGATGCGCTGAGAAGAGTACGAAGCGGCGAAAATCCCGAGCTTTCGGTAAGGGAAAAGCATACAAGAGAATGTTATGTTGTTGCTGAAGATGGCGCAGATAAAGTTAAAATCGAATCGCAGATAAAAAATATGCCGAAATATTTTGATGAATATGATACTACCGTGTACTTTATATCGCTCGAAGAATTAAGACGCGATCATTCCGGAATACCTCATGCTGGTTTTGTTATTCGCAGCGGTGCTACCTCCGATGAGAATAAGCATGTTATAGAGTATTCACTAAAGCTCGATTCCAATCCCGAGTTTACGGCAAATGTACTCACGGCATATTCCAGAGCGGCATACCGTATGGCTCAGCGCGGAGAATTCGGCTGTAAAACGGTATTCGATGTTACACCTGCCGATATTGCAATAAACGATCCGCGCACATTATATAAGCATATTCTTTGATTTGAGGATGATATACATGAAAGTACTTAAATTCGGCGGCAGTTCACTTGCCGATGCCAAGCAATTTATTAAGGTTGCTGAAATAATTAAATCGGATGCTGACAGACGCTATGTTGTTGCGTCTGCACCCGGCAAGAGATTTTCCGGTGATACAAAGGTTACGGATTTGCTTTTACAGTGCTATGCAGAGCTGCGAAAAGGCAATGATATAAGCGAAATATTCGAAAAGATTGCTGAAAGATACAGAGAGATAATAAAAGATTTAGGCATTGATTTTTCTCTTGAAGATGAATTTGCCAAAATCAAATCAGCCATAATGGGTTATGTCGGCAGCGACTTTGTGGCAAGCCGTGGTGAATATCTCAATGCAAAGCTTTTGGCAAGATACATCGGTTATGATTTTGTCGATGCCGAAAACAATATCTTTTTTGACGAACGCGGTGTTTTTGATGAGCGCACCACACACGAGCATCTCGGAAAAGCTTTATCCGAATGCAAGTATGCCGTTATCCCGGGATTTTACGGCACCATGCCAAACGGCACAATCAAAACGTTTTCGCGCGGCGGCTCCGATATAACCGGTTCAATAGTTGCAAGTGTAGTTAATGCAGATCTATATGAAAACTGGACCGATGTTTCCGGCATGCTTATGGCGGATCCCAATCTTGTAAAGGATCCCAAGCCCATTGATTATATTACCTATGCCGAATTAAGAGAGCTTTCATATATGGGCGCAAAGGTTATGCATGAGGATGCTATATTCCCGGTACGACAGTCAGGTATACCCATAAATATAAGGAATACAAACAAGCCCGATGATGCAGGAACGCTTATTGTTGCAAGCGGCGATAACATTCCCACCGACAGTATTATTACAGGCGTTGCCGGTAAGGTGGGCTTTACCTCTATCAATATCGAAAAGTCGATGATGAATTCCGAAATCGGTTTCGGCAGAAGGGTTCTCGGCGTGCTTGAGGATCATAATATCAGCTTCGAGCATCTGCCTTCCGGAATTGATACCATGTCGGTTGTTGTAAGCACTTCTTCGATAGAACACTGCAAGCGCGCTATTATAGATGACCTTAAGCGAAGCGTTAATCCCGATTTTATCATGCTTGAAAACAACCTTGCAACCATTGCTGTTGTAGGACGAGGCATGATAAACGCAACAGGTACCGCTGCAAGGGTATTTACCGCACTTGCCAAGAACGATGTCAATATCAGAATGATAGATCAGGGCTCAAGTGAACTTAGTATCATAATCTGCATTGACGAAAAGAATTTTGATATTGCCATTAACGCAATATACAATGAGTTTGTTAACTGATGAATATCGATTTACTTTGTGATAACGTTTCCGTAAATAATAACGAACTGTACTTTGCAGGCAGAAATGTTTGTGATCTGGCAGATAAATACGGCACCCCGCTTTATATTATGGATGAAAATAAGATAAGAGAGAATTGCCGTACTTATTCTGATGCCATGAAACGATATTTTGGCTGTAAAGCTATGCCGCTTTACGCAAGTAAGGCGGCTTCTTTTAAAGCGATATATAGTATCGTGTCGCAGGAAGACTTAGGAATTGATGTTGTATCCTCCGGTGAGATTTATACCGCAATATCTGCCGGAATATCATTGGAAAATGCATATTTCCATAGCAATAATAAAACCGATGAGGATATAGCTTATGCGATAGACAACGGTATAGGATACTTTGTTGTAGATAATGAAGAGGAGCTTAAGGTAATCAACGATACCGCAAAAGCAAAAGGTATTTGTCAAAAGATTCTTTTGCGCCTTACTCCGGGCATCGATCCGCATACATATGCTGCAGTTGCTACCGGTAAGGTCGATTCCAAATTCGGTTCTGCAATAGAAACCGGACAGGCAGAGGAGATTTTACTGCTATCATTGTCCTTTGAAAATATTGATACCGCAGGCTTCCATTGCCATGTCGGATCAATGGTATTTGATGAGTCCGTATATAAAGCCGCATCCGAAAAAATGCTTTCATTTGTTAAGGATATGTATGAAAAGCACGGCTATAAAACAAGAATACTCAATATCGGCGGCGGATTCGGGGTAAGATACGTATCATCGGATCCTATTATAGACATTGCCGGCGCAATTAAAGCACTTGCAGATGAAATGAAGAAAACTGCAAGAGAATACGAAATCGAACTTCCCGAAATCCGAATGGAACCGGGCAGAAGTATTGTCGCCAATGCCGGTATAACGATATATACGGTAGGTACGGTTAAGAAAATACCGGGCTATAAGAACTATGTTTCCATTGACGGCGGAATGACCGACAACCCGAGATACGCGCTTTACAGCTCAAAATACACGGTTTTATCGGCAGATAATGTTGAGTTTGATAACGGCTTTACTGCAGATGTTGTCGGCAGATGCTGTGAAAGCGGAGATATTATACAGCCCAATGTAAAACTCCCCTCTGATATAAAGAGGGGCGCTAAGATTGCTGTGCTTACTACCGGTGCTTACAACTATTCTATGGCCTCAAATTATAACAGAATTCCGCGACCGGCTGTTGTTATGTTAAGTGAAAACGGGGATAGGCTTGTTGTCAAGCGTGAGAGCCTTGAAGATATTGTGAGGAACGATATATGAAAAAACCGATTTTTCCGTTTATAATGATAGATATTATGGCACTGGTGCTTATCGGTGTAGGCATATTTATGCTTACTCGTCC
>JAZRWQ010000120.1:0-22329 GCA_045599805.1 Eubacteriales bacterium | reverse complement strand
ACGGTTACAAAATCAATGTTTTTTGAAAAAATTTCAAAAAGTATCATGAAAATGTCCGTAAATATATTGACAGAGTAAAAAAACGCAGGTTAGAATAAATATAAAGGAGGGATTTTATGAAAAGATTTACGGCAGTGATTTTAATACTTGCGCTTTGTTTATCCCTTGTCGGATGCGGCAAAACGGTAACCGATCCGCCGGAGCCCACTCCGGTGCAGCCGTCTGTTCCGGAGAAAAAGAATACGGATGCCAATACATTTGAAACCGAAATAAAGGAGCTTGAACCCTTCAAATTCGAATCTGGAAAAAGGCTTAATAAGGAATTTACCGACACCTTTACTCCCGGTGACTACGGTAAAATCTATCCCTTTGCCGGCGGTATGCTCTATGAATCATATAACGGCGAAATCGGAGAATATTACAAATCCCCGATAATCGGTCTGTGCAATGATAAGGGCGAAATCGTGGTCGATCCCGTTTACAGGGCTTATAACACTTTGTATCTAAGCACCGATAATCACGGTTATTATATCCTGGCAAAAAACTTTTCCGAAGAAGAAATCAGCGCCATGTCTCCGGATAGAGAGCCGTCAGGCGCATCAATATTTCATTATACCATTGTTAGGGATGACGGAAAATGCGCCGTTGAGCTTAATGAAGGACTTGCCGGGTGGGACTTTTCATCGGGGGCTAAAACCATACAGTGCAATTATTATAAATCCCTGCTGCAGGATGACGGTACATTCAGCACGGAAGAAGGTAAGTATTGCTTCGATGAGGATCTGAACAGGATTACTTATTCCGACGTCCAGCCTCCGCATTCTGATGTACAGCGAATAGAATCGGCAACCTGCCCTCACTGTCATAGGCGCGTAACGGAGGTTTATCGGACAAGCAGTAAAGAAAAGCACAGGGACGTTTACAATGTGTACGTGAATTCAGCCGAGCAGGATTATTATCTTATGCTGCACAGAAACTGCGCCGACGGCTTAAGCGTTCTTTTTGATGCGGAAGGTAATGAAATTGCGAAGGTGGATATGCAAAGTGAATCCGAAGGAAGTTTTGGCGGCGCGCAAAAGGGTGATTTGCTCTTTCTTAGTTTTTATTGCTATGGAGATGCCTCCGATAACGTTACCTTCAGAATTTCCCCTGAAAAAGAAGTAACGGTTATTCCCGGTCGCAGGATTTTTCGTCCGTTGTACGGGGATAAGTATTACGGCATCATTGAAGATGAAGAAACGGGAGTTACTCATAGCTTTATTTATGATGATAAAAAAGAAATCTTTACACCGATAAACTTCCTTTTTTTGCCGCCATGGGGGTATATGATAGGATATTCGGGATATTCCGAAACACTCGATAAGGACGGTAATCTGATTTTCCGCTATTCGTTTGACGGAGCATAAAAGGAGAAAAGATATGAAAAGAATAACTGCACTTATTTTAACGTTTATTATGATATTGTCCCTTGCTTCCTGCGCCACTCCCTCCACGAAGCCTTCGCAGTCGGAAAGCGAACAAAAACCCGAAAAGGAGGGATTTGTTTTTACGTTGGAAAACTATCCTCGCATGGGCGGCTCGCTTGCCGCTCTGCCGCTCGGCGAGGCGCTTACCGCTACGGCGCTTGATATTTCCCGCGCGGAAGCGTCGGATTTAATAGTTTTTGAAGGCTCTACATCAGATAATTACGAAGCTTTGATGGACGGCACATTCGATATAATTCTTGCCTATGAGCCATCGGAAGAAACCAAGGCTTTGATAGACGCATACGAGCCGGGGCTTGAATTTACGCCGATAGGCGTAGATGCCCTTGTTTTCATCACCGGCAAAAACAACAAGGCGGATAATTTAACGCAGCAGCAGATAATGGATATCTACGGCGGAAAAATAACCAACTGGAGCGAGGTCGGCGGCGAAGATTTGAAGATAGACGCCTATGTGCGCAATAAGGACAGCGGCTCGCAGACGCTTTACGATTTGTTCTTCCCCGATACCGACTATGAGCATCATATCCCCACCGATTTTGTTGTAGGCTCAATGTCAATGCTTCTTGATGCGGTTGCCGACTACCGCGGCACTAACCAGGCGCTTGGCTATACCGTTTACTATTATCTTACCTCCATGGAATCTTCTACCCTCGATACCTCAAAAATCTTGGCGGTGGACGGCGTCATGCCCTCCAATGAAACCATCGCCTCCGGTGAGTACCCGCTTACCAACGATTTCTACGTTGTTATCCGCAAGGATGCAAAAAAGGATTCGCCCGAGCGCATCCTCTATAACTGGATTGCAGGCGAGCAGGGCAGGCAGATAGCCGAAAACGAAAACTACGTAGTTAAATAAAAATAAGTCCGGCAGAATGCTCTGCCGGACTTTAATTTATATGGATTATTTTAACCTTTGTTCTGGCGTTTCTTTTTGAGCGCCTGAACGTACTGCTTGGGTGACGAGCCGATTTCTTTCGAGAAAACTCTCGAGAAATATAAAGGATCGCTGTATCCTATGAAGTTGGAAATGTTGCTTATGTTTGAAAGCCCCTCATCCATAAGCTCGCAGGCCTTGTGGATTCTTATGAAGGTGAGGTATTCGGAGAAGGATTTGCCGAACTTCTCTTTGAAAGAACGCGAAACGTAATGGAAGTTGTAGCCGAACTTCGCGCTCACGCTCTGAAGCGATATGGATGCATCGTTGTAGTGAGTATCTATGTACTGGCGAACGGATTCCATACTGGTCGAAGCATACTTCTGGCTTTGAGTCTGAACGACCGAGATATTTGCCATGGTCATAAGTATAAGCGACTCGGCAAGCAGCTCGGTATTGCTACCGTTTTGCATCTGGTGGCATTGCGACCACAGATCCTTAAGCTCGCCCTTATCCGAAACTACCGGATTGTCTGCGCTCACGCCCGATTTGTTTATAAGCTTTGCGCCTCTGCCGCCGAAGAACAGTATCTGGATATACTGAAAATTATCCATATCCGAGATAAAGAAAGATTTTGTGGGGAAGGTGAAAAACAAATCGCCCTCTTTAACAAAATACTTATTGTTTATCATGTTCAGAGATGCGCTTCCGGAGGTAACCATGTACATGCCGTAGGCGGATAGTATTTTATATTCGCCGGTCTGTGCGGGGCTCAGTTCGCTTAAGAAGCTTATGATATTTATCTTGTCTCCGGTGTCTGCGGAGATGGCGGCAGCGCCCGACAGTCCGAGTTTGAATTCCGGCATAAACGGTTCCTCCTTTCTTACGAGAATGTTTTTATATTATATACTATATATATTCCATATTTCAATATATTTTTTTAATTTTTAGTCAAAATATTGCAAAAATTTTTTATTTAAATTATAATTAGGCTATAATTTATAATCTGAGGTGCATAAATGCAATATCTTGAGAGGAAAATCACCGCCGAACTTGACGGACTTGACGTCAAAACCGTGCTTATGAAAAGCATGGGTGTGTCGTCATCTCTCATCTCAAAGGTGAAGCTTCGCGACAACGGAATATTGCTTAACGGCGTAAGAGTATTTACTAACGCCTTGGTAAAAAGCGGTGATCTGATCATGTTCGACATATCCGATGCACCCTCTTTGAAGACGGTAAAAAAAATACATTATCCGCTCGATATCGTTTTTGAGGACGAACACCTCATTCTGATAAACAAGCCTGCCGGGATGGTGGCATACGCTTCCGAAGCGGCTGACGGTCCCTGCACCCTTGCAAACGCTCTTGCCTTTTATTTTGACGATGAGCATATAAGCCTCCATGTTGTAAACCGTCTTGACCGCGGAACTACCGGACTTATGGTGGTCGCGAAAAACGCCTACTGTCATGAATACCTGCGCAGAAAACTGCATACCGATGCTTTTGAGAGGGAATACCTCGCCGTTGTCAATGGCGTTCCAAGCCCCGGGAAAGGAAAAATAGATCTTCCGGTAGCGCGCGATGAAAGCTCGCTCATAAAACGAAAAATAAGTGAGAACGGCGCACCGGCGCTGACCTGTTATGAAACTTTGCGCATACTGCCGCCGTATTCTCTTGTACGTCTCAAACTCAAAACCGGACGTACGCATCAGATACGATTGCACATGGCGTCAATAGGCTGTCCGCTTGTGGGCGACTTTCTGTACGGGGCAGAGGATAAAAAACTGATATCACGTCCCGCGCTTCATTCTCACGCCGTAAGATTCACACATCCCGTAACCGGCAGGCAAATGGAATTTTCCCGCGATATTCCGGACGACATGAAATCCCTGATGAAATAATAATACATCCCAAAGCCGAAGTAGATCTTCGGCTTATTTTTTTTGCCTTTTTCACGAAAAAAATATTAAAAATCAGGCAAGTTTTTTGCCAAAAACTCTTGATTATTTTTCGCAATGTGGTATAATGGTGGTACGATTTGGTGAAATAACCCATTGAGTGGGGTAAAGTGGTAAATTTCAAGAGAAAGGAGGAAGGCAAAAATGCTTCTCGGAAGATATGAACATACTGTCGATACAAAGGGCAGAGTAAGCGTACCTGCACGTTTCCGTGAGGACCTGGGAGAGCGTTTTGTTATAACCCGCGGACTTGATAACTGCCTTGCTCTTTATTCTCTTAACGAGTGGGCTGTGCTTGCCGAAAAGGTAAAGGCGCTGCCCATGGCGCAGGCAAGAACCATTCAGCGCTATCTGTTTACCGGCGCCTATGAAACCGAAATAGATGCGCAGGGCAGAATGGTAATACCGCAGAATCTGCGCACCTTTGCAGGAATAACGAAGGATGTTGTCATAGCCGGTCTGTCAAACAGAGCGGAGGTTTGGGACAGAGAGACCTTTGATAAGTCCGAGTCGAGCGTATCGGCGGACGATGTTGTTGAGCTGATGTCGCAGCTCGGGTTTTAAGGATGGACGGTATGTTCAAACACGTTTCGGTACTGCTTAACGAATGCATAGAGGGCCTGAACATTAAGCCCGACGGCATATATGTCGACTGCACCGCAGGCGGCGGCGGTCATTCCCTTGAAATAGCCAAAAGGCTTTCCGATAAGGGACTGCTTATCTGTATCGACCGCGATGCCGATGCCATAAAGGCCTGCACCGAAAGACTTAAAGATTACTCCGACAGAGTAAGGATAGTTCATGCGAGATTTTCCGAAATAAAAAGCGTTCTCGATGATCTCGGTATAGAGGGCATAGACGGTGCGCTTATGGACCTTGGTGTTTCGTCCTACCAGATAGATACCGCAGAGAGAGGCTTCTCTTTCAGATTCGATGCGCCGCTTGACATGCGCATGGACAGAGAGTCTTATCTTTCGGCATACGATATAGTCAATACCTACTCCAAAGAGGAAATAGCAGATATCCTTTGGCGGTTCGGCGAAGAAAAGTTCAGCAGAAGAATTGCCGAAAGGATTGTAAGAGAAAGAGAAAAAGCTCCGATAAAAACCACCTTCGAGCTTGTTGAAATAATAAAAGCGGCTCTGCCCGGTGCTTCACGCAAAGAAGACCAGCATCCGGCAAAACGCTCCTTCCAGGCTCTCAGGATAGCTGTAAACGATGAGCTTGCCGAGGTTACCGAGGCGGTAAATCAGATACCGAAGCTTTTGAATATCGGCGGCAGAATAGCGATAATAAGCTTTCATTCGCTGGAAGACAGAATAGTAAAAACGGCATTTAACGAAATGAGTCTTAAATGCTCCTGCCCACCGGATTTCCCGGTATGCGTATGCAACCGGCATCCGATACTTGAAATAGTAAACCGCAAGCCTATAACGGCAAGCGATGAGCAGATACTTGAAAACCGCAGGGCTGCAAGCGCAAAGCTCAGGATAGCCCGAAGGATATAGAAAGAGTGATGGGGAATGCAGAAAACAAAGAGAAAGAAAATTCGTTTCGGCGGAACATTTATTGCCGTTTTGGCCGTTGCGGTTATGTTCTCTCTTATGGCATATAAAATTTACTGTGATGCGAGCTATAACGAAAAGGCCGCAAAATTAAGCGCGCTTGACGAGCAGTACGAAGAGCTGCTTAATAATGAAAAGCAGCTCAATATCAGCCTTGCCGCAAAAGCAGATCTGCGTCTTGTGGAGGATATTGCGGTAAACCAGCTCGGCATGAGCAAGCTTGAACAGCATCAGATAGAATACGTTTCTTTGGATTCCGCCGATAAAGCGGTAGTTATTGAAAATGATGATAACGGCGTATTCGGCGATCTGTTTAAAAACTTTTCAGTTGTTTGGGAATATTTCAGATAACTTTTGCCTACACATATTAGAGGAATGTGATAAGGCAGCAGAGGAAGATTTTTTTGCCGCTGTCAATAATGACAGCGGCATTTTCAAAAAAGGAGCAAACTATGAGGCAGGCACCATCGCAAAAAATGGTAAGCAGAATATTTTGGGTATTCATCGCGATAGTGGTGGTTTTCGTGATTCTGCTCGGCGTTCTTTTTAAAATCCAGATGATACAGGGAGAAGAACTGCAAAGCCGCGCACTTTCACAGCAAACCAGCGATATATCCATTTCCGCATCTCGCGGTGCTATCTATGACTGCAACATAAAGGTGCTTGCCGAAAGCGCAACGGCGTATAAGGTCATTCTTTCTCCGATAACCATAGAAAGCGATACCGACCGAGAGCTTATAAGAACAAGCGTGTCTTCACTTCTCGGCATTTCGCAGGAGGATATGGATGAGGCGCTGAAAAAAGAAAGCTATTATGTTGTTCTTGCCCGTCAGGTAGAGCAGGATGTTGCCGATAAGATTCTCGCCTTTGCCGATGAACACGACCTGGAACAGCATCTTTCGGTGCTCGACGATCCCAAGCGCTATTACCCTTTAGGCTCCTTCGCATCACATGTGATAGGCTTTGTCGGCGCGGACAGTCAGGGGCTTGCCGGACTTGAAGCGGAATATGACGAATACCTTTCCGGTAAACCGGGCAGAGTCATCGCGATAAAAAACGCAAACGGCCTTGATATGTCGGTTGAATATGAAAAATACATCGAGCCGGAAAACGGTTACAGCCTTGTAACAACGCTGGATGAAACCATACAGCATTATCTTGAAAAACGCCTTGAGCAGGCATATGTAAACGACCAGATAACCGGTTATGCCGCAGGCATTGTCATGGAAGTAAAAACCGGCAAGGTGCTCGGCATGGCGAAGTATCCCAATTTCGACCTCAACGATCCGTTCACCCTTACCAACCCTACCGCACTGACACAGTTAGAGCAGCTAAGCGGTGCGGATTATGATAATTTCCTCTCCGATGCCTTGAACAAGCAGTGGCGTAACGTTACCGTTTCCGACCAGTACGAGCCGGGCTCGACCTTTAAAACTCTTGTAACCTCAATGGCTGTTGAAGAGGGGCTTGTAAATGACGCGAGCGGCTTTTACTGCAACGGCTATAAGGATATCGAAGGCACTATAATACATTGCGATAACGTTGCCGGTCACGGTGCGCAGAATTTTCAGGAAGCCTTAAGCAATTCCTGCAACCCTGCGTTTATGGAGATAGGCGCGCTTATCGGCAAGGAAAAATATAAAGAATACTTCACCGGCTTCGGACTTACCGAGCCCACCGGCATAGACCTGCCGGGCGAGGGTAACGGTATATTCTTCTCGGATGAGAGCCTCGGCCCGGTTGAATTTGCCTGCGCCGCATTCGGTCAGGGCTTCCGCGTAACTCCCATACAGCTCATATCGGCTGTAAGCTCGATAGCCAACGGCGGTAAGCTTATGCAGCCATACGTTGTAAGCAAGATAGTTGATGATGACGGCAATACGGTTAAGGCGTTTGAGCCCACCATAAAGTGTCAGACTATAAGCGAGTCGACCGCAAACAAGGTCGTTTCCATGATGGAGGAAGTTGTAACCAACGGCGGCGGTGTCAATGCCTATATCAAGGGCTACCGCATCTGCGGCAAGTCGGGCACGTCGGAAAAGCTCGGCACCTATGTTGAGGGCGACACGGGCAGATATGAAAGCATCGCTTCCTTCGTTGCTTTTGCTCCTGCCGACGATCCCCAGTACGCCGTACTGATAATCCTCGATCAGCCGCAGGTTTATCCTCCATACGGCGGCGTGCTTGCGGCACCTGTTGCCGGCAACCTTATGAAGGATATACTTGACTATTACGACTACACGCCGCAGTATTCAAGCAGCGATATGGAAGAAACCATAACCGTTCCCTTCCTTATTGATACCGATGCCGACGATGCGAGAATGAAATTAAGCGATCTCGGACTCAATTCGCGTATCATAGGCGGCAGCGGCAAGATAGAAAATCAGGTGCCCGCGGCAGATCAGCCTCTTCCCATTTCGGGCACGGTAATTCTCTATACCAACGGTGCGCAGCCGGAAAATGAGGTCGAAGTACCCAACGTTGTGGGCGACAGCGCATATGATGCGAATACGAAACTGATAAATGAGGGACTCAATATCAAGATAGAGGGCGCAAGCAACTATGACGGAAGCGTTGTCGCAACCTGGCAAAGCGTTGAGGCAGGCACAAAGGTTGCCCCGGGCACGGTAATAACCGTTGAGTTCCGAGCAGAGCAAACAGTAGCTGACTAAAAAAATATTAAGCGGTGGCAGGCTTGAAATTAAGAAGGCTGTTTGAGAATGTCGAAACGAAAGATGAAGTACCCGATATTGAAATAAAGGGTGTCACCGAAAATGTAAACGACTGCGAAAATAAGCTTTTGATTTTGAAAGAGCCGGGAAATCCGCTTTCCTTGCCTGCCGTTATACCCGACGGCGAAAAAATAAACGGCTGTATAAGAGTAAAGGATTTCAGAGAAGCGGTTTGCCGTATATATTCAAATTATTACGGCAATCCCGAAAAACGGCTTAAAATAATCGGAGTGACCGGCACGAACGGCAAAACGACCACGGCAATGCTGCTGTCGCATATACTGAAAAAGTGCGGTGTCCGGTGTGCCTTTTCGGGGACCTTAAGTGAATCCGGCTATACAACTCCGCCGCCATCGATTTTATACAAAAAGCTTAAGGATTTCACCGACGGCGGATATACGCATCTTGCCATGGAGGTCTCTTCCCACGGTCTTATACAGAAAAGGGTAAGCACGATAGATTTTGAAATCGGCATACTTACGAATATAAGCCGCGATCATCTTGATTATCACGGCAATATGCAAAACTACGTTAACGCAAAAACACTTCTTTTCAATAAAAGTAAAATAAAGCTTTTGAACCGCGACAGTAAGTATCTGTCTGCATTTGATTTTCCCGATGCCTACACCTATGGCATAGACGGCGGTGACTATATGGCATCGCATATCCGCCTGAACAAGGACGGAGCAGTATATACTCTTACTCATAACGGCAAAGACTATGAGATATCATATCCCGTAATCGGCAGGTTTTCGGTATATAATTCGCTGTCAGCCATAGCATCCGCCCATTTAGCCGGCGTTGATTTATATGATGCGGCGCGCGCGGCATTATCCTTTTGCGGCGTAAGCGGCAGGGTAGAACGCGTTGAAAACCCGATAGGTAATATATATATCGACTATGCGCATACACCCGACGGAATAGAAAATCTTATTAAGGCAATTCGGCCGATATGCAGCGGCAGACTTATAATACTCATAGGCTGCGGCGGCGAACGTGATAAGGGAAAACGTCCGCTGATGTGCAAAGCCGCCATATCGGGTGCCGATTTTGTCATACTCACTTCCGATAACCCACGGAGAGAAAATCCGTATTCCATACTTTACGAAATGCTTAAAGGTATAGAAAATGAAGAAACGCCATTTGCGGTGATAGAGGACAGGAAAAAAGCCATCGAGTTTGGTATGTGTCAGCTTCAAAAGGGCGATACGCTTGTGCTTGCCGGCAAGGGGCATGAAATATATCAGAATATAAACGGCAGCAAATACCCGTTTAATGAACGGGAAATAATAAAGAAAATATCCGAAAAACTGAGATATAATTAAAAGGAGAAGGTAATGAGAGAGTTAACGGCTGAGTACGCTGCAAATATATGCGGCGGGAAAATCATCTGCGGCAAAGGTGACGCCGTATTCAACAGTATATGCATTGACTCTCGTGATGGTATTCCCGGTGCGCTCTTCGTTGCTCTTATCGGCGAAACCACCGACGGACATAAGTATATTGATTCTGCTGTAAAAAACGGATGCACCGTTGTTCTTTCCCAAAGGGAAGTAACCTGCACTTCCTGTGTTATTTTAGTTGACGATACTCTAAAGGCTTTTCATAAAATCGCTGCAGCCTACCGTGCGCTTTTCAGCGCTAAGGCAGTAGGGATAACCGGAAGCGTAGGTAAAACCACCACCAAGGAATTTATCTATGCTGTACTTAACGGCAAATACAATACCCTTAAAAGTCAGGGCAATTTCAACAGCGAAACGGGTATGCCGCTTACCGCATTCAATCTTACGGACGAACACGAAATGGCTGTATTCGAAATGGGCATGGACGCCAAGGGTGAAATCGCCGCGCTTACGAAAATCGCCCGTCCCGATATCGCCGTAATAACCAATATCGGCGTAATGCATATCGAGCATCTGGGCAGCCGCAAAAATATTCTCATGGCAAAGCTTGAAATAGAGCGCGGATTGAGGCGCAGCGGCATCATGGTGCTTAACGGCGACGATGATATGCTGTGGGGCGTAAGAGATAAACTGAAACATAAGATAGTTTATTACGGCATCGACAATAAAGAGGCGCTTTATCGCGCCGAAAATATTGCCTTCGGCAGCGGGGTTACTACCTTTGATATGATAACTCCCGTCGGGAACGTATCCGCAAAAATATACACAGAGGGACGGCATAACGTATTAAACGCCCTTGCCGCCGTTGTTGTCGGTCTTTACAGCGGTATATCGCTCAATGATTGCGTAAAATACCTTCTCGATTTTCAAAATACCGGTATGCGCCAGAATATTTACGGATATAACGGCGTTACCATAATAGAGGATTGCTACAATGCAGGGCCGGATTCAATGAAAGCCGCACTTGAAATACTCAAAACCAAACCCCAAAACAGGATCGCCGTTTTATCGGATATGCTTGAGCTGGGTAAGGATTCGCCGAAATATCATACGGAAATAGGCGAAAAATGTGCGCAGTGCGCTGATAAGCTTATTGCCTATGGACCTCTTTCCGAATATATCTGCAAGGGCGCAAAAGAGGGCGGAATGACGGATATATTCTACTGCAAGGACAGTACGGATGCCGCAGGGAAGCTTTTTGAGATCGCGGCGGAAAATGATACCGTGCTTTTCAAAGGCAGTCACGGGATGCACGTTGAAGAGGTGCTCGAAAAATATAAAGGAATGATGAAATAATGGATATAATAAAAATAATTATTGCCGGAATAGCCGCATTGTGCCTTACCGCCCTGACGGGCCCCATCATGATACCGGCGCTCAGAAAACTCAAATTCGGTCAAAGTATACTTGAGGAAGGTCCGGCATGGCATAAAAGCAAGCAGGGCACGCCTACCATGGGCGGCATAATGTTTATAATAGGCATCGTTGTCGCTTTTGCCGCCGCCGGTTTTACCTATTATGTTTCGGGCGATGTGAAAGCTCCCGCCGCACTTATTCTGGCTGCCGTTTACGGACTTATCGGTTTTGCCGATGATTATATCAAGGTAAAAAAGAAGAGAAATCTCGGACTTACCGCCATGCAGAAAATAATACTGCAAACGGTTGCCGCCGCAGGATTTATCCTCTTTCTCTCCCTTAAAGGACAGCTCAGCACATCTATTCTCATACCGTTTACCGATATCGTTTTAGAGCTTGGCGCGGCATATTATGTGCTTGCCATGTTAGTTCTTGTTGGTATGGTAAATGCCGTTAATCTTACCGACGGCATCGACGGACTCGCCTCCTCGGTAACCGTCCCGGTAGCTTTATTTTACGCACTTGCCGCCTACCGTCTCGGTGCGTACGGCATAAGCGCTCTTTCGGTTACGCTGCTTGGCGGCATGCTCGGTTTCCTTATCTTCAATTTTCATCCCGCAAAGGTGTTTATGGGCGACACCGGCTCGCTCTTTATCGGCGGCATGGTATGCTCGCTCGGATTCGTACTCAATATGCCCTTTGTAATTCTGCTTGCAGGACTTGTATATCTCGGCGAGGCCGTATCGGTAATGCTTCAGGTGTGCTACTTTAAAATAAGCCACGGCAAGCGCATATTCAAAATGACGCCCATACATCATCATTTTGAATTATCCGGCTGGAACGAGGTAAAAATAGTATACGTCTTTACAATCGTTTCGCTTATCTGTTCAATCGCGGCATATATTGCCACAGGCAGTGTTTATTTAAAATAAAAAGGTGATAAGATGACATCAATGCAGTCTTCTTCGGCAACAAAAAAGAAAGAAAATCTCTTCTATACCTACCAGCGCCATGATAACGTATTTCTTACCATGGTGCTTGTCGTGTTGCTTGTAGGACTTGTCATGATGTTTTCCGCAAGCTATGTTACCGCCTATTTCGATGAAGGCGACAGCTACTATTATATAGTACGTCAGGGAATGTTCGCCGTTATCGGAATTGTCGGCATGCTTATCCTTTCGAGGCTGAACTATAAAAAGCTTTTCACTAAAAATATAATAATAGGATACTATATAATCTGCATACTTGCCCTTATAATGGTTCTGTTTGTCGGCGTAGGCGATAACGGTGAAACGCGCTGGATAAATTTAGGATTCACCACGATACAGCCTTCGGAATTCGCAAAGCTCGGCGTAATACTCTTTTTGGCGTACTATCTTTCGACTAATGAAAAAAACCTTCAGAAACCCGCAAAGGGCGTATTTATTCCGGTTGCCATAATCGGCCTTGCAGCCGGTCTCGTTCTTAAGGAGCCGCATCTTTCCGGTGCCGTGCTGATAATCGGTGTGGGCTTTGTAATGCTTATAGTTGCCGGAAGCAACCCATGGTGGATTGGCATTCTGGGTATTGTCGGCGCGGCAGGACTTACCTATGTATGTATGGCGACCGATTATATGAGAAAACGTGTTGAAATATGGCGCGATCCCTGGTCGGATGCGCTCGACGGCGGTTATCAGACCATACAGTCGCTGTACGCCATAGGATCGGGCGGACTTACCGGACTTGGGCTTGGTCAAAGCCGTCAGAAATATCTCTATCTTCCAAAACCGCAAAACGACTATGTCTTTTCAATCTGCGGCGAAGAACTGGGATTTATCGGCTGTCTCATAATAATGGTATTGTTTATTATCCTCATCTGTCGCGGCTTCAGAATTGCAATGCGCAGCGACAGCAAATTCGGCGCGCTTTTGGCTTTCGGCATAACCTTCCGGCTTGCTCTTCAGGTAATACTCAATATCGCCGTTGTAACCAACGCGATACCCTGCACCGGCATATCATTGCCGTTTTTCAGCTCGGGCGGAACGGCGCTCGTTGTTCAGCTTGCCGAAATGGGAATAGTTTTGTCAATATCGCGGCAGGCGAACATGACTAAAAATTAAGAGGTAAAAGCGATGAAATATTCATTTGCCTGCGGCGGCACCGGCGGACATATCTATCCTGCCATCGCCATCGCAAAGGAGATCCAAAAACGCGATAAAGACGCAGATATCCTTTTCATAGGCTGTGAGGACGGCATGGAAAAGGAGCTTGTTGAGCGTGAAGGCTTCGATATGCGCTATATAGACATTGGCGGTTTTTCACGCGACAAAGATATAAAATCCATCCTTTACAACTTTAAAAACATATTCCGCGCTGTAAAAAGCGTTTTGAAATGCAAAAAATATCTTAAGAATTTCGGTGCAGATATAATGATAGGCACCGGCGGCTACGTCAGCGGTCCGGGCGTTATGGGCGCTTATCTTGACGGCATACCGACCGTTATCCACGAGCAGAACGCCTACGCCGGATTTACAACAAAGCTCGTTGCAAAGAAGGCGAAAAAGGTATTTTTATCCTTTGAACATACAAAGGGAACCGAAAACCTTTCCAATACCGTACTTACCGGAAATCCCGTAAGGGAAAACATCCTTAAAGCCGACAGAGATGCCTGCCGTGCCGCGTTGAATATAGATGACCGTCCGCTCATCCTGTCCTACGGCGGCTCGCTCGGAGCGCAGAAGGTAAACGATGCCATGGTAGAAGTGCTTGAAATGTCTCAGAAAGACGGACTTTTCAATCATATTCATGCCACCGGTGCAATAGAGCATGAAAACTGTATGGCTAAGCTCAATAAAAAGGGCGTAAGCGTAAACGGCGAAAAGGGAATAAGAGTAAGCGAATATATATATAATATGGATGAGTGCATGGCTGCCTGCGACATGGTAATAGCCCGCGCCGGCGCTATAACCCTTGCTGAAATAACCTGCATGGGCAAGCCTTGTATACTTATTCCGTCACCCAATGTTGCGGAAAATCATCAGTTCTATAATGCCTCCGTATTGAAGGACGGCGGCGCCGCGCTGATGATAGAGGAAAAGGATCTGTCCGGAAAGCTTCTTTACGATAAGCTTTGCGAAATCGCCTGCGATACGGAAAAGCTTAAAGAAATGGGCAGGAAATCCAAAGCGCTCGGACTTCCCGATGCTACCCGTACGATAGTTGACGGGATATTCGAGCTCCTTTCAAGGTAATAACAACCTCCGTAGATATATCATAGTATGCAGTATATGATCTACGGAGGTTTTTATATGGAAAATTTGATTATTACCGGTCAGCGGAAGCTGTCCGGTGAAATATCCGTTCAGGGCTCGAAAAACAGCGTGCTTCCGATACTTGCCTCAACCCTTCTTGCCGACGGTGAAAGCTGCATAGAAAACTGCCCCGATATACTCGATACCGATGCCGCATGCGAAATACTGCGTGAGCTCGGCTGTGCCGTTACACGGCAGGGAAGCGTACTCAGCGTGAAGAATAACGGCGACGGATATATCATTCCCGAAAAGCTTATGCGTAAAATGCGCTCGTCGGTAATGTTTTTGGGCGCAATACTCGGCAGGTGCAAAAAAGCGGTAATAAGCTTTCCGGGCGGATGCGAAATAGGGCCGCGGCCCATTGACGTACATATTTTTGCGCTTACAAAGCTTGGTGTCAGATTTAAGGAAAACGGCGGATATTTATACTGCGACTGTCCGGGCGGCCTTAACGGATGCGAAATAACCCTGCCGATACAAAGCGTCGGCGCTACCGAAAATCTTATTATGGCGGCGGCAAAGGCAAAGGGCGAAACCGTAATAAACAATGCCGCGAGAGAGCCGGAAATCGTCGATCTGCAAAGCTTTCTCAATAAATGCGGCGCCGATATTTCGGGCGCGGGAAGCGACCGTATAGTGATAAACGGCAAAAGTAAGCTAATGGGCTCATGCCATAATGTCATCCCCGACCGCATAGCCGCCGCAACCTATATTATAGCCTGTGCTCTTGCCGGGGACAGGTGCCGTATAGCCAATGTTTGCCCCGAACATATAAAAAGTGTAATTTCTTTGCTGAAAGAAGCAAATGTTGATTTGACAGTTGAGGAAAATAGTGTTATTGTATTAGGTAGTAATAAGCTGTTTGCGCCGCGTCTTATCCGCACATCGGTATACCCCGGTTTTCCAACCGATGCGCAGGCGATAATGATGTCGCTTTGCTGTCTTGCAAAGGGCTCGTCCATGTTTATCGAAAGCATTTTCCAGAGCCGCTACAAGCACGTATGCGAGCTTATACGTATGGGCGCAAATATCAAGGTGGAACAGCGTGTTGCCGTTGTCGAGGGCGTTAAAAATCTGTGGGGCGCTCCCGTAGAGGCGACCGACCTTCGCGGCGGTGCGGCATTGATGGTTGCGGCACTTGCGGCAAAGGGCACTACCGTAATTTCCGGAACAAATCACATATACAGAGGCTACGAATATCCCGAGGTGATTTTAGGTTCACTCGGTGCAGATATAAAAAGGGCAAAAGCTGATGAATTATAATAAAAGGCAGCAGGTAAAAAAACAGAAAACCGAGGACTA
This sequence comes from Eubacteriales bacterium, assembly GCA_045599805.1. Classification (GTDB taxonomy): domain Bacteria; phylum Bacillota; class Clostridia; order Oscillospirales; family UMGS1783; genus JAZRWQ01. Next base: position 6,359 of record JAZRWQ010000120.1, on the reverse strand, counting down.
CTACCGCCGTTTGGTATCGGATAACGGCGGTAATAATGCTGTCCGCGCCGAAAAACCGGCACCTGCGCCTACTTCTCAGAAAAAGAAAACGGTAAAGAAAAAAAGCTTTGCTTCAAGATTTATCTACGCTGTGAAGAAAACAAGCTCCGATAACTTCTCCAAAAAGAAGCAAAGCCAAACCGCAAAACAGAAAGCCAAGCCGTCGGCGAAATTCGATACACTTGAAAAACTGTCCGACACCATAGAGAACTACCGAACCCGTCCCATGTCCGATAAAAAGCGCAAGCGCAGAAATATTTTTTTCTATACGCTTATCGGAATACTGTTTTTGGGGCTTGCGATATGCCTGTCGTTTCTGTTCTTTAAGGTAAACGCCATAACGCCCGAGGGCTGTGTTGAATACGCTCCCGAGGAAATTATAAGCGTATGCGGAATAGAAGAGGGGAAAAGCATCTTTTCGGTAAATAAGGATGAAGTAAAAAACGCAATATGCACAAATCTTCCTTATGTAAAGGATGTTGAAGTAAAGAGGCATCTGCCCGGCGAAATAATACTTTCCATAACCGAAACCAAGGCTGCCGCGGCGATTAAAACCACCGGCGGTTATGCCATTCTTGATGAGGATTCCAAAATTCTGAAGCTGTCCGCAACCCGCGAGAAGCTTCCCGAAATCAAAGGAGCTAAGTCCACGGGCGATATCGTGCCGGGGCTGTATATGCAGTACGAATCGGAGGATTCTTCGGAGCTTGTATCGGTGCTTTCCAAATCTCTTGCGGAGTACGGACTTGCCGATAACTGCATCTCGGTCAATATCGAAAAGCGTTATGACATAAGCTTTATCTGGGGCGGCAACATTACCTGCAAAATAGCCGACGTATCCAATATCGATATAAAGCTCGGCATGATAAAGGTGATAATAGAGAAAAATTCCAAAACGATGAAGGCCGTAATTGACGCTTCCGACCCCGAAAAGGTCTTCTATCGCCCGATAACTTAAAAATTTTTTGTAAATCTTTTCTTTTTCTATTGAATTATATGAATAAAAATTATATTATATATATAAGAATATTTAAAGGAGATTTATTATGCCTTTTCAGCTTCAAACAGAACAGAATCAAATAGTAAATATAAAAGTAATCGGCGTCGGCGGCGCAGGCAATAATGCCGTAAACCGCATGGTCGATGCCGGAGTACAGGGCGTTGAATTCATCGCCGTTAATACCGACCTTGCCGTTCTCTACAACTCTTCCGCAACCCAGAAAATACAGATAGGCGAGAAGACCACCAAGGGCCAGGGCGCCGGCGGCAGACCGGAGGTAGGCAAGGCATCCGCAGAAGAAAGCAAGGAATCCATAGTTCAGGCTTTGCAGGGTACCGATATGGTATTCATCACGGCAGGTATGGGCGGCGGCACCGGCACCGGCGCAGCTCCCGTTGTTGCCGAAATTGCAAAGGGCCTCGGCATACTCACCGTCGGTATCGTTACCAAGCCTTTCGGCTTCGAGGGCAGAAAGAAAATGGAATCTGCTCTTGACGGCATAAACAGCCTAAAGGAAAAGGTTGATGCACTCGTAGTAATCCCCAACGACCGCTTAAAGAGCGTTGTTGAACAGAAGATAACCATGCTCAATGCCTTCAAGGTTGCAGACGATGTTCTGCGTCAGGGCGTTCAGGGCATATCCGACCTTATCAAGGTTCCCGGATTCATCAATATCGACTTTGCCGACGTATGCACAATCATGCGCAATGCCGGACATGCCCACATGGGCCTCGGCAATGCCACCGGCAAGGACAAGGCAGAGGAAGCCGCAAAGATGGCTATTTCCAGCCCGCTGCTTGAAACCTCCATCAGCGGCGCAAAGAGAGTTCTCGTAAACATCAAGTCCTCTCTTGATATCACTCTTGAAGAGGTTGATCTTGCCGCAAGCCTTATCACCAAGGAAGCAAATCCCGATGCCGAAATCATCTTCGGTACTTCTTATGATGACAGCCTTGAGGATGAAATTCAGATCACGGTTATCGCAACAGGCTTTGATTACGGCAGACAGAAGAGCGTTGCCGATATCGATGTTGTAGTTCCGGAAAACGAATCCGGTGCATCCGGCAGCAGCATTGCGGACGAGCTCGGCGCACTCCAGTCTGAAAAGGAAGACGACGTAAACGATTACGATGTTATCTCCCTTATAAACCAGCTCAACGGCAACAAAAACTAACATAAAAATATAAAGCCCGTCATTGACGGGCTTTATTTATTATCTCTGTAAATTCTTTTGCTTTGCGCTCTATCGCGTCAAAGTTCCCCTCATCAATGCAGTACCTGTCCGCAATGGAGGAGCTTATGCCGAATCCGGCGGCGCCTGCTTTCAGAAAAGCTTCAATATTGTCTGCGGTAATGCCGCCTACGGCAAGCATCGGGATGTGTCTCAGCGGAGTCTTTACCGATTTAAAATATCCGACTCCGGCATTCCCGGCAGGGAAGACCTTAATAAAATCCGCGCCGTACTTGTGCGCATCGGTTATCTCCGAGGGGGTGTACGCGCCGGGTATGGAAACCATGCCGCAGTGCAGGGTTTTCTTTATTATCTTCTTATCGGTATTCGGCGAAACTATAAGCTTGCCGCCGGCTTTGCAGGTAAGCTCAACCTGCTTTTTATTAAGCACTGTTCCCGCGCCGATAAACATTTTGTCTGCAAAATTATCGTTTAAAAGCTTTATCAATTCGGCGGTTTCCTCATCGCTAATGCTGCCGTCGGTCATGTAAGTAACTTCTATCACTCTCACACCGCCGTTGTAGAGCGCTTTCGCGGTAGAAAGGATTTTATCTTTCGGAACGCCGCGCAGTATAACTATAAGCTTGTTTTCGTTTATTGCCTTAATTGTTTCGGCTCTCATTTGAACACCACCCTTGTAAATAGATTTTACTTCAAAATCGCCTTCTTGTCAACTTTTCATCTCTTGACAAATTCCAATCCGCTTGGTATTATATTAAAGCGCATATTGGGATGTAGCCAAGTGGTAAGGCACAGGACTTTGACTCCTGCACTCGTGGGTTCGAGCCCCGCCATCCCAGCCAAAAGGAAAGGGCTGCCATTCGGCAGCCCTTTCCTTTTGGCAAGATGTCAAGGGGCTCGAAGGAGCGGTAGTGAATGACAGCCCGGTGGGCTGTCAGAGCCGCGACCGGCTTTTCCGCAGAAAAGCGAGCCCCGCCAAGGGAAGGTTAGAGAATACTGCGGTATTTTTTTGTGCCGGCGAAGGCTCGAAGGAGCGCTAAAAGACAGTTTGTCAAAGTATAATTATTGCTTCTACTTGAAATAAAACCGCATGGGTGTTATATTATATTTAAACAACAACCAACGGGGAGTTATATAATGAATAAAATGACGGCATATTGCGGGCTTAACTGTGAAAACTGCGATGCAAGAAAAGCAACGGTAAATAATGATGATGCCCTGCGAGAAAAGACGGCCGGGTTATGGACGGAGCTAAACGGAGTGGAGATAACGAAAGATATGATAAACTGCCTCGGCTGCCGCATGGATGGGGTGAAAACTCCTTTTTGTGAAAGTCTGTGCGAAATTCGCAGATGCGCTATGGAAAAAGGGTTTGAAACCTGCGGCGACTGCGCAAAGCTTACGGAATGTGAAACTGTCAGCATGATAATTTCCGATAACCAAGAGGCCCTGAATAATCTTAAAAGGATGACCTTGACAAGTCCTTCTTTTGCCGATAATGCTGTTATTCCGAAAAAGCATACCGGCTTCGGGGAGGATATTTCTCCCGAGCTTGTGATTTGCAATGCGCCTGACGACACAATATCATATGCGGTAATTCTTGATGATCTTGATGTTCCGTTCACAAAAAGCTTTAACCATTGGCTTATATGGAATATTCCCAAAACCGACGTTATCCCCGAAGGACTGCCGTTCGGTGCCGTTATGAAAAATCCGATAAGCGCCGTGCAGGGCAAAGCGTGGGGCAGGCACGGATACAGAGGGCCAAAGCAGCCGCTCTTTATCAGAAATGAGCATCGCTATGTTTTTACCGTTTATGCTTTGAATGTTATGCTGGATATATCACCCGATTCGGATAAAAAGAAGCTTCTTTCGGCAATGGACGGGCATATTCTGGCATCGGATAGTCTGACAGGAAAATATAAGCGTTAACAGAACGTCGCTTAAGCATAGGTTAACTTGCTGATTTTTACGGATAATGCTATACTTATCCCATAATATTCAATCGGAGAGAATATGGATACATACACGATATCAAACGAATATCTTACCGTACAGGTGGAAAGCCTCGGCGCGCAGCTGAAATCGATAAAAACCAAAGACGGCACCGAATATCTCTGGCAGGGCGATGAGCGTTATTGGGCAGACAGGGCGCTTAATATCTTTCCGTACGTTGCGCGTCTTTACGGCGGCAAATATATGCTGGGCGGCAAAGAATACAATATGGATATCCACGGCTTTGCATGGACGAGTGAGTTTTCTCTTGCAAACAAAGATGATGCGTCGCTGACTCTGCTGCTTACGGATAACGACAAAACCTTAAAGCAGTATCCGTATAAGTTCGCTTTTTATATTACATATATACTCAAGGACAATAAGCTTGTTACTATATATAATGTAGAAAACCGAACCGAAGAAACGATGTATTTCGGGCTGGGCGGTCATCCCGGCTTTAATGTTCCGATAAAGGCCGGAAGCTTTGAGGATTACCGCATACGCTTTGCCGAAAACTGCTCGCCGGTACGCATAGGCTTTACGGCCGACTGCTATCTTAACGGCGAAGACGAGCAATATGCGTTAAAGGATAATTCGATATATATGTCGCACAGCCTTTTTGATGATGATGCGATAGTATTGAAAAACATCTGCCGCAAGGTATTCCTTGAAAACATAAAAGATGACAAATCGATAACCGTCGAATTTCCCGGCATGCCGTATCTGGGCATCTGGCACGCGCCGAAAACGGACGCACCGTATGTCTGCATAGAGCCGTGGTGCTCTCTGCCGTCGTTCACCGGCAAAACCGCCGTATTCGAAGAGCAGAAAGATATGCTTTCATTAAAAGCGCATGAAAAATACGAAAATACCTGGGCTATAACCGTAAGGTGATATTTTGATTGTAATCGTCGTAAAGGTATGCTATTATAAAAGGAAGAAAATGGTATGAAGGATATAGGCATCGTCTTTTCGGGCGGCGGCGGCAAAGGCCCGTATCAGATAGGCGTTTGGCGATATCTTATGGAAACCGGACTTTATAAAAATGTCGGTGCCGTTTCCGGCACATCCATCGGTGCGCTCAATGCCGCGCTTTTCGTATCGGGTGATATCGAAAAGGTTGAAAATATATGGCGCAATATGTCGCCCTCGGATATACTTACACCTAAAAAGATTACGCCGGCGAGCATATCTTCATGGCTTTCGCTGGGCGTGGGCGTGCTTACGCTTGCGGCGGCGCCTCTTTTGGATCCGCTGGGAGTCACCGGCGCGGCAGGGCTTTTAGGCCTTTCCCATTCGGCAACGTCGCTGTTTGCCGCGCAGGGCTCGGTGTTTACGCAGGATGGCATGAAATATCAGATAGAGCAGGGTATCTGTTACGAAAAGCTTATTGCATCCGATATCCCGTGCTACGCCACCTGCCTGAATATCGGCATACCAAAGCATAAGCCGTATGCGCAGAGATTTGACCTCAGAAAATTCGGGTATGATGATGTTTTCTCTATTCTCATGGCGTCAGCCGCCATTCCCTGCGTATACGAGCCGGTTGAAATAAACGGCGAGAAATACTGCGACGGCGGATTTACCCGTTTCGGCGACAACGTTCCCGTTATGCCGGTATACGAAGAGGGAATGAAAAAGATAATCGTTATACATTTAAGCAATGACGAGCCTACCGATAAAGCGCAGTTCCATGATGCCGATATAATAGATATTCTGCCGAGCATCGACCTCGGCGGACTGATTAGCGGCACGATGGATTTCTCGGCGCAGGGCGCAGTAAGCCGCATGGAGATAGGCTATAAGGATGCGCACGGGATACTTGATGCCCGTCTTAATGAATTATTATAAGGGGGAGATACCGATATGCCTAAAAAAGGACTGTTCTCAAATGAAATAACCAAGTGCTGTGCACTTTGCGAAAGAGCAACAAAACTCCAGGATCTAAACAGCGTGCTGTGCAAGAAAAGAGGCGTGGTATCATCCGAACCTTGCTGCACAAAATTCGTGTACGATCCGCTGAAAAGAGTACCGAAAAGAATAACGGTAATGGCGGAGTATTCGCCCGAGGATTTCTCAATAGAATAATCAAAAAGTACAGGCAAAGGGCGCTCTCAATTAGGGAGAAATAGG
>JAZRWQ010000119.1:0-5010 GCA_045599805.1 Eubacteriales bacterium | reverse complement strand
AAGCGATTATGAAAATATCGTACTTTTACCTGCCGTACAGGAAAGCATGAAGAGCGTAACCGCTAAATACACCGCCGAAGAGCTTATCACCAAGCGAGCCCAGGTAGGCAGTGAAATCAAGGACGCCATCGGCGAAAAGGTGCAGGAATACGGCATAGTTATCGAAAAATTCAACCTCGTCAATTTCGACTTCTCGGAAGAATTCAACGATGCTATTGAAGCAAAGCAGGTAGCCGAGCAGAATCTTATTACCACCAAAACCCAGCAGGAGCAGCAGATAGTTATTGCCGAGGCCGAGGCTAAAAAGCAGGTGATCGCCGCCGAGGCCGAAGCAACCGCAACACGCACACGCGCCGAGGCTCAGGCCGAGGCAAACAAGGTAATAACCGGCTCTATTTCCCCCGAGCTTATCGATTATAGCAAGGTCGAAAAGTGGGACGGCAAGCTGCCTGTTGCCACCGGCGGGAACACCTTTATGGATGTTTCTGACCTTGCAAACTAAAGGAGCGTAAATATGTACGAATATAAAGTAATAGCTCTCCTTGTAAGAGAGTGCGAAGACCGCTTTAACATGTTGGCAAAGGACGGCTGGCGCCTTGTATCCACCATGCCCAATAACGGCAGAGGCTACGGCGTAGTGGCGACCTTTGAAAGAGAAGTAAAGCCCGAAGAGCTTTGACAAACTAAAAGAATACCCCGTCTTTAAGACGGGGTATTTTTCGCTTTACTTAAAAAACGGACAGCGCCTGCCGATGCATTGATTGTTTCTCTTATTGTAGCGGCAAGTCACATCGGGTTTATCCATTTCAATGCCGAAATGTTCCTTTACAAAGTCAATCGCATTGAGTATCGAGAGATACGCTCCGCGTTTGCAGCAGCGCGGTCCGCCGACTGCGCCTATTGCATCGAGAGATTTTGCGGTCATTCTGTTTGATAAACCGAAAGGCTCGTTCGAAAGCGGTGTCGAGCCGGAAATTATCGAAACGAACATGCCGCTGCTTATTCCGGCGCCGCAGGCGCCCCAGAAGCCGCAGGCGCCGCCGGGAACATTCTGCCCGCGGTTTTTCATCTCAATAAGCGATTTGTGTAAATCTATATCGCCGCCTGCGTTTTTATATGCCGTTAAAAGCGCCGCACCTGCCATTATGTGATGCTCCGGACCGTGCATATGGCAGAAAGGCATATCCATAAGCTTATTCAGAATCTCTATCGGACTTTTTGATGTTTCGTTAAGGCATACGCCGAAAATTCCGTCAATACCCTTTGTATGACATTCGCTGCACACATAATGTCCGTTTACGCATCTTGTTTTGCTCGGCTCTTTTTTGCGGCATATGGCGCATTCCATTAAAATATCTTCGTTTAAATATTCAAGCGGTGCTTTGCAGATAAGGCATTCTTCATTCATAATTATCACCTATAAGCTCCAATCAATCGGTGTATTGCCGGACTTTGCCAGAAAGTCGTTGGCTTTGGAGAAGTGTCTGCACCCGAAAAAGCCTCTGTAGGCCGAAAGGGGAGATGGGTGCGGCGCTTCTAAAATAAGATGCTTCGGGTTGGTTATTAGCTCCTTTTTGCGTCTTGCAGGGGAGCCCCAGAGTAAAAATACCATCGGCTGTTCTCTGTCGTTAAGTGAGGTGATTACCGCATCGGTAAAGCGCTGCCAGCCTATTTCCGAATGACTCATCGGCTGGTTTTCGCGTACCGATAGTATAGTGTTGAGTAAAAGTACGCCCTGATTGGCCCATTTTGTAAGGTTGCCGCCCTCGGGCATCTCAAAGCCTATATCATCGTGCAGTTCCTGATATATGTTTTTTAAAGAGGGAGGCGGCTCGATCCCGTCCATTACCGAAAAGCAAAGTCCGTGCGCCTGCCCGGGATTATGATACGGATCCTGCCCGAGTATAACCGCCTTAACGCTGTTATATGGCGTTGTGCGCAGGGCGTTGAAAACATTTTCCGGCTTGGGGTAGCAGGTGTATGCCCTGTATTCTTTATTGAGGAAGGCTATTATATTCTTGAAATAATCGGCGCTTACTTCGTTTTTCAAAACCTCATCCCAGTCGTTACCGAAAGTAATCACGGCGCACCTCCGAATTAAACAAAATTATTTTTTATGGCTTGACTTTATACTGAATATATTATATAAGAAATATATAGATATTTCAAGACACTAAAGGAGGCTGAATCACTTGAAAGATTTTACCTATTCAATGCCGGTTGAGATAATATTCGGCAGAGGCAGGGAAAACACCGTAGGTGAAAAGATAAAGGAATACGGCGGCAGTCGTGTTCTTATCCATTACGGCGGCTCTTCTGCAAAAAAGAGCGGACTTTTGGACAGAGTAAAGGCAAGCCTTGAAAATGCGGGTTTATTTTATATCGAACTCGGCGGCGTTAAGCCCAATCCGCGCCTGTCTCTTTCCCGTGAGGGCATTGAGATATGCAAAAAGAACGATATCGATTTTATACTTGCCATCGGCGGCGGCAGCGTTATAGACTCGGCAAAGTGCATTGCCATCGGCGCAGAGTACGACGGTGACGTTTGGGATTATTATTCCAAGCCCATGCCCGCCCCCGGAAAGGCAGTTCCCTTATGCACGATCCTCACGATAGCCGCATCGGGCAGCGAAAGCGATAACGGCTCGGTCATGACCGATGATTCAAACGACCATAAGATAGGCTATTCTTGTGAGGTCATGTTCCCCAAATTCTCTATTCTCAATCCCGAGCTTACCTTCACACTCCCTGCATGGCAGACCGCCGCAGGCGCTACCGATATGATAGCCCACGTTCTGGGCTCATATATAAATCATCAGTGGGATAACGAGCTTGCCCATAATCTTATTGAGGCTACAATCAAAACCGTTCTCAAAAACGGTCCCATCGCCGTAAAAGAGCCGGATAACTACGAGGCAAGGGCAAACCTTATGCTTGCAAGCACCGCCTGCTGCAACGGCTCGCACACTTTGGGCTGTTATGCCGACGGCACATCCCATGTAATCGAGCACGAACTCAGCGCGATCTACGATATAACCCACGGTGCCGGCCTTGCCGTTGTAATGCCCGGCTGGTTTAAATATATGGTGAAAGAAACGCCGCTTCGCTTTGCGCAGATGGCGCACAGAATTTTCGGCGTGGATTACGACGCTGAAGATCTGATAGGCACAGGCTTAAAGGGTATCGAAAAGTTTGAGCAGTGGCTTACCTCTATCGGCATGCCCACCCGTTTAAGCCAGCTCGGTATCGACGACAGCCGCTTTGAAGAAATGGCACAGCGCATTGAAAAGGACTACGGTGCAAGCGGTATTTACAGCGATATAAGAAGATTCACCCCCGAGGATACGGTAAATATCTTAAGGCTTTGTCTGTGAGGCGATATGAATGAAAAATTTTGATTTACTTAACAGAACTAAAATAGTATTCGGCAAAGATGCCGAGGCACAGCTTGGCGACTACGCCGTAAAATACGGCAAAAAGGCGCTTTTGCATTACGGCGGCGGTTCTGTAATAAAAAGCGGACTGTACGGCAGGGTTAAACAAAGTCTTGCCGAAAAGGGCATAGAGATCGTTGAGCTTGGCGGCGTTCAGCCAAACCCCATTGTGGAGCTTTGCTATAAAGGCATAGAAATATGCAAAATGCAAAATATTGATATGATAGTTGCCATCGGCGGCGGCAGTGTTATAGACTCGGCAAAGTGCATTGCCTTCGGTGCGAAATATGACGGCGACGTTTGGGACTTGTGCAGCGGCAAGGTAGAGGCAGAGGATAATAAGCTTCCGCTTCTCACCGTAATCACCATGGCAGGCAGCGGCACCGAGGTTTCCCCCGGCGCGGTCATCACAAGGGATGCCGACAAGCTGAAGAGAGGCTTCGGCAATAATTACGTCCGTCCCGACGTAAGCTTTGTAAACCCCGAGCTTACCTATACTCTGCCTCCCTATCAGGTAGCGGCAGGCGGCGTTGACGTTGCGGTACATTGTCTTGAGCGTGTGCTTTCCGCAAAAATGGAATCGGAAATAACCGAAAACTGGGCTCTTGCAACCGCAAAGGCGGCATTCAAGTATACCAAGCTTTCCTTGGAAAATCCCACCGATTATGATACACGCGCACAGCTTTCCTACGCTTCCATGTACGCAATGATGGGCTGGCTTCATTCGGGCATAGAGACCGACGGCGTGCTTCATCCGGTAGAGCATGAGCTCAGTGCAAAATATAATATGACTCACGGCGCAGGCCTTGCGATCCTTCTTCCCGCATATCTCAAATACATTGCAAAGCCCTGCGAGGGCAGAGTTGCCAAGATCCTGCACGAGATTTTTGATGTTCCCTATGATATGGCAAATATGCAGAACACCATAAACGAGGGCATCTTCCGCCTTGAAAATTATCTTAAATCCATCGGCATGCCCACCCGTCTTCGTGAGTGCGGCATTGACGATAAGGACTTTAAGGAGCTTGCCCATAAAACGGTCTTTGACCGCGGAGGCACGACCGGACACATGTATCCCCTTGATGAGGATAAAATCGTTGAGCTTTTATACATGGCTCTGTAAAACAAAAAAAACGGTTCAGTTTGTAATACCACGGGTTGGTAAGGATGTTTTTTGATTTGCTCTGTAATATCAATGATACGATATGTTGACAAACTGAATTTTGTGGAGATGTTTTGAATGAAAAAGTGTATCGCAATTGTAATTTTTTTGATGTCGATACTGTTGTTCGTCGGTTGCGGAAGCAGCAAAGATAATTCCGACTATGTTTCCGGAAAAACTTTCGTATATGAAAAAGAAGGCTTTTACGGTGATTTCACCATAAGCATCAAGGATGACGGTACGTTCACCTACTATGAGGGAATGGCAAGCAGTTATATAGGTATGGGAGAATGGACGATCGAACAAAATACTATCACTTTGAAAAATGATCTGCCCACAATAAACGGATCACACACTATTACCAATATTTTTGAAATCGAAAAAGGAAAACTTGTCTGGAGAGCAGAAGGCTCT
>JAZRWQ010000118.1:0-2014 GCA_045599805.1 Eubacteriales bacterium | reverse complement strand
TGTTGGGAACGATTTCACTGGGAATAGCTTTTGAGGCAAGCGTGCTTCAGACAATCATTTACATTATATCCGGCATGTGCATGTGCTCATTTTCAACAACATTCGGTATGTTCTGCGGAATTAAGTTTATCAAACTTGAATGGGAAAATGAGGTTGAGGTTATAAAGCAGGGAAAGGCAATGCTTATATACATGTTTCCCAATATGCTTCTGACGATGCTGTTGGCGGTTGCGGTTGTAATAATCAGCAAAAGCATTAACGGAAATGTAGTGGTTCTTGCGCTTGCAACGGCTTATGGACTGGCATCATTCATTTTCTACAGAATAGTAAAGAAGATACCGATGGCTTAGCAATAAGTCAGATATGAAAAATGATAAGTATTAACAGGTTAACATAATTTCACAATAAAGGAGAAATAATTATGGAAGAAAAAGTATTAAACAAAAGTAAAAACGGAATGATGGCACTTGTGCTTACCACACTTCTGTACCTTGGTGCGGTACCGTTACTTATCTACGGAGTAGAAAACTCACTGATATGCTGTGTCATCGCAGGAATATGGTTATGCATCGGCTGGATACCTTACTTAGGACTGCGAATCCTTAAGCCGCAGGAGGCTTTGGTACTTACATTGTTTGGTAAATACACAGGAACACTTAAAGGAGAGGGATTCTATTTTGTTAATCCGTTTTCGGGTGCGGTTAATCCTGCAAGCGATACAAAGCTTTCACAGAGCGGCGATGTTCAGACACGCCCTTCGCTGATGTCGGCTGCAACAGGCACTAATGTAGACCTTGCAAAGCTCTCAAACAAAAAAATGTCTCTTAAGATTATGACACTTAACAATTCACGCCAGAAGATCAACGATTGCCTCGGCAATCCGGTTGAAATCGGTATTGCGGTAACCTGGAAAATTACCGATACGGCTAAGGCAGCATTTAACGTAGATAACTACAAAGAATATCTTTCTCTTCAGTGTGATACGGCTCTTCGTGATATCGTAAGAATATATCCTTATGATGTTGCGGAAAATGTTGATACAACAGGTGACGGAGTTGCCGATGAGGGTTCACTTCGCGGTTCAAGTGAAATTGTTGCCGGAAGAATTAAGGAAGAAATTCAGAAGAAGGTTAATGTTGCCGGAATAGAAATTGTAGATTCAAGAATTACATACCTTGCATATGCACCTGAAATTGCAGCAGTTATGCTTCAGAGACAGCAGGCAAGCGCTATAGTGGATGCAAGAAAGATGATTGTTGACGGAGCCGTAGGTATGGTTGAAATGGCTTTGGAGCGTCTGAATGAAAATGATATTGTACAGCTTGATGAGGAACGTAAGGCAGCAATGGTTTCTAATCTTTTGGTAGTTTTATGCGGTAATCATGATGCGCAGCCGGTAGTTAATTCTGGAAGCGTGTACTAGTTTCAATAACTGAATTGGTAGTGTAGTAGATATTGTTATGAGTTATGTAAACCAAACGTGATTGACTTACCGCATATATCCGTTTGGTTTACATAAAGTTCTAATTTGAAATGGGTGAAATATGGCAGAGAAAGATAATGGTAAAAAGCAGATACCGCTTCGTTTATCAGCCAAACTGTATGATGCTGTTGCGGCCTGGGCAGAAGATGATTTCAGATCGGTTAACGGTCAGATTGAATATCTGTTGTCCGAGTGTGTGCGTCAGCGAAAGAAAAATGGTAAATATGTATCCGATGAACTGGATATTCCGCCGGATTTGGATATATAAGGAGCGCGCAGTTATTATGACAAAAAGGGTGCAAAATACGAAAGCAAAATATATAGCAAAATTTTAGTAAAAAGTGCTTGATTTTTTTTAGTCTACCTTATATAATAAACAAGCACGTTGACGAAGCGTGCAGTTACATAACGGTATGGCTGATTGGTCAAGCGGTTAAGACGCCGCCCTCTCACGGCGGAATCAGGGGTTCGATTCCCCTATCAGCTGCTAAAAGAATTAAGTAAAATCAACACTTTTAGCTTACAGCAGAC
>JAZRWQ010000117.1:0-6198 GCA_045599805.1 Eubacteriales bacterium | reverse complement strand
ATCCCTCGCTTTGGTATCTCTATCCAAAAACTTCGGATAATAAATGCTTTTATCGACAGGATGAGCATCGACAAATTTCAGACGGTCAAATCCTTTTTGCGAAATGATAACGGTCTGCTCACCGAGTTTTCCGAGACGAAGAGCCTTGTTTAAGCTGCGAAGAGGTAGGCCGTTCGACACAAAAGATTCCGCATACTGAAAATAGGAATCGTCCGCCCGGTATCCGATAACAACATCAACTCCGGACAAATCTACCGAATAGTTGGCGATGATATAATCTCTTGCATCAACCGAGAGCTCCGTATCAAGTTTGAAGGTTCTGTATTTGAGAAGCAATGCTATCCAATTCAGGACGGTATGCTGTCCATCCAACAGATTGAGCACTTTCAGTCCTTCGTCGTCAAAGTCATAAGCATTGACAAAACCGTCCGTGTTTTTCTTGCAAGCCCATTCACAAGCCATTTCATCGATTTTGGTGCAGTAGAAACCACGACCGTAGTCGTTGTGCTCGTTGCCGATATTGATATCCGGAACATCTATAATATGATCGGTTCCGTGCAAAAGTTTGATTGTACTCATAGCAAGCTCTCCTATATCATCGTGATGTTACAGCATCATTATATCATCACAATGTTAGTTTGTCAATTGTCTTACGAATTATTTTAATAAAAGTTCAAAGTTGCAAAAAGCATCCACCATGCGGCGGATGCTTTTTTATGCTATATTTCCTCTTTCAGATAGTCCGCATAGGGGGCTTTCGATGTAACAAAGGTGTCGAATGCGAACTGCGCACCCAAGCGGAAGCCGGTGATGAAACTGTCGAGATTTGATTCACCGTTGACGGTTGCCCATGCATCGACATAGCTGATGAAGCGTTTCTTTTCTTCGTCGGATAGTTTATCTGTCAGAAAGTCCTCACTTTCACTCAGCGTCTGAATATCCTTTTGCACTTTCGGATTTTGATCCGAGCTACAGGCTTGCGGGTTGATATTTCCGTAATAGAATTCTTCGATGAAATTCATCCTATATTCCTCCTGTTAAACACTTTTTTCTTGCTTTTCAGCGAGGGGCCCGTGCGTCCATGCCTTGAAAATGTAGTGTTTATGCCTGTTTAGTCAAATCCGTTATCGACCTTTATGACCAAAAAATATCCGAAGCCGTTGGCTTCGGATATTTTTGTTTTACCCTATCGGGAAGGATTTGAAAGACTCATTTTTGCGGCAGCCATGTAAACCTTAAGGGGTTCAGGGTAAATATTGATTTTCGGTGGGAAATGTGATACTATGAGAAAAACAAGCCGGAGGAACAGGTATGGATAATGAGAAAATCAGCGCCTCAAAAACGCAGAGATTTATTGCGCGCAATCGCAAACAATTACATATTGCCTTTATCAGCATAATGTGTCTGCTTATAGGTTTAAGTATAAAACTGAGTGTTGACTATAAAATCTTCCGTGATGTTTTTGCCGCTGTCAATACACTCATAGATATTGTGCTGATGGCGTTTCTGACCATGCTTTTCGGCTTTTCCGCCTCCAATAAATACTCGGGGAGCAAGCAGAATTTGGTCTTCTCGCTGCTTATCATCGTGGATTTTGTCATGCTCTTCTGTTCCACGCTTTCCTATGCGGCGTACGGCCTTACCGAAAGGTCGGAATTTATCCGCATCACAAGCTCGCTCAGTTATATGCTTTGTTATATTTCCTTTGCGGTGCTGTGGAAATATCAGATGTTCTTTTACAAAAAGACGCGCGTGGTAAAAGTCAGCACCTATATCATATACCTGTCCGCAATAATCTATACGGTTTTGTCGCTTATAAACATTTTCAGGCCGATGCTGTTTCATATAGATGAAACAGGGTATTACGATATGTCGTATCTTGACTACGCCACTACCTCTGCCTGGATATTGGTGGTTGTCATAATGTATATCAATGTGCTGCTTTCCGATTGCGATCTTAAAAAAAAGATAGCCTTGGCAAGCTACGAGGTCGCGCCGGCAATTATGATCATTCTCTCCATCCTATCCGGTATTACGCATGCAAACATATACCTTCCGTCCATTGCCGATGTTTCGCTGATGTGTCCGCTATACATAATTTTTTACAGTATCTACATAGAGCAGAAAAACGAGATCGTCCGTAAAGAGGCCGAACAGGTAAAAATGGAAACCTCCCTGATGCTGTCGCAGATACAGCCGCACTTCCTGTATAACTGCCTGTCTACCATAGCGGAGCTATGCGAAGAGGACTCTGCTCTTGCGGAAAAAGCCACAACTACCTTTGCCGATTATCTGCGTGAAAACATGGACTGCATAGGCTCGGAAACGCCCATATCGTTTTCGGATGAGATGGAGCATGTAAAAAGATATGTCTGGCTTGAAAAACTGCGGTTTTCAAACAGGGTAAATGTGGAATACGATTTATCATGCACCGATTTTCTTATCCCGGCGCTGACGGTGCAGCCCCTTGTGGAAAATGCCATCAAGCACGGCGTATGCAAGAAAAAAGGCGGCGGCACCGTAACGATATCCTCCTATGATGAGGGGAAGGCCTATATAATAACCATTGTGGACGACGGCGTCGGGTTCGATCCATCCTCAAGACCTAATGACGAAAGACAGCATATCGGTATAGAAAACGTACGGAAAAGACTTCAAAGCATGGTTGACGGCAGCATAAAGGTTGAAACGGCACCCGGGAGGGGTACTGCGGTCACCATGACAATACCGAAAAACGGAGGCGAAAAATGAGAGTTTTTGCAGTAGATGATGAACAGCTTTTGCTGAACAGACTGGTCAAAACTATCACAAAGTGTTTACCCGATGCGGAAATCTCAGCCTTTTCCGTATCGGACGATGTTATAGACGCGCTTGACGGAGAGCCCGTAGATATCGCCTTTCTCGATATTGAACTCGGGGATATCAGCGGAATTGAGCTTGCCAAAAAGATAAAGGCGGCATTCCCTTTCTGCAATATCGTTTTCTGCACGGGCTATAAAACGCATGCCATTGAAGCCTTCGGGCTTGGCGCCTGCGACTATCTGGTAAAGCCGATAAACGAAGAAAAGCTGAGGCATTCCCTTGCACAGCTCCGGTATATTACGGAGGTTGAAGCTCCCGCAGGGAAACTGTTTGTCCGTTGCTTCGGCGAATTTGAAGTTTTCTTTGACGGCACGCCGCTTGCATCGCTTACCAAAATGGCAAAAGAGCTGCTCGCCTTTTTGATTGATAAGGCAGGGGCGTTTTGCACCACCTCGGACATCACCCATGCCTTGTTTTTTGACAAGGCAGAGTCTTATTACCGTGTGGCGAAGGTCGATCTGGAAAAGGCGCTCGGCGAGATAGGCGCCGGCGAAATACTGATAAAAGAATGGAACAAGCTGGGCGTTGACCGAAATAAAATATCCTGCGATTATTTTGAATATCTCTCGGGCAACCCGACGACCGCAAGTCTTTTCAGGGGTGTTTATATGAGCCAGTATGACTGGGCGAAAAATACCCTGAAAAAATTAAACAACAAGTAGGTATATCATTCTATAAAAATCCACTTTCCGTGGATTTTTATTTTTTTATTTTTTTTGGGATTTTAGCGGACTTTTAGCACTTTTATCTGTATAATACATAGCATAGAGTAAAATAATATGCTTTCAGGGAGGACCAAAAAAGTGAAAAAGTTTATCGGTATGCTTATTGCGGCTATTATGATTTGTCTTATGCTGCCGCTCTCGGCTGCTGCGGCAGATACAATAGACGCATATCCCTATCCGGGCAATTTCAATCCGAAAGAGGGAAATTACTACGTTCGCAATGTAGAGACCGGCGGTTATCTGGCTGCCGAAAAAGTAGGCGGCGAGGTGCGTTACCACATTCAGGATAAGGGTGATCTTTTTCAGATCACTAAATTTCAAATAGTAAAAGGCAAAGAGGACGTCTATGCCTTTAAATTTGTGATAGAGAAATCCCCGGTAGCGACAAAGGGCCACAGCCTTAAGGTTGCAAGTCAGAACGGCTGGCCCGCGCCCGGTACGGAGATAACCGAAATGGCGGATTACAATCTGTGGCATCAGTTCTGGGCATTTGATGAAGCCGGCAACGGGCAGTTTTATATCCGTTCCTATCTCGATAACAGCACCGAACCCGGAAAGGGCATTGACGGTACCTTCCCATATCTGGATGTTAAATCGGTTTCTAACGATAAGCTCGCATGTCTCTATGCCTATGCCGCGGGACGCAAAAGCCAATTATGGGTACTTGAAGAAGCCATCACGCTTAACGGGCAGGGTTTAGAGAATGATCCGTATATCATTTCAACAGCGGATGATCTTGACGAGCTGGCGTATGTTATTTCCCGCGGGCAGAGCTGTTCCGGCGTATATTTCAAGCTCACCGATGACATTACATATAACAACACGAAAATCGGCACCGAAAGCTGCCCCTTCAGCGGCATTTTTGACGGCGGCGGGCATACGATAACCGTCAATATAGCCGACGGCAGCTATACCGGATTGTTTGCATCCCTTAACGGTGCCACGGTCAAAAATCTGAAAATCAAAGGAACGGTAAGCGGCACGGGCTCTGTCGGCGGTGTTGCCGGTTATGCCTGCAATAAAACGGTTATTGAAAACTGCCTCGTTTCCGCCGATGTAAGCGGCACGGACGGAAATATCGGCGGTATTGTCGGATTGCTGATCGACGGTACAATTTCCAAATGCCGTATGGACGGCGATGTAACTAATACCGGCTGGACAAGTACCGGCGGTATCGTCGGCGGCATTATCGGCGGCGGCAATATATACAACTGCGTAAATACCGGAAAAATTACCGCCGATAAAGCGGTAGGCGGAATTCTTGGCTGCGTTATCGGCGGCGACACGCTGATAGGCAACTGCTCAAGTCTCGGCAGTACTGCCGAAAACTCGGCAAACGGCGGCTATGAGCACGGCGGCATCGTAGGCTTCATAGGCGACGAAACCGATAATTGCACTATCGCCAACTCCTTTTCCAAATGCGATATCGGCGTGGCAAGGGACAGCGGACATATCATAGGCAACAATATGAGCACCGACGGGGCTATTGCTTATTATATTTACTATACCGCGGCGGGCAAACCGGAAAAGGTTATCGGCACGGGAAATGATTTTGTCAATGCCCGCAAAAATCTTGTTTACGAGGTTGCGAAAAAGGACTATTCAAGCACCCTGCAAAAGCTTAACTCAACCGCAAAGGGCTACACCGCATCGGGCTATGATTTCACATTATGGACAAACGGCGGTGATTCTCTTTACCCGCAAAGCTGCAGCCTTGATTCTTCGCTTTCGGCTTCCGTTTTCAGCGAAAAGAACACCGTTGCGCTTATCGTGATCGCGGCAGTAATTCTCGCCGCTTTAGTCCTGGTAATAGTACTTTGCAAGACCAAAAAGAAAAAAGCGAAATAAGCTTTCGGGGCAGGGGCTTGCCCCTGCCGTAGGGGCGAACTGTGTTCGCCCGCAGAAATTTGCTGATTTAACGGGCGAACGCAGTTCGCCCCTACAGGGAGGATCATATGAAGAAAAAGGCTTTAACTATCCTTATAACGGCGCTGATGATCGCCGTGCTTATTCCGCTTTTGACGGTGTTTGTATCGGCGGCGGACGACTACGACTTCTTTGGCGAAAATGATTGTCTGAAATGGGAAGTTAGGGGCGACACCCTTACCATAAGCGGCAGCGGCGCTATGCCCGATTACAGCAGCTGGAGCAAGTATCCGTGGAGCGACAGCTGGAAATCCATTAAAAACGTTGTTATCGGCGACGGCGTTACCCATATCGGCAGCTATGCCTTCGATACATATTATTACACGGAAAGCATAAAGCTGGGTAATGGCGTAAAAACAATAGGCAAGTATGCCTTTTATAAAACAATGTACTATTCCGGTTCAAATCTGGAAATCCCGGAAAGCGTTACCTCTATCGGCGACTATGCCTTCGCATATCTCTACAACCTTAAAGATGTTGTCATCAAATCGAATAACATAAATATAGGCAATGAGGCATTTTACTGCTCCACGGCAGAGCGGCTGTCCATAGGCACGCCGATGATACACTACATTGTCAACGGCGTTACCGACAGCGGAGCAAAAAAGATAAGTATGGGCGAGTATGCATTCGGTTACTGCAATAAGCTTACCGATGTCTTTTTAAGCAATGCCCTCTCTTCGCT
>JAZRWQ010000116.1:0-9737 GCA_045599805.1 Eubacteriales bacterium | reverse complement strand
CTTTTTTCGTCTTTAGCCTTCCCCTTCAGGGGAAGGTGGCATTTCCGAAGGAAATGACGGATGAGGGTATAAGCTTTGATGAGGTAAAGAATTCGTCTTTAGCCTTCCCCTTCAGGGGAAGGTGGCATTTCCGAAGGAAATGACGGATGAGGGTATAAGATTTGATGCGGTAATAATAACCAACACCCAAAAGCTTTGATGAGGTAATAAAGAACTGTTCCTTTTGGCTTCCTTAAAGCTTTCGTCCTCATCCACCGCAAGCGGTCCCCTCCTTTGCACAAGGAGGGCAGAATTTATACTTTTTGCTTCATCAAATCTTCTACCCTCATCCACCGCAAGCGGTCCCCCTTCCCCGGAACGGGGAAGGCTGAATAGGTGTCGGCAAAGCCGAC
Organism: Eubacteriales bacterium; assembly: GCA_045599805.1. Taxonomy (GTDB): domain Bacteria; phylum Bacillota; class Clostridia; order Oscillospirales; family UMGS1783; genus JAZRWQ01. The sequence continues at coordinate 9,345 of JAZRWQ010000116.1, read as the reverse complement.
AGATTATAAGAGCGCACTAATTTGAATTAAATAATAGACATACGCGGCAAAAAGTAATATAATGAAAAAAAGGAGGGCGATAGAATGACCGAGATAAAGGAAAAAATACCTATCGGCGGATTTTTGCAGAAGGTGCATATCAAAACAGAGGACGAAACGAAACCGGTTCTGCTGTTTTTGCACGGAGGGCCGGGCGTTTGCAACCGGCACACGATATTTGCCGACCATTCCGATTTGCTTGACAGCTTCACCGTTGCCACCTGGGACCAGCGCGGAAGCGGCGGTTCATATAAGGGCGTTGACGTTGCCACGCTTACGATAAATCAGCTTATCGAGGACGCAAACGAGCTTGTATTATGGCTATGCGGCCGCTTTAAGAAGGACAAGATATTTGTGATCGGCGGAAGCTGGGGCTCGGAGCTGGGCACCTACCTCTGCAATAAGTATCCCGAGCATATCGCCGCCTTTGTGGGCTTCGGTCAGGTAGTCGACGGCGCGCTCAACGAAACCTTAAGCTGGGAATTCTGCATGGAAGAGGCAAAAAAGGCAGACGACCAAAAGAGCATCGACATACTCAATAAATGCGGTCCCCCGGTAATGGGCATATACAAGGGCGGTAACTACAAGGGCATGATGATGCAGAGAAACGTTATGATGAAATACGGCGGCTATTCGCCGAACGAAAAAAAACGCGGCTACGTTTCCTCCACCGTTATTCCGATGATAAAGGCAAAGGAATACTCCCTTTCCGATATGTGGGGACTTGTAAAAGGCCACAGAATCGTGCTTGAAAAGATGTGGCCCGAATGCGGACGCACCAATTTCAATAAAACCTGCACCGAATTCATGATGCCCTTTTACATCTTCGACGGTGTGCTTGACGAAAATACTCCGTCCTCGCTCGTTGAGGACTGGTACAATAAAATAAACGCGCCCGACAAATGCCTTGTATGGTTTGAAAAATCGGGACACAACCCGATGAACGACGAGGGCGAACGCTTCAAAAAACTGCTGAGGGAAAAGCTTTCGGCAGTTAAAGATAAAGAGGAGTGCATTATATGAAAAAGGTAGGATTTTTCGAAAAGCTCGGCTTCGGCAGCTTTTCCGCCGCATCGAACATCGTTTATCAGTTTAAAAGCCTTTACTATCTGTTCTTCCTTACGGGGGTACTGCGCATCCCCATGGGCACGGCAGGCACCATACTGTCGCTGGGCATAGTTTGGGACGCGATAAACGATCCGCTCGTAGGCATCTTCGCGGTAAATCACCGCTTCAAAAACGGCGAGCGAGTTCGCCCGTTCGCGCTGTACAGCGCCGTACCCTGGGCAATAACCGTTGTGCTCATCTTCACAAACTTCCACGCATCGCAAACGCTCACCATAGTGCTTGCATCTCTGGGCTATTTCCTCTTTGAGCTTTTATACACCGCCACCGATATCCCCTACAACTGCATGGCAGGGCTTGCCACCGACTCGGACAGCGAACGCCGCTCGATAAACGTGCACCGCAATATAGGCAGCTGCATAGGCACGGCAATAGGCGCCGTTGCCTGCTTCCCTCTTTTGAATCTTTTCGGTGCGCTTGACGATAACGGCAACCTCAACCCCGAAACAGGCAGCCGCGGCTTTCTGCTTACCTCCATCGTTATGGCGGCGGTTTGCGTAATAGGCTGTCTTATCCATTACTTTACCACCAAAGAGCGCATACTTCCCACCGAGGAAAAGGAAGAGCGCGTCGGCATACTGCACACCTTCAAGGTGCTTTACAGCTACCGTCCCTTTGTTTTAAACACCCTTTACATACTTTTCTACGGCATTATAAATCTTTCCCTGCTTACCTGCCTCACCTATTACTGCACCTACGTTCTCGGCTCTGCCGACGACGTGACCTTTATCGAGGCGGCATATCTCGTTGCCTCCCTTGTTACGACTCTGTTCGTTCCGATGATAGACTCTAAACTGGGCAGAAAGAAAACGATGCTTTTAGGCGCGGTGCTTTTCGTTGTGGGCAAGATATGGTTTATCATCGATCCCTTCTCCACCGCGGCTCTTTACGTAAACAGCGTATTCACCGGCATGGCTGTTTCCGTAACCTTCGTTATGTTCAACACCAACCGCAACAACCTTACCGACCTTATAGAGTGGCGCGAGGGCAGGCGCTATGACGGCATGATAGGCACGGCAGACAACCTTTCCACAAAGCTCGGCGAGGCGCTTGCCGCAAAGCTTCTTACAGGCGCTCTTGCCGCCGCAGGATACGATGCCGCGCTTAAAGTACAGCCCGACAGCGCGATAAACGCGATAAACGCCATGCTCGGCTGGGTGCCCGCGATATTCGGCGTGCTTATGTTTATAACCGTAATCTTTTTAAATATCGACAAGGAAGTTAAAAAGATGCGCAACGGCGAAAATATATAATAAGGAGCTATATCATGGCAAAGAAACTTTTTCTTATTTCCATTGACTCTATGGTAACCGAGGATATCGGCATAATGACCAAGCTTAAGAATTTCAGCCGCATCATAAAGGATTCATCCATGCTGAAAAACGTTATTACGACCTATCCGTCGCTTACCCATTCGGTACACACCTCTATCATGACCGGCTGCAATCCCGGCACACACGGCGTTATAAACAACGAGCTTTTGCAGCCCGAAAACGAAGCGCCCCATTGGTTTGACTATGCCGACCAGTGCAGTGCCGAGACCATCTGGGAGGTATTCAAGAAAAACGGCAGGTCCTGCGCTCTCGTTTTCTACCCCGTTACGGTAGGCGCCGACGTTGAATGGAACCTCCACCGCCCCGGCGTGGGCGGCCCGCACAAGGAATATAAGGATGCCGAGGCAGAAATGGTTGCCACAAGCACACCGGGCATATACACCGGCAAGCTTTACGAGCGCTGCCATCCCTCCTTCTGCCTGCAGCACTACTATGACTGGGACGATTTTGCCTGCAAGGCGTGCGCACAGCTTATAGACGACCACGAGCCCGACCTTGTTATGACGCACATCACACTTATCGACGCCATCCGCCATTCCGACGGCGTATTTTCCAAAAAGCTTACCGAAGCATACGAATTTTTAGATCCTCTCTTCGGCGAGATTTGGGAGGTTTTCGACAGGAAGAATCTGTGGGACGATTATATCATCTGCTTCACCGCCGACCACGGACATCTTGATATCAACAAGGTCGTCTTCCCCAACGTGCTTTTCAAACAGCTCGGCTACATAAGAACAAATGAGGACGGCTCGCTTAAAGACTGGGACATCTTCTGCCACGGCAGCGGATGCTGTATGCCCGTTTACGCCAAAACACCCGAGCTTGCCGACAAGGCAAGAGAGATCCTTAACGAAAACAAAGAGAAATTCGGCATCGGCGAAATACTTGAAAAGGACTATCTGAAAGAGCATTACGGCCTTAAAGGCGATTTTGCCTTCTTTGCAGATACCGACGGCGGCACGGCGTTCAGAACCGACTGGAACGGCAGCGTCATAGAAATACCCGGCGCAGGCGACTACCGCAGCAGCCGCGCCACCCACGGCCACATGCCCGAAAAGGGCGTGAAGCCCATGATGTTCTTCCGCAATCCCGACTCTGTCGATAACCGCGTTATCGTACAGTCCGGCTACATCATAGACGAAGCACCCACGCTCGCCCGTCTTTGCGGATTTGATATGGAAAACGCCGACGGCAAACCGATAAAGGAATTTTTATAATAATAAAAACAAAAATGCCGAGTGACCTTTGGCCACTCGGCATTTTATTGTTTATTTGCAGGCTTCTTTAATTATTTGGGCGGCTTTCTTTAAGACGTCCATCGGGATGTTGAGCGCCGGCAGAAGCCTTAATTTATCCTTTGCCGTAAGGCAAAGCACACCGTTTTCAAGGCAGGTTTTCAAAACCTCGGCAACCGGCTTTTGGGGCTTAATGCCTATCATAAGGCCCATGCCGTTTACCGACTCGATGCCCTCGGCGCCGGTAAAGGTATCGAAAAGATACTTGCTCTTTTTAAGCACGTCATCCATGAAGCTCTCGGTAAGTCTGTCGTAAACCGACAAAGCGGCAGCGCAGCAAACGGGGTTGCCGCCGAAGGTGGAGCCGTGGTCGCCAAAGCCCAGCACATCTTTTACCTTTTCGCTCATAAGGGTGGCGCCGAGCGGCAGACCGCCTGCAAGGCCCTTTGCGGTGGTGATGATGTCGGGGGTGAAGCCGTAATTCATATAGGAGTACAGCTTGCCGGTCCTGCCGTTGCCGGTCTGAACCTCGTCAACGATTATAAGTATATCGTGCGCCTGCGCGTATTCAACGACCTCGTTTACAAACGACTTTTTAAGGTCGATAAGTCCGCCCTCGCCCTGTACGCACTCGAACATTATGGCGGCGATCTTGTTTGCCGAGCCTACCGCTTCCAGCTCGTAGATGTTATCGGCATTGATGCTTACAAAGCCGGGGGTAAGGGGATTGAACAGCTCGTGGAACTTATCCTGACCGGTCGCGGCAAGGGTTGTGAGGGTTCTGCCGTGGAAGCTGTTTTTAAGGGTAACTATCGTGGAATACTCGCTGCCCTTACGCTCGGCGGCGTATTTTCTTGCAACCTTGATTGCACATTCGTTTGCCTCCGCGCCCGAATTGGAGAAGAATACCTTGCTCATTCCGGTGCGTTCGCACATCCTCTCGGCAAGCAGAGCGCACGGCTCGGTGTAATACAGATTGGAGGTGTGCTGTAATTTTGCCGCCTGATTGGAAACGGCGGCCTGCCACATATCGTCGGCATAGCCGAAGGAGGTAACGCCGATGCCCGAGCCCATGTCGATATATTCCTTGCCGTTTTCATCCCACACAAGCGAGCCCTTGCCCTTTGAAAGAACAACGGGGAAGCGGGTGTAGGTACCGGCAACGTATTTTTTATCTTTTTCTTTTATAGTCATATCTCTTTTCTCCGTAAACATAGTGCCTGCGCCCTCGTTGGTAAGCAGCTCCATAAGAATGGAATGGGGCACTCTGCCGTCCATGATAACAACGTTCTTTACGCCCTTTTTAAGCGCCTCGATACAGCAGTTCACCTTGGGGATCATGCCGTCGGAAACAGCGCCCTCTCTGTAAAGCTGTTCCGCCTCGTAAATACTTATCTCGGGGATAAGAGAGGACGGATCGTCCTTATCCTTAAGGATGCCGGCAACGTCGGTCATCATGATAAGTCTCTCCGCGCCGAGCGCGCCCGCAATGGCGGCAGCGGCGGTATCGCCGTTTATGTTGTAGGTGTTGCCGTTTTCGTCACAGCCCAGCGTGGATATTACGGGGATATAGCCCTTTTCGAGTATATCCAGTATCGGCTGAACGTGTATCTTGGTGACCTCGCCAACGTAGCCCAGCTTTTCGTTTTTAACGGTGGCCTCGATAAGTCTGCCGTCCATGCCCGAAAGACCGATGGCCTTGCCGCCGTGCGTTTCAAGCATGCCTACAAGCGACTTGTTTACCTTGCCCGCCAGCACCATCTGCACGATATCGACCGTTTCCTTATCGGTAACGCGCAGTCCGTCGATAAACTCGGGCTTTTTGCCCAGCTTACTCATCATCTCGCTTATCTCCGGGCCGCCGCCGTGCACGAGCACGACCTTAACGCCGATAAGCCACAACAGCACGGTATCTTCCATAACCTGCTTTTTAAGGGTTTCATCTATCATGGCATAGCCGCCGTATTTTATTACAATGGTTTTGCCGGTGTAGCGCTTTATATAGGGCAGTGCCTGAGTAAGCACCTCGGCACGCTCTTTATTGGAAAAATTATCGGTCATAATGCCCTCCTTATCAGGTGCGGTAATCGCCGTTTATTTTAACGTAATCGTAAGTGAGGTCACAGCCCCATGCGCAGGCGCCGGATGTGCCGCTGTTAAGCTCGATAAGTATATCTATCTCGTTTTCGGAAAGCACCTTTTTGGCGATCTTTTCCGAAAACTCTATGCCTGAGCCGTTTTTGCAAACCTCTATTTTGCCTGCCTTGCTTTCAAAGGCAACGTCTATCCTGTCAACGTCAACGTCAGCGCCGCTGTACCCTATCGCGCACAGCACCCTGCCCCAGTTTGCGTCCGCGCCGAACATGGCGGCTTTAAGCAGACTTGAGCAGATAACGCTCTTTGCAACCGTCTTTGCCGTGGGTATATCCTTTGCACCGCTCACCCTGCACTCCAAAAGCTTGGTAGCGCCCTCGCCGTCGCCGGCTATCATGCGGCACAGATGCACCGTTACGGTGTTAAGTGCCTTCATAAACTCGGCAAAGTCTTCATTTTCCTCGCATATTTCCTTATTGCCCGCCATGCCGTTTGCAAGCACGGTAACCATATCGTTTGTGGAGGTATCGCCGTCAATGCTTACCATATTAAAGGTGTCGGCAATATCGGTGCTCAGCGCCTTTTTAAGCATTGCCGGGGAAATATTCGCATCGGTGGTTATGAACACAAGCAAGGTCGCCATATTGGGGTGAATCATGCCGCTGCCCTTGGCAATGCCGCCTATTCTGCATACCTTGCCGCCGGCATTGAATTCAACGGCGACCTCTTTAAGTCTTGTATCGGTGGTCATTATGCCCTCGGCGGCATCGGCACTGCCGTTTCGAGAAAGGCTTTCTTTAAGAGCCGGAATACCTTCTTTTATCGGCTCGATATCAAGGGGCTGACCTATAACGCCGGTGGATGCGACAACAACATCGTCCGCCTTTATGCCCATAGCGTCGGATAAAAGCGCGCTCATCTTCTCGGCTATCTCAATGCCGTTGGCATTGCAGGTGTTGGCGTTGCCGCTGTTGCATATGACCGCCTGCGCGATGCCGTTTTCAAGATGCTTCTTTGTTACCGTCAGGGGCGCGCCCTTAACTGAGTTCGTGGTATATACTGCCGCGGCGCTTGCCGGACATTCGCTGTAAATCAGCGCAAGATCCTTTTTCTTTCTGTTTTTGCGTATGCCGCAGTGCACACCGCCGGCAAAAAAACCCTTTGCGGCGCAAACGCCGCCCGATATTATCTTCACTTTATTTACCTCCAAGCCAAAGGCCCTCTGTCTCATTTATTCCGAGCACAATGTTCATGTTCTGTATTGCGGCGCCCGATGCGCCCTTGCCCAGATTATCGAATCTCGATACGAGAGTTATCCTTTCATCGTTTCCGAAAAGGCTTATCTGCATATCGTCTCTGCCGGCAAAGCCGCCTGCGCTTATAAATCCGGCATCGTCCGCATTTTCTTCAAAGTAAACTACCTTTCCGGTATAGGTGCTTTTGTAAACCTCGCATATATCCTTTATGCTTCCCTTTACCTGCGACATGAAAAGCGGCACGGTTACCTGCATACCTGCATAGTATGACGAAACTATCGGCGAAAACAGCGGCATGCTGTTAAGAGAACATATCTTTGCCATTTCCGGCAGATGCTTATGCGACTGCGTCAGTCCGTACATACGCGGCGCAAGCAGATACTCCCGTCTGTCTTCGTCCTCATAGTCGACTATCATCTTCTTGCCGCCGCCCGAATACCCGGTCAGCGAAAAGCAGGAAAGCTTTTCGTCCTTATCTATCAGCCCTGCACTTACCAGCGGCGCTATAAGCGAAACGAATCCGCTTGCGTGACAGCCGGGATTGGCAATGCGTTTGGAATGAGCTATCCTGTTTTTCAGGCCGTTCACCTCGGCAAAACCGTAAGTCCAGCCGTCGGCAACCCTGTGCGCCGTCGAGGTATCAATGATGACCGTCTTTTCATTCTCGCACAGCGCCGCCGCCTCGATCGCCGCTGCGTCCGGCAGACAAAGGAAAACAACATCGGCATCGTTTATCGCGCTTTTGCGCGCCTCAACGTCCTTGCGTTTATCCTCCGTAAGCGATATAAGCTCAATATCGCTTCTCGAAGAAAGCCTGTCGTATATCCGCAGCCCCGTTGTACCGGCGCTGCCGTCAATAAAAACCTTAGTCAAAATACTGCTCCTATCATATTTATGTATATTTATGCAAATAATATTACACTTTATACATCAATTTGTCAAGTGGAATGTATAAAATTAACAAATATTTTTTATGATATCCTTATATATAATGATATCACAGGTATGTGCGCCTGCGCAATGATGTATATTTATGCAGGAAGGACGAATTATGCTCGTCCCTACTATAATTTTCCTTATTAGCCTTCCCCTCCGGGGAAGGCTTTGAGAGGAAACAAAAATCATCAGAAACGGTAAAATTAAAGGAATCTGTCAATCAGACAGATTCCTTTTTAAATTATAAAGCTCTGTATTTCTCCCTAAGTCGCCCCGCCTTACTGCGGATTCTTTTTGGATTTAACTGCACATACCGCGCCGGTTACAATAGCCATGCCCATTGCGGAAATGCCGATGATCAGGGGGAAGTTATCGGCAGTTTCGGGAGTGGGGATGTCCTCGGCGGTAAGAATGGTGATTCTGCCCTGAGGCTCTGCATACTCCATGCCGATATGTCCGCCGAGCTTTTCTTTAATGTACTCGGTAACAACGACATCGAAAGCCACGCCGGTATTTACCTTATCCGTTAGCGTGCCGAAAGCATAGTAGGCTTCGCCGCCGCAGGAAACAAAGTCGTTGGTAACTACCGCGTAAAGGGCATCGGGGTCGAAGGGCTTACCGCCTATATCGTTAATGGTCACGCGCTTTATGCTCTTTGGTCCGTAGTAGGTGGAGCCGGGGAAGGGCTCGTCCTGCGCATCATAGGGGATAGCGGTGTTTATCGTGATATTCATTCCGCCTATCTGGGGGAATGCGCCCAGCTCGGTAGGTGCGGCAAAGGTGGCGCTTTCGAGAACCTCGAGAAGAGTGCTTCCCTTAAGGTAGACTACGTCAAGCGTATTGCCGAAGGGCAGTACATTGAACAGGTCGCCTCTTGTGACCTCGCCCTTTCTTATCCATGCGCGGATGCCGCCGCCGTTTTCAATGGCAACTACGTTACTCTTAGGCACCTTTGATGTTATGTCGGGATACTTCTCGGTGGCGTACCACAGGCAGGCATCGGTGATAAGGTCACCGTGGTTGGTTTCCTGTGTTCTGTTGCCGGGCTTCTTGTCGCCGCATAGGTCAACCTCACTCTTTGCAACGATAACGCCGTATTCATTTTCAACGTTTGCCTTCATTTGGTCGATTATCGCCTTAACCTCGGCATCTTCGTTTTCGAGATCCTCAAGAGCGATAAGCTCATTGGATTCAATCTTTTTGGATGCTTCGTCAATAACGATAACGCCGATATTCGCAAATCCGGTGCCGGTGGACTGAATAGGCTCGCCGTTTTTGCCCTTTGTCATTACGGTATGGGAATGACCGTCGATAAAGAAGTCGGTA
>JAZRWQ010000115.1:0-3799 GCA_045599805.1 Eubacteriales bacterium | reverse complement strand
GTCTGTCGGAGAAAAATACATAGGCTACCAGATGGAGAGCGACTCCGCCCCCGCGACCACCGCAAGCGTATTTTCCGGCGCATCCCCCATCGGCATGCTCGCGGTAGGCACTCTGGCAGGCGGCTCGATAGGCACGCTTATTACCTATTTCGTTTCCAAAAAACGTAAAAATAAAACTAAAGCCGCAGAAGGCTAAAGGTGTTATTATGAAAAAACAATTACTTATTTCGGTGCTTTTATTGTCACTTATTGTTTCAATATCGGGCTGTGCCGGAAAAGTTGCTTCGGAATCCGCCGAGTCCTCGCAGGAAGAGGATCCCGGCATAACCGAAGAATCTATCGAAGAAGAAAAAACGAATATCCTCTTTATTGAAGCGGAGGACCCCCTGCATTATGACTTCGGCGCCTTTAAGGTCGGGGATAAATTCACCACCTACGAAAAGACCGAGGAAAAGGGAGAGGTGGGCGTAACGGTACGGGTGCATCAGAACGATGTGGATGTGCCCTATATCGCCTATTTCACCTGCGCCAAGGAAATGAGCGAGCTTGAGGTGGACGCATCCGGCTGTGAGCTTGACGGAAACGGCCGCTTTACAAAGCCGGGCGAGTTTACGGTAAAGCTCGATTACAAGGGATTTATGACGACATATAAAATTCGTGTGGAAGAAAAGGAGGGGTAAGGATGAAACGCTTTTTCGCGCTGATACTCTGCATTTTACTGCTTATTTCCTGCCTTCCCCCTGTTTCCGCTTTAGCGGACGAATATACCGATGGAGAAAAAATCGGTACTATCACATGGAACTACGACGACGGCATGATACAAACCTCCGACCTCAATATCAATTCATCCCATGATGACGGTTACTGGTATTTCAACAACGACGCCACCCGTGAAGAAATCTCGTCGATAACCGTCAACCTCGAACGCGACGTTACCACAAACTTTTTCCCGCAGCATAAGTATGCCAGTCTCAATATCAACCTTAACGGGCATACCTGGACGGTAACCGACTATTCCGGCTATTACGGCAAGGGAAATATTGCCATTTCCGGCGGCACGCTTACCTTCAAAACCCCCGGAAAGAGCGACTCGCCGATACATACCTCGGCAGGCAATATCACCCTGCGCAACGTTGTATTCAAGGACTGCAATACCGGCGCCTACCCCGTTATCCACATGAGTATGCAAAAGCAGTATACCCAAAGCTTCGGCGGCGTGATCATCAAGAGGATCCCCAACGAAAGCGGCACGCTTCGCATGGATAATGTGCATTTTATCAACTGCACAAGTACAACATACGGCGGCTGTGTCTATATCTTCACTGAGAGTCACCGCAACGAGATAAACAACTGCACCTTCACCAACTGCCACTCGGCATACGGCGGCGCGATATATTTCGGCTGGGATACCAATGTGAATAATCACATCACCGAGTTTGTAAACTGCAAGTTTGATAACTGCTATGCAACAAAAGAGGGCGGCGGTATCTATTCGGAATGCGGCTTTAATTCTAACGATGCCGAAAGCAATATACAGATGATAAACTGCACCGCCAACCAATGCCACGCGAAATACGGCGGCTTCATCTCGGTTTACGGCAACAATACGCGCATCAACGGCGCAGGCAATGCCGAGTCGTCCACCCTCGGACAGCGCAGTAATATCATCGGCTGTTATTCCGATTACGACGGCGGCGCATACTACTGCACCACCTCCACCGGACGCGGCAATAATGCCGTTTTAAAGAATTTTAATATAATTTCCTGCACAGCAGGTGCATCCTCACATAATTTTGACACGGTAAAAGCCAATAACAGAAACGCCTGGGGCGGCGCAGCATGCTTCCGCAACTACAACGCAAAGCTGCAATACTGCGATTTATACGATAATTACGCCCCCTACTACGGCGGCGCGGTATATATGGGCTGGAGCGGCTCGGAAATAGATCATTGCACCTTCCGCCAGAACCGCTGCAGCAAGGACTACGGTCAGCATATTTATATCGACGCCTCAAACTCCATAGAAATTAAAAACACTACTGTTTATACCGACGATACCTCTGATGCCGTCTCAGGCAAAACGCTGAAAACAAACGGCGTAACCTACATAAAAAACAATCTCTATTCAAGCAGCGACATTGAGAACGGCGACTATGTCATTTCCACTGCGCTGAATGAAAAGTTCTGCGTGGATATTTCGTACGGCAAAGGCTCCGTGAATAAATCGGGCGCCTCCGCTATTCTCTGGGAAAACGGCGAGGCAAATGTCTTCACAATCACAAAGGACACCGCAAAGGATGCCTATATCATCAAATCCAAGGTTACCGGGCTTCCGCTTGACGTATCGGGTGCATCAAAGGACAACGGCGCCAATATTCAGCAATGGGAAGACAACGGCACGGATGCGCAGCGTTGGGTTTTTGAGGACGCGGGCAACGGATATTACTATATCCGCTGCCTCGGCGGACAGTATATGGATGCTTCGGGCATGGTAAACGGCGCAAAACCCTCCAACGGAGTTAATATCCAGTCGTGGGAATTCACCGGCGCGGACAATCAGAAGTTCAAGCTTAAAAAGCTATCGGGCGAAACCGAAAAAATCGGAACCCAGGATAATCCTTATATAATACGCGATGCAGAACAATGGATGCAGTTTGCCCACGATGTTACCGCAGGCAAAAGCTACGAAGGCAAATATATCGAGCTTGCCGGCGATATCACTGCCGCCTATCTCCCCGTAGGCAACTACAATATCGGCAACCGCAAGCCGTTCAAGGGTAATTTCGACGGCAAAAACCATACTGTCCGCATTTTGGATGTCTCCGGGACCTACGACAGAGGGCTGTTCAGCTACTGCGAGGGCGCGACGGTGAAAAATATAAACGTTACCGGCAGTATTCGCGGCAGCGTGACTCTTGCAGGTATTTGCGCCGCCGCCAAAAACTCCACCTTTGAAAACTGCACAAGCAGCGTGGATATTGAATCCGTAGGTGAATCCTGCATCGCCGGTATCGTGGCAAATGCAACCGACTGCACCTTTATAAACTGCACCAATAACGGCACGCTGAACTGCGGCAAGGACTATGCCGCGGGTATCGCCGCCGAAACATACGGAAACATGGTATTTATCGGATGCCGCAATAACGGCAATATAACCGCAAAGGGCTTAAACTTAGGCGGTATCGTCGGCTTTGCAAACGATAAGGCAACAATAAAGCGGTGCATCAATAACGCAAAGGTCATATCAACAGGCAGCAGAAATGTCGGAGGAATACTCGGCTACTGCAAAAACAGCGCAGATATCATAAGCTGTATCAACACCGAAAAGGGCATAGTTGAAGCCGAATTCCGTGCCGGCGGCATCGTCGGCTGGGTGTTGGCATCCACAAAGCCCGTAACCATCAAAAACTGCGCCAACTGCGCCGACAGTATAACCGCAAGACAGCAGTATGCCGCCGGCATCGTGGTCAATATCGAAAACGATAATATGACCGTTGAAAACTGCTTTAACTTTACCAAAAAGCTTTCCTATTACCCCGGCAGCAAAGCGTACGATCCTTTTATAGCGGCATACACCGGCCCCATCCCCGCTTATGATGTCAACAGCAAAGGGAATTTCGTCTGCAAAGGAAAGTTTATCAACTGCTATTACAGGGATATAAGTGCCTTAACTCTCGATACGAGAAATTTCCTTACTGCCATCTATGGAATTTCTTTGGATTATAAAGGCACGGAGCTTTCGGTAGAGGACTGCAAGGCGACACTTGTAAACAAAATGAATACCTATATCCGCGACAAC
>JAZRWQ010000114.1:0-15740 GCA_045599805.1 Eubacteriales bacterium | reverse complement strand
CAGGCTTGCGGTATCAACTCCGAGTCTGCATCCATGGCTGGTGTTAACGTTACCAGAGTTAAGTGGATAACCCTTATATTCGTATCCATCCTGTCCTATACCGGTACATTCCTGTCCAACGCAAAACAGGGCATGGTTTCTCCTTCCGGTCTGACAGGCGCTGACTTCAAGACCATTGCTTCCTGCTACATCGGCGGTATCGGCTTCGTTGGTTCCTCCGGTTCGGTTCTCGGCTTGTTCCTGGGCGTTCTGCTTATCCAGCTTCTGGAAAACGCAATGTCCGCACTTGCCTGGGAAGCTAATGCTCAGCTCTGCTGCATAGGCTTGCTGGTTATGTTCGTACTTATCCTGGACGTATTCAAGAGAAGATATATGGCTTCTCGAATCGACCTTATATAAGTTGAGAGAGGAGAGAAAATTATGCAGACAACAAAGAAACAGAATGGCTTTGTAAGTGCCATGAAGAGATTTATCGCTACTGATGAATTCTCTGCTTTACTTCCCCTCGTAGTACTTATTATTGCGGTTTATTGCATTAACCCCAATTTCTTAAGCCTTGAAAATATCAAGTCTATTGCAAACCTTGCTCCCTTCGTTGCAATTTGCTGCCTTGGTAACGCACTTGTTATCATGACCGGCGCTTCCGACGTATCCGTTGGTAAGACCTCCGGCTTGGCATGCGTTGTATTCGCCTGGGCTATCAAGATTGCAAACTTCCCCGTATGGGCTGCAGTTTGCCTCGGCGTTCTCGCCGGCGGCGTTGTAGGTCTTGTAAACGGTACTATCATTTACGGTTTCAACCTGCCCAACTTCGTAGTTACCCTCGGTATGTCCTACGTTATCGGTGCATGCCGTTTCTTCGTAACCAACGCTTATCCTTATACCGACCTTGGCGAAGGCCTTAAGGCATTTGCTAACTTCCGTATCTGGGGTCTGTGCATGTGGTTCTTCATCTGCGTAGTTCTTTACATCATAGTTTCGATTATGCTTGCAAAGACAACGCTTGGTAAGAGAATCAAGGCAGTTGGCGACAACGAAGAAGTTGCTACCCTTTCCGGCATCAACGTAAAGCTCATAAGAAGAGTTGCTTACATCGTTTGCGGTCTTATCGTTTCCGTAGCAGGTATTCTTACTGCTATCCGTTACGACTTCGGTAACCCCTACACCGGCAACGGCTGGGAGTTCAAGTGCATGGCTGCTTGCGCTATCGGCGGCGTTTCCCTTAACGGCGGCAAGGGCTCCGGCCCCTGCATCGTTATCGGCGTGCTTACCATGGTATTGCTCGACAACGCTATCGTTATGGCAGGCATTTCCACCGAGCTGCAGACCACTGCAATCGGCGCATTCCTTATGATCGCAGCATCCTTCGATATGTATAAATCCAGAAGAAAGATCAAGGCAGAAGCCTGATTTTAAACAACATACTCTCAAAAAAGGAGTACCGATACGGTACTCCTTTTTGCTGCAAAAAAATAAGGCTGAGATTTTTCTCAGCCTTTATTTTATTTATTACATATATTCCGGTGCGGTTATTCCGAGAATTGTGCAGCCGTTGCATATGGCCTGCTTTGTTGCCATAAGCAGGGCAACTCTTGCTTTGCGTATATCGTCCGGTGCGTCTTTAACGCGGCATTCTGTATAGAAGCGGTGGAAGAGCGTTGCAAGGTCTATAAGGTATCTTGTGATTACCGACGGGTCATATTCCTTTGCCGCACTGATTATCTGCGACGGCATGCCCGCAAGCTTGAATATAAGCGCCTTTTCCGAAGGCTCTTTAAGCAGGTTAAGCTTTGCATCGGAAACATCGGTGTCCTCCATTACCTTAAGTATACTGCAAATCCTTGCATGGGCATACTGAACGTAATATACGGGGTTTTGCGAATTTTCCGAAATTGCCAAATCAAGGTCGAATTCAAGATGGCTGTTGGGTTCACGCAGATTGAAGAATAATCTTGCCGCATCAATGGGCACCTCTTCAAGAAGGGTTTCAAGGGTTATGGCCTTGCCTGAACGCTTGGATAATTTATATGTCTCGCCGTCTTTTATAAGACGTACCATCTGCATGATTATAATGTCAAGTCTGTCGGAGTCGATGCCAAGCGCCGTCAGCGCTGCTTTCATTCTTGCGATGTAGCCGTGATGGTCGGCACCGAGTATGTCAATGGCTTTGTCATAGCCGCGGGTAACGAGCTTGTTGTAATGATACGCGATATCGGGCACAAAGTAGGTGGGTATGCCGTTATCTCTTACCAAAACTCTGTCCTTCTCATCGCCAAGCTCGGTAGCCTTAAACCATAAAGCGCCGTCCTTTTCGTAGGTGTAGCCGGACGCCTTCATCTTTTCGATTATCTCTTTGACCGAGCCGTCATTGTGCAGAGAGCTCTCGTGAAACCATTTGTCATAGTTGATGCGGTATTTTTCAAGGTCGGTCTTGAGTTTGCCGATGTTTTTCGGCAGAGCAAAATCGCAAAGCGCCTGTCTGCGCTCCTGACTGTCGGCATTAACATACTTGTCGCCGTGTATGGCTTCAAAATTCTTTGCGTGGTCGATGATATCCTGACCTAAATATGCGTCCTCCGGCATTTCAATGGACGGATCGAATATCTGAAGGTATCTGACTTCAAGTGAGGTTTTGAACTTTTCTATCTGGTTGCCGGCGTCATTTACGTAAAATTCTCTGTTTACGTCATAGCCCGACCAGTCAAGTGCGGCTGCAAGGCAGTCGCCCAAAGCACCGCCGCGCGCATTGCCTATGTGCATGGGACCTGTGGGGTTTGCCGAAACGAATTCAACAAGCACACGTTTTTTTTCGCCGTAATCCGTCCTGCCGTAGTTTTCTTTTCTTTCAAGCACC
Organism: Eubacteriales bacterium; assembly: GCA_045599805.1. Taxonomy (GTDB): domain Bacteria; phylum Bacillota; class Clostridia; order Oscillospirales; family UMGS1783; genus JAZRWQ01. The sequence goes on along the minus strand of JAZRWQ010000114.1, from coordinate 12,886 downwards.
GTCTTAACGGTCATGGCACTGAATTCTTCGCCTAAAAAGAAATTCATAAAGCCGGGGCCGGCAATTTCACATTTTGAGAAATAGCTGTTTTCAAGGGAGATTTCAGCCATTACAGCGGCAGCTATTTTCACCGGTGCCATTCTGAAAGCACGCGCGCCAACCATGGCTATATTGGCGGAAAGGTCGCCGTGTTCCGCCGTTTTGGGTATCTCAACGGCAAAGTCGGGTATATCCGATTCCGGCAATGCCTTCTTAGCCATTGCGGCTTTAACGGCATCGGTTATTATTGTTCTTAACTGCTCCTCAATTAGGGAGAGAGGATTTTGAATCATGGTTTTTTACCTCCTTGATTTTAAGAAAGAAAGAATTGCAGCTTGCCAGCACGTGATTCATCTCTATTGAGTAATTCACCTTAAGCTCGCCGCTGTCCTTTATGTTGTTTTCAATACGCGAAGTGTTTATCCCCATCACAAGCTGACCGTAGCCGGTGTCGTAATGGTTGAGGTGCCGCTTATCCTTTTCCAGTAACAGCTGTGAATTGCGGCTTCCCGTGCGTGTTATCGTAACGGTATTGCTTCCGGCGCATATGCAGGTGTGTGTGCCTGCCATACCGCTTTCTATCGTTTCATCATAGTCAATGATATATTCGCCGTTCTTTTCGGTTATGTAACCATTGGTTATGAGCTCAACCTTGTCCTTGTCTCTGCCCATGCGCTGTTCGCCCGTTATGGACAGTAAAACCTCTTTGGGCTGTGTCATAAATCTATCCTTTCAACGTTTCCGGTTATCGATTCGTTTAAAAAAACCGAGCCGACCGTAACGAAATTTTCCACCGAGTCGGTAACGAAAAATTTAGTGGTGCCGGGCGTGTCGTCCGACATTATATCTCTGTATTCAAGCTTCTTTTTTGCAAGCATGGCAACCTCTCTGCCCGAATCTATAAGGGTAACTCCCGGCAAAAGCCTTGAGAGACATCCCTTTAAAAGAGGGTAGTGGGTGCAGCCTAAAATAACGGTGTCGGTATCCTTCGGCAGCTTTGCAAGATACTGTTCTGCAACAAGGGTGGTTATCTGATTTTCCGCATCAATGTAGCCGTTTTCCACAAGCGGAACGAACAGGGGGCAGGAAACCCCCGTAACTGTAAGCTCGGGATCCACAGAGAGCAGTTTGTTCATGTAAGAACGGCTTTTTATCGTTGCCGGAGTGCCGAGTACGCCAACCTTTTTCGTCTGTGTATTATGCGCGGCGGCATATGCCGAGCAGTCAACAACGCCGATAATAGGGGGCATTTCGGATGTGTCAAGCTGGGGCAGGGCAACAGAAGAAACCGTGCCGCAGGCTATAACAATAAGCTTAACGTCCTTGCTTAATAAAAATGCAATGTCCTGCTTTGTAAATTCAAGTATCGTCTTTTCCGAGCGTGTGCCGTAGGGCACTCTGCCTGTGTCGCCGAGATATATTATATCCTCGTTTGGCAGAATACTGTGAAGCTGCTTTACGCAGGTATGTCCGCCAAGTCCCGAGTCAAAAACGCCAATAGGTCTTTTATCCATTACTTTGCGTCCCTTTCAGCTATTTCCATCATAATTTCCAAAAGCTCCGAGTAGCTTATGTTTTTGGTGAACATCATAAGCTTGGGGAACATGCTTATATCGGTAAATCCGGGGAGTGTGTTTATTTCGTTAAGCAAAAACGAGCCGTCGTCAAGCGCGAAAAAGTCTACTCTTGAATGACCTTTGCATTCCAATGTTTCAAACACCTTTATTGCTGTTTTTCTTATTGTTTCGGCTTGTTTTTCATCAATGTGAGCAGGTATATACAGTTTGGAGTCGGGATCGCTGTATTTCGCCTCATAATCGTAAAATTCCTTTACCGGCGCTATCTGCCCGCAAACGGAAGCAAAGGTGGGGTTGTCTCCCAAAACGGCAACTTCAACCTCTTTGCCCTTTATGTATTCTTCAACAAGCAGCTTTCTGTCAAAATTGAAAGCATATTCCATTGCCGACCACAGCTCGCTTCTGTTTGCAGCCTTTGATACGCCGCAGGAAGAGCCGGTGGATGCCGGCTTTACGAATACGGGGTAGGAGAATTTTTCTTCAACGGCCTTTGCGGCGGCTTTTTTATCATATTTCGCTCTTAAAAATACAAGGTATCTTGCCTGCGGAATTCCCGCTCTTTCAAGCACAACTTTGGTAAGGCTCTTATCCATGGAGTTTGCGCTTGATGCGGCGCCGGGGCCTACAAAGGGAATACCGGCAAGCTCAAAAAGCCCCTGCAATCTCCCGTCTTCACCGTTTTCGCCGTGAAGCATCGGGAAGGCAATGTCAAATTCTTTTCTTTCAAAGCCGTCCTCTTTCTTCACATATAAAGCGCGGTCGGTACGGTCAGTCGAAATAAAGGCGGGGTAGGTAGGTTCATTTACCCAGCTGCCGCTTTTGACCGATTTTGCATCAGCGTTAGTATAAAGAAAACGTCCGTCCTTTGTTATACCGAGTTCAATAAGTTCATTCTTTTTTCTGTCTATATTTTCAAGAAGACTTGCACAGGACATGAGCGATATCTCATGCTCCGGAGACACACCGCCGAATACGACGAGTACTTTTCTCATAATGGCACACCTCTTCACTATAATTTTAATCTATATTATTATATATTATATTATACAATAATGCAATCGAAAATAGAAAAATAACATGAGCGCAAAAAAGATATGCGGTCTGTTTCTGTTAATGTTTGATTTATTCATATTTATATGATATATTATATACGGTGATATAATGGAAGAGTATGCAAAGCTGCCATTGATAATGGCACCGCTTGCCGGAATAACCGACAGCGTTTTCAGATGCATAGTAAAAGAATACGGCGCTGATGTTACCTATTCCGAAATGGTAAGCTCAAGAGGAATATATTATAACGACGCAAAGTCGAAAGAGCTTATGATGTATGAAGTAAAGGAGCTGCCCTTTGTTATCCAGCTTTTCGGCAACGATCCCGAAATAATGGCATATGCCGCAAAGGAAGCCGCCCTCTTTTCTCCGAGCGGAATAGATATAAATATGGGCTGTCCAATGCCCAAGGTAGTCAATAACGGCGACGGATGCGCGCTTATGAAGGATATATCTCTTGCCGCAAAGGTTTGCGAAAGCGTAGTAAAAGCTGTGGATATCCCTGTCAGCGTCAAATTCAGAAGCGGATGGGATGAAAATACGATAAATGCGCCCGAGTTTGCAAAGGCAATGGAAAACAGCGGCGCTAAAAGCCTTACCATTCACGGCAGAACACGTTCACAGCATTTTTCCGGCAAGGCTGATCTTGATATATGCAGAGCCGTAAAATCGGCCGTAAGTATTCCCGTTACGGTAAGCGGCGATATCGTAGACGTCCAAAGTGCCAAAAGAACAGCAGACTATACCGGATGCGACGGACTTATGATAGGCCGCGGTGCGCTCGGTAATCCGTGGATTTTTACCGAAATTAAGTCCGCATTCAACGGAGAGGACTTTACTTTTCCCGATGCATGTGACAAAATAAATATGGCGTTAAGACACGCCCGAATGCTTTGCGATTACAAGGGTGAAACGGTTGGCATAAAGGAAAGCCGAAAGTTTTCTGCCTGGTATGTTAAGGGGCTTAAAGGCTCGGCAAAGCTCAGGAATGACGTAACGCGTGCTTCGTCATACGGCGAACTGAAAGAAATATTCGACAGATATACGGAAACATTAAAGGACGGTGTGTGAATTGACAGACCTGGAAATAATAAAAAGAGTAAGGGCAGGCAATGCCGTTGCTTATGAGGATCTTGTTGTAAAATACGAGAAGAAGTTGTACAGCGCCGTGATGTCAATGGTGCATAACGAGCAGGACAGCATGGATATACTCCAAAACATATTCTTAAAGGCGTATCTCCATATAGGCAATTTCAACGGTGAATCGGAGTACTACACATATCTTTTCCGCATAGCGCTAAACGAGTGCAGAGACTATTGGAAAAAGCAGTCACGCAAAAACGAAATCTCTCTCGAAAACGAAAACGGTGAAACTCTCGATATTTCGGACAGTGCGCAGTCACCGTCGGATGCGGCTCAGGCATATGAACTTAAATCAGCCGTAAACGATGCGATATCGAATCTTGACGAGGATATGAAGCAGGTGCTTATATTAAGGGCATTCTACGGCATGAGCTACGATGAAATAGCTCTCATCACCGGCGCGGAGCCCGGCACAGTAAAGTCAAGACTTTTCCGCGGCAGACAAAAAGTAAAAGATGAACTTATTTCAAGGAACCTTTTGTGATTTTTGCCGTCTAATAAATCGAGGTGTGATCTGATGAAAAGCTGTAACGAATACAGAGAACTTTTTGATGAATATATAGACAGAGAGCTCGGCAGAATGGAGCGTATGGAGCTTGAAGTACATTGTGAGGAATGCCCCGAATGTGCAAAAGAATTATCCCTGCTTACCAAGCTCTTTGATAACGAAGAATATGTTATGCCCTATTCGGTATCCGATAAGGTAATGGACAGGGTAAAGCAGAGCACAAGCGTTGACTTTTTCACCGGTACGGATACAAGCGAGGAGCAGAAGCTTGCCGCCGCAAAAAAAGCGAAACGCAAGGAAGGCATGAAGGCATGGGGCATAATCGCCGCCTGCTTTATACTGCTTATAACCGGCTCGATATTTACGAGATTCCAGAAAAACAAATACGCAAAAGACCATAATATAGAAAATGAAACCGTAATGGACACAGAAGAATCAAAAGCAAATACGGTCGTTGCCACCGAGAGCGAGGCGCGTCAGAAATTATACGATGCCGTATATCTTGCCGACAGGCTTGAGGTTAAGTTTTTAACCTCAAAGGTAGCTCTTTACGAGCGTTTCTATATAGAGTATTTTTCACGTTTCATTTCCGAAAACGACTGTGTACGGCTTGACGGCATTAAGATGACCGACCGAAGCGTAGGTTATATAAAGACCGATCCAAGCGACGGACTCGATATAGTAATAACCGATAAGCATAAGATAGTGTTCAACTGCGGTGGCACGTTATATCAGCTTGAAACCGACAGCGACGATCTTTTATACGCCCTTGAGGGACTGGGACTTCACGCATAATGTCAGAAACAGAGAGAAGCAATTTAGAGCGCACTTCTCTCTGTTTTTTATTGCCAAATAAATATATATATGTTATAATATGATATTATTTATATCCATTTTCGGAAGGAGGGAGAATATGAATACCGATATAAATCCGCGCCTGCGTGCGCTCATCATGGCTCGCGGTGCAAAAACGGATGAAGAAATTGCGCGTTTTATTGACGGTAATAAAGGAATATTCCATTCTCCCATGCTGCTTTCAGATATGGATAAGGCATCCATTAGGATACGCAGAGCAATCGATAGCGGTGAGCGCGTCATGATAATAGGCGACTCGGATACCGACGGAATAACCGCAACTGCGATACTTCTCGATTATCTTAACTCAAAGGGCGTCAGGGCAGACTTTTTCATTCCGAAAAACGGCGAAAACGGAAAAACCCTGCAAGCCGATGAGCAGATGCGTCTGTTATCCGAAGGATATACGCTCGTTATTACCGTTGACATGGGCATATCCTCATGTGAGGCATCCTTGCCCGGTCTTGATATAATAATAACCGACCATCATGAGTGCCGCAGTGAGCTTCCGGAATGTTATGCAATAATAGATCCCAAACGCAGAGGCGAAAAGTATCCCTTCAGCGGTCTGTCCGGGGCGGGCGTTGCGCTTAAGCTTATCTGCGCCGTTGACGGAGATACCGAAAAAATGTTCGGCGCCTACTGCGATCTTGTTGCAATAGGCACGATAGCCGATGCCATGCCGCTTATTGATGAAAACAGAAACATCGTTAAATCCGGTCTTGATAAGCTTAATCTTAAAATGCGCCCGGCAATCAGCGCACTTTTGAAAACCGCCGGATTCAATTTTGAGCGTCAGATAACGGCATCGGTCGTAGGCTTTGTCGTTGCTCCGAGAATAAATGCCGCCGGACGTATTGACCGTTCGGGTACTGCCGTTGAAATGCTTCTGTCGCAGGATTACGATAGGATTAAAAAGACTGCGCTTATGTTTGCCGATGCAAACAGAGAACGCCAGCAGCTTGAGCTTGTGGCGGTAAACGAAGCTACCGAGCTTATAGATAAATACGTTGATACCGACAAGGAAAATATAATAGTTTTAAGGGTAAACGACTGGCAGCAGGGAATTGCCGGCATAGTTGCCTCGCGTATAGTTGACAGATATTCGCTTCCCTGTGTTATCGTTTCGTTTACCGACGGTATAGGCAGGGGTTCGGCAAGAAGCACAAAGGGCTTTAATCTTTTTTCCCTGCTTGAGGATTGCCGCGATCTGCTTATGGAATTCGGCGGTCATGAGCTTGCCGCAGGCATAACGGTTGCCGATGAAAACTACGAAGAGGTAAAAAAACGCCTTATTGAAAGTGCCGCACGGATATATAACGACGTTAAATCCGGTTTTTCATTAAAAGAAGATGCCGTAATAAACGCCGAGGATATAAATGCCGATTTTGCAAGGTCGTTAAACGTGCTTGAGCCTTTCGGCAGCGAAAATCCTCAGCCCGTCTTCCTGTGCCGTGATATGGCAATAGACGATATAATATCTCTTGCCAACGACCGTCATCTTAAGTTCTCGCTTGAGAAGGACGGCAGGCGGTATACGGCGCTTTATTTCGGACGCACCCTGCGCGAAATAAAATGCACAACGGGGGACGTTGTCAACGTTTATTTCGCGATGGACGTAAACACGTCAAAGAATAAAAACAGTCTTCAGCTCATAATCAAAAAGATAGATATATCGCCGCAATATTTAAGCAACGGTTATGAGGACGAATATGAGCGATTCATGGCAGGTCAGGAAAGTCTGTCTGCCGATGCGATACCCGATAAAACGGATGTCATATCCGTTTACAGCTATCTTATGAGGCTGGATAACAGCGATTGGGAAGAGCGGCTGATAAACCCCGTAACGATGGCGCGATATATTTCACGAAGCTTTTCACGTGATATAAACTATGCAAAGCTTATGCTTTCGGTAAATATTTTATCGGAGCTTAAAATGGCAAGATACAAGATGAAGGGAAGCTATTTATGTGCCTTAGCGATACCGGCCGCAGGCAAGATAAATATTTCCGAATCCCCCTTGTGGAGAAGATTGAAAGGCCAGAATGATGGACTATAAACAGATAATACTCAATGCGGTGGACGAGCGGCAGGGCGCACTTGATAAAGAAAAAATATCCCGTGCGTATGACCTTGCGGCGGAATCACATGAAGGACAAAAAAGACTTTCGGGTGAGGATTATATCTCTCACCCCGTCGCCGTTGCGCAGATTCTTCTGGGAATGGACTGTGATACCGACACCGTTATTTCGGCTCTTCTGCACGATACGCTTGAAGATACAAGCCTTTCACCGGCAATAATCAAAAAGGAATTCGGCGAAGACGTTCTTCTTATCGTTGAAGGTCTTTCAAAGCTTTCAAAACTTAATTTCACCACCAAAGAAGAAGAGCAGGTGGAAAATCTGCGAAAAATGCTGCTTGCAATGGTGAAGGATATAAGAGTTATCCTCATAAAGCTGGCAGACCGTCTGCACAATATGCGTACACTTTCGGCAAAATCCGAAAAGCGACAGAGAGAGATAGCCTTTGAAACCATGCAGATATACGCTCCGCTTGCCGACCGACTCGGTGTTCAGCGCGTAAAGTCCGAGCTTGAGGATATAAGCATATCCTACCTCGACCCGATCGCATATCACGAAATAGAAAAAGACATTTCCGAGCTTAAAGAAAAAGGCGAATCCCTTTTAGAGAGCATTAAAGAAAATATTTCAAGCCGTATGCATGACGACATGCGTGACGATAAGATCAACTTTACGATAGATTATCGCGTAAAGCAGATATACAGCATCTACAATAAGATGTACACCGGCAACCATACCTTTGATGAGATATACGATTTGTATGCTCTGCGCGTAATAGTTGATACCATTCCCGAATGCTACTACGTTTTGGGCATAATCCACGATATGTTCCAGCCCCTGCCGGGACGTTTCAAGGACTATATATCAACCCCGAAGCCTAATCTTTATCAGTCTCTGCACACGGTGGTTTTAAGCAGAGAGGGAATACCCTTTGAGGTGCAGATACGTACATGGGAAATGCACAGAGTAGCCGAATTCGGTATAGCCGCGCATTGGAAATACAAGGGCGGTATTACGGGCGCCAGCAGTATAGACAGTAAGCTTGAATGGATAAGAAACATACTTGAGGATCCCGGCGAAAAGGTCGATAATGAAGACCTTATGCAGGAATTAAAGGTGAATCTTTTTGCCGACCAGGTATTCGTCTTTACGCCGAGGGGCGACGTAATAAATCTTCCCGTAGGCTCAAATCCCATAGACTTTGCCTACAATATCCATACCGCCGTAGGCAACAGGATGATAGGTGCGAAGGTAAACGGCAAAATAGTTGAGCTTTCGTATGTTTTAAATAACGGCGATGTTTGCGAGGTGCTTACCAGCAAGGAAGAGCACGGTCCCTCGCGCGACTGGATAAATATCGTAAAAAGCAACTCCGCGCGAACAAAAATCCGTCAGTATCTCAAGCGTGAGCGCAGGGATGAAAACATAATCAAGGGCAGATCCGACCTTGAGCGCGAATTCCGCAGAAACAATATGCCGCTCAGCGGCGATATATATAACGACCTTATTGCCAAAGCGATAGATCGCTATATGGTAAAGGACGAGGACGATCTGTATGCCACATTAGGCTACGGAGGACTGTCCGTTGCCAAAATAATGCCAAAGATCCGCGAATGGTTCAAGGCATATAATACTCCCGTAAAGCAGATAGACAATGTTGACGGGCAGGTACCTGCAAACCGTTCCTCCGGCGGCGTTATCGTTGAGGGTATAGATAACTGCCTTGTCAAGCTTGCTCATTGCTGCAATCCTTTACCGGGTGATGATATCGTCGGTTTCATAACACGCGGCAACGGTGTTTCGGTTCACAAATCCGACTGCCCGAATATAAAGAGCTTTATGAATGACAGCACGGCGGATAAGCGCGTAATGAAGGTGAGCTGGGACTCCTGCAAGTCCGAGGTATTCGCTTCAACACTTACTCTCGTATGTCAGAACCGTATCGGATTTACGGCTGATGTTGCCACATTGCTTTCCAATATGCACATAATGATACACCGCATGAATGCGCGCGAAAACAAGGACGGCACGGGCAGTTTATGCATAACCTTTGACGTAAAGGATACCGACCATCTTTCCGCTATAATTGCGTCACTTAACAAAATACGCGGTGTGATCAAAATAATAAGAGGTGAAGCGTAATGATAATTTCACGCTTGATTGTAGGCCCACTGGGCACAAACTGCTATATAGTAAAGGACGAAACAACATCCAAGGGTTTTATAGTAGATCCCGGCAGCGGCTGTGATAAGATAATCAAAGAGGTCGAAGCTTTAGGCGTTCAGCCCGAATATGTTGTACTTACCCACGGGCATTTTGACCATTGCCTGTGCTCCAAGGATATCTGCGAAAAATTCGGCGCAAAGCTTGTTATGAATAAGGTCGATTACGAGCTTTATAAAAACGGCGCCGGACTTGTTCGTCATTTTTTCAGCGACAGAGTTAAAAAAATGATAGAGCAGTATTATGTGGAGCCGTCGGTATTCGTAACCGAGGGTGATGCCTTGAATGTCGGAAATATGACGCTTACGTTTATGAATATGCCGGGCCATACCGCAGGCAGCATGTTTATTTTCTGCGGCGATGTCGCATTCACCGGAGATACGCTGCTTCTCGGCACGGTAGGCAGAACCGACTTTGAAGAAAGCCGCCCATTTGAAATGGATGATACTTTAAGAAGAATAAAGCATCTTACCGGAGATTACAAGGTATATCCCGGCCACGGTGAGCTCACAACCCTCCAAAGAGAGCAGTCAACAAATTCATTTATTTACGGTATATTGTAATGAAGCTCAAATGTGTAGGCCACGAAAGAGAATATGATTTGCAAAGTATAGCCAGCGCATTTTTCCCCGGGCAGTCCTTCAGCGAGGGGCTGCCTTTAATTGAAAGCAAATGCGTTTGCGAAAACGGCAGGCTTATTTGCAAAACCCTGATAAGCGGTGACAATATGTTTGAAACCGGTATGTCGTCATGCCCGGAAAACGGCAGTATCCAGCGTATCGTAAAAGAATCGTTTTACGAGGCGGCTGTAAAATATACCGGCATCACTCCGCCATGGGGCGAATTTTCCGGCATACGCCCGGTAAAATTCATGTCATCGCTTGATGATGATATCGCCTGCGCCGAGAAAAAATTCATGGAAAATTATAAGGTTTCTTTTGAAAAGGCAAGGCTTTGCAGTGATACTCTTAGACTGCGGAAAAAGCTTGATTTTACATTCGGCAGGCGCGATTTTTCCCTTTACGTTGCCATTCCTTTCTGTCCCACACGCTGCAGCTACTGCTCTTTTATTTCGCAGGCGGCAGAGAAGATGCTTAAACTCATTCCCGATTATCTTGTTTCTTTAAAAGAAGAGATAAAGGATGTGGGCAGAGCGGCAAAAGAAAACGATATGCATCTGCGCTCGGTATATATCGGCGGCGGCACGCCGGGCATTCTTACGGCATATCAGCTGAGCGATTTATGCTTAAGCATAGGAGAAAGTTTTGATATGTCGGATTTGTGCGAATATACGGCGGAGCTCGGGCGACCCGACGTTATAACCCGCGATAAACTTATTGCCGTGAAAAACGCCGGAGTTGACAGGGTGAGCATAAATCCGCAGACGCTAAACGACAGCGTGCTTGAAGCCATCGGCAGAAAGCATACAGCGGCGCAGTTTTTTGATGCTTTCAATGAGGCGGATAAACTGTCCTTTCGCTCGATAAATACCGATTTGATAGTAGGCTTGCCGGATGATACCCCCGAAAGCTTTTCACAAACGGTAAGCGGCATACTTAAGCTTAATCCGGGAAATATAACCGTCCATTCGCTCTGTTTAAAAAAATCGTCCCGCTTTAAAACAGATGCCGAAACGGAATTTCTGAAAAACAAAAATGCGATAGCCATGTCGAAAAATGCGCTTGATCTGCTCTTTGAAGAAAACTATCTGCCGTATTATATATATAAGCAGAAAAATGCCATCGGCGCTTTGGAAAATACCGGATTTTGCCGTGACGGGCTCGCCGGCTATTATAACATGGTGATGATGGACGATTTGCAAACGGTAATAGGCGTAGGTGCCGGCGGCGCGTCAAAACTCAAAAACGGAGCGCAGATCCGCCGCATATACAATCATAAATATCCGTTCGAGTATATGTCGCGAATTGAAAGACAAAAAGAAAATCTTGAAGAAATTGTGAAATTTTTCAATTCCATTGATTAATTTCCATTAAAGTGGTATAATACAGAAAAACGGAGGTGTTATTATGGAATTTGATGAATTCGGACGTAAAATAAAAGATACTACCGCTGCTGTTGCCGAAAAGGCAGGAGAGGTAGCAAAGAACATAGGCAAAAAGGCCGGAGACTTTATTGAAGAAGGCAGAATAAACAATAAGATAAAGGTTGCCGAAAGCGCCATCGACGGCGAAATGTATAAGCTCGGCCAGCTTCTGTATAAGGCAAACGGCTGCGTTTCCGATGATGAGAAAGTAAATGCAATCATCGCCGGCATAAACGAACGCAAGCAGGAAATCATCAGCCTGAAGAGCGACCTTGCCTCAGTTCGCGGTCAGGTTTACTGCGAAAACTGCGGCAGCTATAATCCCGCCGAAAGTAAGTTCTGCAATAACTGCGGCGCGGATATCAAAATCATAGAAGAAATCACAGAAGAAGAGAAAACCGAAGAATAATTCAAAAACGGGCTTGATTCAAGCCCGTTTTGATTTTTGTGAAATTTCTTAATAAAAGGTATTGACAAATCAAACTCTATATTGTAGAATGATTAAGCCGTTGGGAGAGATACCCACATAAGGCCGCCGGCAGCAAAAAATTATAAAAAAGGTATTGACAATATTTGATGCCTGTTGTATAATAAAAAAGCTGTCGGACCGATAGTAAAGACATTGAATTGGCAAAATGGGAGCTTAGCTCAGCTGGGAGAGCATCTGCCTTACAAGCAGAGGGTCATAGGTTCGAGCCCTATAGTTCCCACCATTTGGCTCCGTAGTTCAGTTGGTTAGAACGCTGCCCTGTCACGGCAGAGGTCACGGGTTCGAGTCCCGTCGGAGTCGCCAATTCATCCTTACGGGGATGCAATGTCCTTGCCTCTGTAGCTCAGTTGGTAGAGCAGAGGACTGAAAATCCTCGTGTCGTTGGTTCGATTCCGACCGGAGGCACCATATGCGGAATTAGCTCATCTGGTAGAGCGCCACCTTGCCAAGGTGGAGGTAGCGAGTTCGAGCCTCGTATTCCGCTCCAGCGCTCACGGTTCCCACCGTGAGCGCGTATTTTTAACTTAATATGGCGCCATAGCCAAGTGGTAAGGCAAAGGTCTGCAAAACCTCTATGCCCCGGTTCAAATCCGGGTGGCGCCTCCATCTTACCCCCACTTTTATCCGTCATGATAAAAGCGGGGTTTTTATTAGTGTAGTCATTTCGAAAAAACAATCTAAATACTGCAAATCAATGTTTCGGAATGGTCAAGATAAATTCAATTTGATTTTCATGTTCCTTTTTCACAGAAAGTTTTTCGCTTTTTACACGGAAATACTTTCTTCCATAGAATTGTGACTTTTTATGCTTGTTTTTACAGAAATCAACAATCGGAATAGTTCATAAAAAAATCAAGTTGACTTTTTTACATA
>JAZRWQ010000113.1:0-12746 GCA_045599805.1 Eubacteriales bacterium | reverse complement strand
TGCTTTCAAAGGAAACCGCATTCCCGTTCTATCAGCGTTTCGGTATGCAAAGCGGCAGAAATGTGGACAAGTTTGCCGATACTGTCGATTTTTCCAAAGCCGATAACGACATACTTTATTATGAAAAAGCCAATGCCGTATTCCAATGCAGAGTCACGGAAAGCTATGATTTAAACAGTCATATCATGTTTGTGGCCGAAGTATCGGATGCAAAAACACTTTCAAATTCAGAGTCCGCAACTTATGCTTATTATCATTCTGATATTAAGCCAAAGTCTCAACCGCCCGAAAGAAAAGAGAAAGCGTGGGTTTGCAGGATATGCGGATATGTTTATGAGGGCGATGAATTACCTAAGGATTACACCTGCCCGTTATGCAATCACGGTGTCGAGGATTTTGAGCCTCTGAATGCCGAAGACAAAAAAGAAATAATTTTTAATGAAAAAGGAGATAACAACATGAAAAAGTACATCTGTCCCGTATGCGGCTATGTTCACGAAGGAGAAAATCCTCCTGCAGAATGCCCGGTATGCCACGTTCCCGGTTCTAAATTCACCGTTCAGGAAGGCGAAATGAAGCTTGCTGCCGAACATGAATACGGCATCTATGCAAAGACCGTTAAGAATAACGATTCCGTGAGTGCCGAAGATAAAGCTTACATATTTGAACAGCTTATGGCAAACTTCAAGGGTGAATGCTCCGAGGTTGGTATGTATCTGTGCATGGCAAGAATAGCTCACCGTGAGGGCTATCCCGAAATCGGCCTTTACTGGGAAAAGGCAGCTTACGAAGAAGCTGAACATGCTGCAAAATTTGCAGAGCTTTTAGGCGAAGACCTTGAACCCAACATGAAAGCTACCACTAAGGATAATCTCAAATGGCGCGTTGACTGCGAATTCGGTGCAACTCAGGGCAAATTTGACCTTGCTCTCTGTGCAAAGAAGAACGGTCTTGACGCAATCCATGACACCGTTCATGAAATGGCACGCGACGAAGCCCGCCACGGAAAAGCTCTTGAAGGTATGCTGAAAAGATATTTCGGTTGATTTATAAGAATATAAGCCAAATACAATAGGAGGTTTTAACCATGGAAAATTATATGATTTGCAACTGCAAGCAGGTATCATATTTTGATGTTGTAAATGCTATGGAGGACGCCATGAGCATCCGGGATGTTGAAAAGGCTTTCAAGCATGTTCAGGAAGAGACACATTGCACTACCGGCTGCGGTGGCTGCCATGACAAAATTGTGGATGCCATTAGCGAAATAATGTATAAATAAAACGTCATATTTGAACAGAAACGACAGGGGCGGAATTTCCGCCTCTGTTTTTATATCTGTACACTTGCCATAGAATATTTTTTATGGTATTATCAACGTATAAATATTTAATATGGGGTGTTATTATGGAAAACGATATCAACGCAGCCGATATACAGTTAAAGCAGTTAAAGCAAATGCGTCTTCAAACTATTCTTATCGCTGTACTTATTTCCTTAATCGTTGTCGGTGTTATATTCGTTGCCGTTGAATTTGCAGTAATCAAGAATGATTTTCGCAAAATAGAAGATAAAATAGATACATTGAATTCTCAGTCACTAAACGATGCGATAGAATCCTTTACTACTGCGGCAGATAAATTCTCAAGCCTTGATATGGAAGGGTTTAATGTTACGGTTGAATCGTTAAAGGGAGCTGCGGATAATTTTGCAAGTGTTGACGTGGAAAAGCTCAATTCGCTTGTCAATTCTCTCAATACCGTTGCAGCAAAGCTTGAAAATGCCGTAAATGCAATAAATAAAATCTTCGGAAGATAATTATGGAGGAGAAAATTATGCTTAAACTCGGTTTCGGACTTATGAGACTGCCTGTTATTGATAATGATAACGGTGCGATAGATATGCCGTTATTTACGAAAATGGCAGACGAATTTATAAAAAGCGGCGGCAAATATTTTGATACTGCTTACTTTTACCATAAAGGCAAAAGTGAAGAGGCATTCCGCGAAGCGGTTGCGAAGCGTTATCCCAGAGAAGGCTTTATTATTGCAGATAAAATGCCGCTCTTCAAGCTTGAAAAAGCCGAACAGCTTGACGAGATATTTAATCTGCAGCTTACAAGATGCGGTGTGGATTATTTCGATTATTACCTTCTTCACAACGTATGCGATGAACATTATAAAAAAGCCGTTAATGCCGGCGCGTTTGAGTATATAAACCGACTTAAAGAAGAAGGCAGGGCAAAAAAGATCGGTTTCTCGTTCCACGGCTCGCCGGAGCTTTTAACAGAGGTTTTAAATAAATACCCTTTTTTCGATGTTGTTCAGCTTCAGTTAAACTACATCGACTGGGACGATATCAACGTTCAGTCGCATAAATGCTACGATATAGCAAGAAATGCCGGTAAGGAAGTTATTGTTATGGAACCGGTAAAGGGCGGCGCTCTTGTAAAGATTCCCGAAAAAGCATTGAAATGCTTTACCGCTGCAGAACCCGAAATGTCTGCGGCATCATGGGCAATCAGATATTGCGCTTCTCTTGACGGTATTGTAACCGTTCTTTCCGGTATGAGCACATTTGAACAGCTTAACGACAATCTCGGCTTTATGCGTGAGTTTAAGCCTATGACCGAAGGTGAGTATAACGTACTTAACAGTGCGATTGAAATCATACGTGAAACCAAAGCCGTTCCGTGTACAGGATGCCGCTATTGTGCAGACGACTGTCCCTGCAATATCCCCATACCGGAAATATTCTCATTGATAAATGATATGAAGAGATTTTCCGCATCGGTCGAAAGTTATAAATGGAGATACGAATATGCAACGGCCGGCAAGGGGAAAGCGTCCGACTGCATAGAGTGCGGTATGTGCGAAAGCTTATGTCCGCAGCACATATCCATTCCCGAGGAAATCAAAAAAGCGGCTGAAATGTTTGAATAAGGAGAAAAACTATGGAATTACTGCTTGGCGCAGGCATTATAGCTTTCGTTATTGTTGCCTGTCTGCTGATAAGATTTATTAACAGGTCTACGCTTAAAAATATAGTCTTTAAAGACCGCTCGGTCGTAAAAGCAGGCTGTGTCGGAGACGAGCTTTGTGAGAAATATTCCGAATATCTATCGGGGAACGATATTTCCTGCGTTCCCTTTGAAAATTGCGATAATGCCGGCGAATATACGCATATTATATTTCTGTTCAATGACGACTCGAAAAATATTGAAGCAATAAAAAAATGCCTTGAAATAAACCCCGGTGCGGTTATGTATTCGGTTATGAACGATGATTCTTTCCGTTCGGAATATGCCGCGCACGGTGCGCTGCTTATAGAGAATAAGAACGATGTTTCATCGGTAATGTATAATATCATAGCCGGACTTGAAGATGTGTCCGAATAAAAGGAGCTTTATATGTTTTGTATTAAATGTGGTGCCGATATAAACGAAACGGATACTGTCTGCCCTGTTTGCGGGACTCCGGTCGGCGCTGCCGTGTTCACCTCACATGCGGCAGACAATAATGATTATAAATCCGCCTCTCCCGAAAAGAGAGCAAGGGCATTTCTGATCGATCTCGGTGTAATGCTTGCGGCATATCTTTTACTTAGTATGTTTTTGTGGGGGCTTACGATATATGCCATACCCATAATTGCCGCTTTGTATTTCACCTTTACCGTCAGCGGTCAAAACGGTGCTACACTCGGTATGCTGCTTCGCGGAATAAGGGTGGAAAAGTATGATGACGGGGGCAGGGCAGGCATATTGGCGGCCTTCGGCAGATTTATTTTTTCGATACTTTTCGGCGTAACTTTTTTATTCTTCATACGTTTGAAAGACGGCAGGTCATTATGTGATTACCTTACCGGCACGATAACGGTGGAAAAATAATAAAAAAAGTACTTGCATTGCATATTGCTTTATGGTATTATATCTTTACGTTATTTTGGAGGTTTGAAAAATGAACGGACTTATAATTACTTTAGGTATAATTTATGTAATAATTGCTATTGCAATTGTTGTTGCAGTTATTTGTCAGGATAGTAATTCTTATGGCCTCGGTGCTATGGCAGGCGGCGATTTCGGCGCTTTTTCTTCCATGGGTAAAAATAAATCCAAGAATGCGCTTCTTCTGAAGATAACCGTAGCATGTGCCATTGTTCTTGTAATATTGACCGTAGTTCTCAATATTATTATTGCATAAGTGATTTTTCGTTATGAGCGGTATCTTCGGATGCCGCTCTTTTTTTATTTTGTTTACAAAATGTATTTGCTTTTATTGTAGGTATAATGTATAATATACTAATATGATAAGTTGGGTTATTATCTATAAAAGAAAGGTGGGTGTGAGATGCCAAAAAAGTCAGCCGCAGTAAAAGGTATGGTTTTTTATCTTATAAGCGTTATATTGCTTGTGCTAACTTTCGGTAACCCCGTTTTATTTTTCCTGCTTACTCCGGCTGCTGCCGCATTTGCTTACGCCGCCTCTTCATTCGTTTCATTCAACCCCGCCGTTGTGCTTCTGGCGGGCGGCGCGCTGTCGTATATTATCACCGCAGATATGTGGTTTACGGTTTTTCTTGTCGTATTCTCATGTGTTCTTGTGGTTGTATTCAAATTGGCATGTGCAAAGAATTATTCACTTATCTCGGCTGTCGGATGGGGCACACTAATAAGCTCTGTATTCATAGCCGGTCTGTTTATTCTTATGCTTTATCTTGCCGACGGCAAAATGGATTTGTCGATTATAACAAATCCCATACGGGAATTCGGCAACAGTTTTATTGCCGATACACAGGAAAGTTTAAAATCATTTGCCGCACTGTACGGGGCGTCTGATGATGAACTCAGTGAAATGCTTTCGCTTCTTTCGCAGGAATATCATCTTGTGATTGAAAATATCATACAGTCACTCCCGGGACTTTTTATAGAGCTTGTGATGATATTCACATATCTTTCCCATTTATTGTCGCGTGTGCTTACGCGCAAAGCAGAACGCCCTTTAAAATCGGAGAGACTTTTCGATATAAGACTTCCGTCAATTTTGGGACTTACCTTTATATTCGGTTATATTATTCTGTTATTTGCCCAGGGCAGTTTTGCGGTAGTTCTTATGAACTATCTCATAATACTCGATTTGCCCCTGCTTTTTGAAGGCATAGGAACCGTATACGGCGTAATAACAATGAAATGGAATAAGCCGTGGGTTAAGGTAATCGTAATAATCGGCACAGTATTAACGCTGTTCAATTTACTTTTCGGCACATCATGGATATTCCTGTGTGTCGGAGCTATGGATACTTACAGCGATTTCAGAGGCAGACTCAGAAAAAAACTAAGCAACAATCAGGAGGACAAATAAATGAAAGTTATACTTCAGCAGGATGTAAAAGGCAAAGGCAAAAAAGGCGAGCTTGTAAACGTGTCCGACGGTTACGCGAGAAATTTTTTGTTTCCCAAGGGACTTGCTTTGGAAGCTAATGCCGGCAACCTTAATGTTATGAATACACAAAATGCCGCCAAGGCTCATAAACTTGCCGAGGAGATTGCCGCCGCAAAGGCGACTGCAGATAAGCTCTCAGGCAAAACAGTCACCATAAGCGCAAGAATGGGCGATAACGGTAAGCTTTTCGGCGCAATAACCGCAAAGGAAATTTCCGAGGCAATTAATTCCCAGCTCGGAATTGATGTTGATAAGCGTAAAGTAAGCGCAGAATCCATAAAAGCCTGCGGCACTTACAATGCGTCGGTTAAACTCTATACAGATATTAACGCCGCAATATTCGTTGTTGTAAAAGAATCTTAAAGGAGCTGTCAATATGGCATCGTTAGATCGACTTCCGTATAGCTTTGAAGCCGAACAGGCCGTGCTTGGCGCCGTAATCAAAGAGCCGAATCTTCTTGAGGACGTTCTTATGCCGATACTGCGCCCGGAATATTTCAATATGGAACAGCATAAACGTATTTACGAAATTATGCTGTCCATGAATCTTGCCGCACAGCCGATAGACTATGTAACCTTACTTGAAAAGGTAAAGGAAAATGAAATATTCCCCGAACCTGAAGCGAAGCAGTATCTGTTTCAGCTTACCGAGGTCGTTCCTTCCACTGAAAATATTGAAGATTATGCCAGAATAATTGCCGATAAAGCAATACTCCGTCAGCTTATAAATGCTTCTGATGCCATAAAGGAAAAAAGCCTTGAAGCATCCGGAACGCCGGAAGAGGTCGTTGAGTATGCCGAGCAGAGGATATATGATATATCCAATAACCGTGTAAGCTCCGAATTTTATCCTTTGGGGCAGGGGCTTCGCGACAGTATGGACAGATATATGCAGATGTCCGCCGATGATAAGAGCGAGTTTATGGGTATCCCTACATATTTCGGTGAGCTTGACAGAATGCTTGGCGGTATGCATAAAGGCGATCTTATTATTATCGCCGCCCGTCCCGGTATCGGCAAATCCTCTCTTGCGCTCAATATTGCCGAAAATGTTGCCGTAAAGGCGAATAAAACCGTTGCTTTCTTCTCCCTTGAAATGCCTCGTGATCAGCTTGTTGACCGTGTAATTTCAAGTCAGGCGCTTATTGACAATGCCGTTCTGCGCTCGGGAGAATTGCAGGAAGAGCATTGGCAGCGCATTGCCGAAGCAGCAAATGTGCTTGCTAATTGCCCGATATATTTTGACGATTCGAGTATGATAACCGTAAGTCAGATTAAATCCAAACTTCGCAAGTTAAAAAAAGTTGATCTTGTTATCATAGACTACCTGCAGTTATTGACTTCCGGCTCATCGCGCAGCGACAACCGTGTTCAGGAAGTAAGTGAAATGACAAGATCTTTAAAGATAATGGCAAAGGATATAGGCGTTCCGGTAATCGCTCTTTCACAGTTATCGCGTAAATCCGAAGAAAAAGGAAGGGCTGACCACCGTCCTCAGCTTTCCGACCTGCGTGAATCCGGTTCTATTGAGCAGGATGCAGACTCCGTTATCTTTATTCATAATGAATATCAGTACAGCGGCGATGCCGAAAAACAGAATGTGAGAGAAATCATCGTAGGCAAAAACCGTCACGGCTCAACCGGTAATTTCCAGGTGGATTGGGATAGCAAATACACAAAATTCTCCTGTATTGAAAGGCGATTCGATGCTCCGTCAAATTGAGAAAACGGCAGATAAATATAATATGCTCGCCGGCTGTGAAACTCTTGTTGCGGCTGTATCGGGCGGCGCTGATTCCATGTGTATGCTTTTTCTTTTAAGTAAGCTTTGCAAAAAAAAGCATATCAGGCTTGTCTGTGCGCATTTTGACCATGAATTACGAGGCGAAGACAGCGATTCGGACAGAATATATGTAAAGCAATACTGTGAAAAGAATAATATCGAAGTCGTTATCGGAAGCGGTGATGTTAAAAAATACGCACTTGATAATAAGATGAGTATTGAACTTGCCGCAAGAGAGCTCAGATACCGTTTTTTGTACAGTGTTGCAGATAAATATGAAAAATCACTCATAGCTACTGCACATACCGCAAACGATAATGCGGAAACGGTGTTGTTCAATTTATCCCGCGGCACTTCTCTTAAAGGCTTATGCGGTATTCCTCCCGTTAGGGACAGAATAATAAGACCTGTAATTGAATTCAAAAGACAGGATACCGAAAAATGCTGTATAGATAACGAAATTCATTTCGTTACAGATAAAACTAATTATGATACTGTATATTCACGCAATAAAATCCGTATAGAGGTACTTCCGGTTTTGGAGAGTGTCAATGCCGGTGCTCTTGACAATATATGCCGTATGACCGATTTATTGCGTAGGGACAGCGAATACATTCAAAAAGAGGCACAAAAATTTTACGAAAAAGTAAAGTTTGAAAATTATCTTCTTCTTTCCTTGCTTAAATATGCGGATAGTGCTATACTCTCTCGTATAGTCATATTGTTTTTAAAGGAAAATTATTCCGGCGAATATGACGGTAGGCTTATAGATTCTGCCGAAATCCTTATTCGAAACGGCAATACCGGCAGTAAGCTTCAAATAAGCGGAAATACATTTTTCATTATCGAATACGATAAGCTGTATATAAAGAATATTGAAAATAAATATGATGTGCCGGACAGTGTATCGATAGATGCACCGGGCGTATATCGGATAGGGAATTACCTTATAACGATATCGGAAAATATCGGTGAAAAAAAGAATAACATTGATTCGAATTCATTGAAATTCCCGGCCGTTTTATGTACACCAAGGCAAGGCGATATTTTTGAGCTTCCGAAAGTAGGGCATAAACTTTTGCGCCGTATACTTACCGATAAGAAGATACCGCGTGATTTAAGGACAACCCTTCCCGTAGTCAAATACAATGATGAAATAGTATGGGTAAAGGATATCGGTGTAAGCGCAAAATTCAAACCCAATTTGAATACAAAACAAATATATAATATAGCTGTTAAGGAGACCGAAAAATGAACGAAGATATTAAAAAAATACTTATATCCGAAGAGGAATTGCGTAACCGTGTTGCTGAACTCGGCAGACAGATTACGGAGGACTATAAAGGTGAAGAAATTCTGATTATCGGTGTCCTCAGAGGTGCATTTGTTTTTATGGCAGACCTTGCAAGAAATATTGATCTGCCGATGTCGGTTGACTTTATGTGTGTATCAAGCTACGGCGGCGGCACAGAAACTACCGGTAATGTCAAAATATTAAAGGATCTTGATGATGATATTGAGGGTAAACATGTTATTATTGCAGAAGATATACTGGACAGCGGTGTGACATTAAGTAATCTTATGGAGCTTTTGAAAAAAAGAAAACCGGCATCTATTAAGATAGCATCACTTCTTGACAAACCGGCAAGACATCGCACACAGTTAAAGCTTGACTACTGCGGATTTGTTATCCCCGACGAATTTATTGTCGGTTACGGTTTGGACTACGATCAGAAATACAGAAATCTTCCGTATATCGGAATACTTAAAAGCAGCGTTTACGATAAATAATATTAGGAGGCAGAATACTTGAAGAAGAAAAAATACTTCGGCGGTTTAGGCTTTTTCCTTGCGGTAATTATTATAATCATTCTGGCAACCCGCCTGTTTGATACTGCCGCCCCGAAAAAAGCAATTAAATATTCGGATATACTGAACTATTTTGAAGATGGACAGGTAGAAACCTTTACCATTCAGGGGAATGAGCTTACCTATAAAATGAAGAGCGATTTCGTTGAAGAGGGCGAGGAACAGATTCGTACCTACAAGCTTTACAGTTCGGTAATATTTCTTAATGATGTAGGCGAAACAATTACCGAACAGCGCCAGGATGGCACAATTTCCTACGATTTGCAGCCGGAAAAGGAAACATCGTGGATTTTAAGCATCTTCCCGTATATTCTTGTAATTATTATTTTCGGTCTTGTTATTTTCTTTGTTGTAAATCAATCCTCCGGCGGCAAGGCGGGCGCATTCACCAAGGCGCGCACAAAAACGCAGATGGATGCCAACAACCGTGTTACCTTTGACGATGTAGCAGGAGCTGACGAGGAAAAAGAAGAGCTTGCGGAAATTGTTGAGTTTTTGAAAAATCCGCAGAAATACACGGCTCTCGGCGCAAGAATCCCCAAGGGCGTTATTCTTGTAGGCCCTCCGGGAACCGGTAAAACATTGTTTGCCAAAGCCGTTGCAGGCGAGGCAAAGGTTCCGTTCTTCGGAATAACCGGTTCCGACTTTGTAGAATTGTATGTCGGCGTAGGCGCATCCCGTGTAAGGGATTTGTTCGAGCAGGCAAAGAAAGTTGCTCCTTCAATCATTTTCATAGATGAAATAGATGCTGTCGGCAGGCAGAGAGGCGCAGGCCTTGGCGGCGGTCATGACGAGCGCGAGCAGACACTTAACCAGCTGCTTGTTGAAATGGACGGTTTTGCAAAAAATGAAGGCGTTATCGTAATGGCGGCGACAAACCGTCCCGATATACTCGACCATGCGCTTTTGCGTCCGGGACGTTTTGACAGACAGATCGTTATAAATCTTCCCGATGTTACCGGCAGAGAGGGCATTTTAAAAGTCCATGCAAGAAACAAAAAGCTTGCAAGCGATGTTGACTTGAGCCTTATAGCAAAGACAACTACCGGATTTTCCGGCGCCGACCTTGAGAATATACTTAATGAAGCCGCATTGAAGGCTGCAAGAAAAGGCGCAAATGAAATCACGGCTGCCGATATTGAAAACGCTATTGTAACCGTTATGATAGGCGTTGAAAAGAAGAGCAAGACGGTAAGTGAAGAAACAAGAAAGCTTACTGCTTATCATGAAGCAGGTCATGCCATTGTCGGCAGACAGATACCCGGCCATGACAAAGTTCATGAAATATCCATCGTACCGAGAGGTATGGCAGGCGGTTATACGCTTTACCGTCCCGATGAAGATAAGAGCTTTATGTCAAAGGGGCAGATGGAAGGCGAAATCATGTCACTCCTCGGCGGCAGAGTTGCTGAAATGATATCTCTTGATGATATTTCCACGGGAGCTTCCAATGATATTCAGCGCGCAACTGCGATTGCGCGTAATATGATAACCAAGTACGGTATGAGTGATCGTCTCGGTCCCATCGTATTCGGTACGGATAATGATGAGGTATTCCTCGGAAGAGACTTTGCCGTTCAGCGCAACTATTCCGAGCAGGTTGCGTCTCTCATAGACGAGGAAATCAAGCGCATTATAGATACCTCTGTTGACAAGACAAGAAAGATACTTGAGGATAACCGTCCCATACTTGATAAGCTTGCATCCCTCTTGCTTGAGAAGGAAAAGGTAACGGGAGACGAATTCGAGGCTCTGTTTAATGTCCCCGAAGAAAGCCTTACCGATGAATCCGTGCACCCCGAAGAAAACTTATAACATAAAATCCGGCACAAAAATGTGTCGGATTTTTTCTTTCCAGTATCAGTAGAGTCGTATTTATTGACTCTACTGTATTTTTTAAAGTTATAGAGTGATGATGAATAAGAGTAGGTTGCATTAAAACAATGCCTTCAGATATAATTCTTGCGTAAATGGTTTTTACGGTGGCATTATGCTATAAAAACAGGATAAGATATTTTATGTTAATTAACATTCGGAGGATCAGAATGAGCGATTATGTTATATTTACCGATTCATCATGCGATATTTCCCGTGAACTTCTTTCGCAGTGGCAAGTGTATTCGGTTGATCTTGGATACTGTTTTGATGATGACACACCCGGTGATTTGAGTATAAATGCATTTTACGATGCACTGCGCAAAGGGAAAACGGCAAAGACAACCGGCGTGGCTCCGGGCACCTTTACGGAAAGTTTTCGTCCAATACTTGAAAATGGCAGAGATATATTATATATAGGTTTTTCATCGGGACTGAGCGTTACTTATAATTCCGCGCATATTGCCGCGGAGGAACTGGCTGAAGCATACCCTGAAAGAAAAATAATTACGGTGGATTCGCTTTGCGCATCAGCAGGGCAGGGGCTTTTCATCTATCAGATTCTGCAAAAGAAAAACGAGCTTGATATAGACGCTCTTGCGAATTATGCCGAAACATTAAAATTAAATATATGCCATTGGTTTACCGTTGATGATCTGATGTATCTTAAAAGAGGCGGCAGAATAAATCAGGCTGCCGCCGTCTTCGGAAACCTTTTGGGAATCAAACCCATATTGCATACGGACGACGACGGAAAGCTTGTATGTATGGGCAAGGAAAGGGGAAGACGGGCTGCCATAAAGACCTTGGCAAGAAAGTATGGTGAATCCGCGCTCGATTCCGAAAACGGAGTTGTATTTATTTCTCATGCCGATTGTAACGAGGATGCCTCCATGCTCGCGCACGAACTCAATTTGCGATTCGGTGTTTCGGTAAAGCATATAACATACGTCGGGCCGGTCATCGGCGCACATTGCGGTCCGGGAACGCTTGCACTTTTTTATTTAGGTGATAAAAGATAATCTATTCCGTGCATTTCACCGTTGATCCCGGGTGTATAGATATCGGCCGCAATAATTTCTTTATTATAAACATAAAGTGATGCAAACGCGATGTCGCTGTTTGGATAATTCAAAACTTTATATGTGTATCTTTTAACAGTGCAGCCCGTGTATTTTGTAAGATCAAACCCCTGGGATTTCTGTAATCCATTATAATCATTCATTGTGCTGTCAAATTCTATCGGAATTATCATATTTGAGCTTTCAAAGGCTTCATCTTCGGTAATTATTCCTTTAGAATTGAGATAGTTAATCCTGCCTTCGTTTGAGGATATATCAATAACACTAAAAACCTCATTGGCTTTTTGCGGTAAAATAAGCGCAAAGCCAATGACCGATACAATGCAGAGCACTGTAAATAAATACTTCTCAATCATTTTTTTCTTAAGTATAATAAAATTCATAATAAATCCCTCCGTCACAATCATATAATCAATCATCAAGGATTATTCTGCTAAGGGGATTATTTTATGAAGGACATACTGTTATATCTCGGCGCCGGCATACTTATTATTTTTTTACTGTATTTTATAATAAGATTTTTTGCAAAGAAAAGCTATGTCGTATTTAACAGTGTCTTCGGTATTGCCGGATTATTTCTATTGAATCTATTATCTCCGGTCTTCGGGATTGAGGTCGGATATTCCATACTTAATGTCGGCATATCAGTTATTCTCGGACTTCCCGGAGTATTGCTTATTCTGATAGAGAAGTTTATAT